>JBLMYS010000303.1:0-4724 GCA_050258415.1 Acidobacteriota bacterium | reverse complement strand
ATAGAGAGTGGTTTTATTTAGTCTGGATCCTGATATGCCCACCGGAATGCTTTCAGTTAATTTCAAAGAAGTGAGGTTGTTTGCATTATTAAAATAGTAGCCTTCATAAGGTGAAAGTGCTGCTGGGTTACTCCAGCTCCCGTTCCATGAGTAAATGAGGCTGTTGGCGGATAGCTGGTTTGCAAGCTTCACCGATGCCCACGAAATCTCTGAGGTAAAAGGACTTGAGATAAGATTCCACCCGCTGTGAAGTGGGATCTCATACATCCCGAGGCCATCAGTTGTAACAGGGTTAACCTGCGCTGAAACGTTAAGGGCATTCTTGCTGACCACCCAGAAGGCGCTTCCGGGCCTGAATGTAAAAGCTGCCGAATTATCGTACTCGATGAGGTAGTTTTCCGTTTTCCCGTTATCATAAAATGCATTCCAGTTTTTCTTCTGCTCCCCGGCACCCGTAAAAATCTGCGAAAGCGGCATATTTACCTCTCCCGGAAGACTTAAAATCCTGTAGTTTGAGCTCACCTTAGGATCACCGAAGCTGAAGGAACGGTTAATTGTAATTGTCGTCGGAGGAGCGGCCGTTGTACCGACCTCAACGGCAAAAATCAAATCGGGGTCCGCCTGCATTATTCCCCCTAAAGCCACAATGCCGGGGAAAATTCCCGTAACCAGGCACAATCCTCCGGCAAGCATGCTGTCGGGATTTACTTGTATTCCCATAGAGGCGGCATATGTTGCAATGTCATAGCTTATATCGCGCTGGAGATTTGTGGGCTTACCCGTGCTAAGGCTGAATTGTGAGATTGTCTGGGAATCTCCGTAGCCATCCCCCTGCCCGAAAAACCAGAGGTAGGGACCTCCCGAAGTCTGAGCGTCATAAGCTGCCCCGTAAATGCCTGCTGCACCGAGATCTGCATAGGAAAGTGTTTTAAGAACAGTACCACTCATGCTTATAAGCTGAGGGTCGGAGGTGAAGTTGCCTATCCAGAAACCTCCTTTGCCGCCGTCCGCCTTCGGATCATACGTAATGTATCTTACGGCCTGCGGAGCCTTTATTGTTTCTTTAAGCGATCTTGTTCCCGGATTAATGACCATTATATCAGTTGTATTATTTCCGGCATAAATATATGTCCCGTCAAATGTCATTGCCCTTACACCTGTAACGCCCGGGATTGTAAATCTGTAGAAAACGTTTGTTGTTGTTGCGGTCCAGACGAAAAGTGTGTCGCTGTTCCAGCGTGAAATCCAGACGTCACCCGATGTATTAAGATATACAATGCCTGCATGACCTAAATTACTGGTAACATCCTTCAGGCTCCAGAGGAGTTTAATATCCCATGTGCTCTTCTCTGAGCTGATGACGGCGGGGTTATGATGGGGCACTTTTGAAGCCGCGGACCCATCTTCCGGATGTACGGGGGCTCTATCCATAACCTGCCCCAGCTGGAGGCTGGTCATAATAATTATGGCGATAATTACAGACAGGATTTTCATGGCAATCCACCATAAATGTTTTTACAATTTTTGTCTTAGGCTACTCATCGTTCTGCAGCACAAATATAAACTGGCCTCCCTCGTCATATGTATCCTTTACCACCTGCAGCATTGGTGTCTGTTCGGAGTTGTTGGATACACCGATCCTGAGG
This sequence comes from Acidobacteriota bacterium, assembly GCA_050258415.1. GTDB lineage: Bacteria > Bacteroidota > Ignavibacteria > Ignavibacteriales > SURF-24 > JAAXKN01. The sequence goes on along the minus strand of JBLMYS010000303.1, from coordinate 3,078 downwards.
TCGTTATAAAGCTGCGAGGCATCCATGTAACGGCTCTTGTTTTCCCTTAATGCCTTGAGCAGATAGTAAGTGAAAATTGAATGCCCTTCTTTCCCGTTATCCTGCACCTCCTCAACTCCGCCTGAAGTGAGTGCCAGCCTCGACTGCCTGCGGTAGACTTCCCTGTAATACTTATCCATATTATTGGGGTCAAAAGCCACGGTCTCACCCTTGCCTCCCCGGAAAATGTCTCCCGCAAAACATGCATCTGTAATCAAAAGCGTATGCTTTGATGGGATGCCCGCAAGGAATGTCCTGACTTCACTGTTTGCTATATAATCGGCTACCGAATTGACATTTGCATCAACCGGGACCCAGTAGCCCTTGTTTAGAACTTTGTTAAACTGTCCGTGTCCTGCATAAAAGATGAGCAGATTGTCATCCTTATTCAGGTTATTTGAAAGCCATTCGAGGTTCTGCATAATGTTACGCCGTGTGGCATTCTTATCCAGAATCGTTATTACGGAATCGAACCTGTAGCGCTCTTTAAGTATTTTACTTATTTCTTTGGCGTCGTTTACCGCACAGCGCAGCGAGGGCCAGTAACCCGAGTAGGAATTAATTCCGATAATGAGGCCGAAGTATCTTCCTCCTGTAAGAACGTCAACAAGTTTTCTTATAATTGTAAATGTGTCGATCGTGGCATTAAGGTTTTTATCCAGCGCCTTAACCGTAAGCTTGTTGTCTCCTACCTGAAGAAACATGTTAAGCGAAAAACTACCGTCCGGCTCCAGAAGTGTCTTAATGTTATTTATTGAGACTTCATAGACTCCGTTTTCATCTTCAGCTTTGCCTCTGACCATAACGGTTTCGCTTTTCCTTATTACTCTGATGCCTCTTGAAACCTGTGGCTCCGTTATTTTTATACTTGGCCCCTGTTTATCAAAGCGCGTTATAATGTTAAATGTGAAGTCTGATGAGGCGCCTTTTTTATCTGCGGCAACAACCTGAACGGGATTTACGCCATCATTCAGATTGAGATTTACGTAATATTCAGTTTTCCCCAGAAGACGGGCTTTCTGTTTATTTATGCGGACTTCCTTAATCCCGTCTTTATCCGAAACATTTACCCTTACGACCACGCTTTTTTCCTTGACAGAGGCTTCATTGTTTCCGTTGGGCACAGGTTCCAGTATGGATATTGAAGGAGGCTCGTTTCTGGCTTTGTAGTCTATGGTGAATGTTATTGAAGATGAATTATTATTCTCATCAGTAGCCGTCAGAAGGAAACTGTTAACGCCGCTTTCAAGCGTATATTCCAGGCTGAAGGAATTATCCGCCGAAAGGCTAAGCATCTGCTCATTCAACCTCAGCGATTTTATGGGACCGGTGTCTTTTACCTGTCCCAGTATTCTAATCCTGCCGGTATTTACAGAAATTTCATCCCCGTTATTTACAGCCGGTTCCTTCAGCGTAATCTCAGGAGGAGTAATATCTTTAACTGCTTCCTTTTTAGATTTAAGCCTTCCTGTCTGGGAAGTGCCTTTTATCTGAGCGTAAACGTTCATGCAGAAGGCAAAGACTATCAGTAATATTATCTTTCCCATCTTGCATTCTCTTAAAAATTTCTAAATCTGTTAATTATCCTTTATTTAATTGAAACTGTTATTTCTTAATTATCTTCTTTTTTTACGGCCTGCCCGGAGGCATTGCAACGTTTTCCCCCGCGGGGTTGCCGGGCGTTGATGGCTCGGAAGATTTATCCTTATTTAACAGGAGATACGCAGCTGTCCCGCCTCCTAAGGCCGCAGCGCCAAGAACATACCAGTACCAGGAGCTTTTTTCTTTAATTTCATCGGCGGTTACTTCAAAATAAAAATCCTCTCCTTCCAGGCGGGCTTCTTCGTCTTTATCCATATTCCAGACAATTGTGCATTTCCGGTTTGCAAATTTCCCCTCGCCAACGTCACCCGACAAATCCTTCGGGACGAGCTTAAAAGAAGGGTCGTTCGATTTTCTGAGTATGGTATTTACTTCATAAGTTTTGGAGGCGTCGCCGTAGAGAAAGTAGGATATAAATATTTTACTCCCTTCTCCGGCTTCAAAGCTGACGTCAATTTTCTCCTGCGCGCGTGAAAAGCCGCAAAGGAGAAATAACACAAAAGTAACATTAAAGGCAAAGGCACATATTTTCTTCATTTCGTCCCCCTGAATTTAACCCCGCCTGAAGAAGTATGATTTATTATAAATGCTTAATTGCCACGAGAACCGGAATTAAAGTTTTCCCCCTGCTCCTTGCATTGAATATGATACCATCTTTATAATTTAATTCAACATCCTTTTTGCTGACCATCCTGTCTTTGAAGGCTGAAACAACCCTGTCGTAAAAAGTTCCTTTCCCTTTTTCAATTGTTTTCATGAGGCTGTCTATATTAAGCGCCTCTTTGGAGTAGATAAAGCAGAAATAGGATATTCCCGGTATTGTGTCGAGAGCGTTAAAACTTTCCTCATCGGGAATGGCCACGTTATTCTGCCTGTAGGGGAGGTACGCCACCATTCTGTCTGTAAAGGGGAATATCCTGTATGTCTTAAATGTAAGATCGCTGCTGAAAGCATAAACGTAAGCAGGCTCATTATTTGAGAGTCTGAGTTCAAACATTGTGTTTGATGGATAGGGTTTTTCCATTGTGAAGAACTCGCCGTTATAACGCGCCTTCATTTCACGTCCCGTACTTTCCTTAAATATAAGCGAACCGGAGAGGTCAATTTTAGAGGAATCGTCTGTGGACTTATCTATCATCTCAAAGGCCAGTTTACAGAAAAAGTCGAAGTCCTTATACCTGATCCATGTATAGCCCTCTTTTCCCCATTTATTTCCCCAGCTGTTAATGATCTCAATTGCGCCTCCGAACTTGTTATTGTTATAGCCGACGGCCGTAATTGCATGCCCGCGCCTCCATTCTTTGTAGTCCGAAGAGTCAGGCGTCCAGGCCTCCTTTGCCGAAATAAATGAATGGGGGCAGTCGAATGCCAGGACGACGGGTTTATTCTCAGCCAGGCTTTTCTTTATGAAGCGGTGCTTGTTTTCAGTATTGCGGT
>JBLMYS010000302.1:0-4970 GCA_050258415.1 Acidobacteriota bacterium | reverse complement strand
TCACGGTCGACCGCCGCCAGGATTACCAAGCCTCTTAAGTAGTTGCTTTCATCCTGTGTAAACATAAAACCTCCTTGTAAATATTAGAACTTCCGGAGTCCCATCCTCTGGAAATATTACAAAAATATTGCTTTATTCCGAAGGGAGCTGAGCCGGATTGGAGATTAAATCCTGTTCCTGATGTTTGACCTGAAAAAAGAGGAGCCTTTATAACAGCTTTATGCGGTATATTTCCCATTTCTCCACAAGAGAAATTGTTCTAAATTATTGCGATCATAATGAATTATAAACAAAATAAAATATAAAAGAAATCCATAATAGTGACGTGCATCTCATGTTTAAAGAAACACTCAGGTTCATTTTTACCTCATCATTTTCATTCTCATTAAGCCAGGTGATATTCTAAAATAGACTTCCACGGAAAATGGATTTTCCCCGTAGAGATATTCAAGCGCACTTACTGTGGTAAAAAGGCTACCCTGAAGCCCAAGCCTCAGACTGCTTCCTCTAAACTCAAACAGGCGGTAGTTGGCTCCAAGGGTTATGGCATTTATTGGGAATATCCTCGCAGGCTCAAATTCATGAAGATTGAGCTCTTCAGCCGATTTCTGTATCCATTCATATCTTCCGTATATGGCAAACCTCATGAAATCCAGGTCCGATTCCACTGCCAGCGAATGCTCTTTGTCCTCACTTCCCAGGTAATTATATCCCCAGATTACGGCAGAGTTAATGAATTGTCCTTCTGAAAGTTTCATGCTGTGTAAAACTGAAGCCGTGGTCCTGTGAATATTTTCCTCCGGGTGCAGGCTCTCAGGGCTTTTTATGAAGGCATATGAAGTCTGAAAAGAGAATTCATCCGTTGGATTTAGGGATAGCCTCCCTGAATATGAGTCAAACCTGGGTTTATCAAAGTTGTACCTGTTTTCATTGGGTTCCCGTCCGGTAAAGGATGATCCTTCTATCTTCAAATTATAAAACCTGAGTCCAAGCGTTGCTACACCGAATGTTATGTGTGTCGCATCCTGCCAGTGATGCCCAATGGGGGAGTCGGGATTATTCTGTGCAGAAGGGCGGTGCATAAAGGCAACAGGGCCAATTGCAGGCTCTCCCGGGTAACCTAAATATGCGTTAAGAGCTAAGTTACGGCTGAAACTAAATGTGTACTCAGCCGAGAGCTCGCTGAAAAGATCATGCGGGTGCTGACGGTCCACTAAGGGTTTTCCTTCAAAAGTTTCACCCGACTGGAATAAAAGCGGATATCCGCTGCCTCCAACAAGAAGGGGATCCAGAGACATCATTAGGGACAGTTTAATCTTATTTTTTTCATTAAGCCCCTTTTCAGCCATTAGCATAAACCAGTCCGGTGCATCGAACTTTGAGGCTCCGCGGCTCCCTTTTTTTGTTATATCCTGAGAATTATATCTAAAGAAAATGTTGCCGTGGAACATTAGCATCCAGTCAGCCGGATTAGTCATATATCCATACATGGGAGATGACTTTGGAAGCCAGCTTGTGCCTGATCCCGTCTGGAAAGGCTCAGAGTCTTTTTTCATGGAACCCATCTCATGCATACCCATATTCATCTCATGGTCCATATGCATAACTGTATCTTTACCCATCTGCATAGTAGAATCTTTTCCCATGTGGTGCATATGTTCCTGTGGCAGCAATGAAGTTATAGGCATAAACAATAACAGCAAAACCAGGGGAAAAGACCTTATTTTTCTCATCTCCTACTCTCCCTTTGGATTAACTTCATTTTAGTTTTTAACTCTTGTTAATTTTAAGCAGCCTTGCATTTATTGCAACAATCACCGTGCTGGCCGACATCAATACCGCGCCAAGAGCAGGACTTAGCAGAATCCCCATTTTGTAAAGCACCCCTGCGGCAAGAGGAATTGCAATTATGTTGTATCCGGCGGCCCACCAGAGGTTCTGTATCATCTTTTTATATGTGGACCTTGAGAGCTCAATTACTGCTGCAACGTCATTCGGATTGTTTTTTATCAGAATTACGTCTGCTGTTTCAACTGCAACGTCACTTCCGGCCCCGATGGCAATCCCAACGTCCGCCTGCGCAAGGGCAGGGGCATCGTTTACCCCGTCACCCGTCATGGCCACTGTATACCCCTCTTTCTGTATTTCCTTTATCTTTCCGGACTTCTGATTTGGAAGAACTTCAGCAATAAAATCATCAAGCCCAAGTTCATCTGAAACAAACTTTGCAGTCTGAGCGTTGTCGCCAGTCAGCATGAAGGATTTTACCCCCATCGACTTCAGTTTCCCTATAGCTTCTTTTGATTCGCTCCTGATCCTGTCGCCAAGGGCAATTGCACCCGTAAGATTATTATCAATTAGAACAAAGACCACAGTTTTCCCCTGGGTTTGCAACTGCTTTATTTTGTTTTCATTAAAAGAAATTCTATTTTCATCAAGATATCCCGGGCTAACAACCTTTACTCTTTTGCCTTCGACTGTTCCTTCTATTCCTTTCCCTGTAATAGAGTTGAAATCCTTCACTTTGTAAGTCTCTTTGGAAGATTCAACAATTCCTTTTGCAATCGGGTGCTGTGAGTTTGCTTCAACAGAAGCTGCATATTTGAGAATCTCATCATCAGTAAGTTCATTTGAAAAATTAGCTACGTCTGTTACACCAAAATTACCTTCGGTAAGCGTGCCCGTTTTATCAAAAACTATAGCCGTAACTTTTCTTGCCCTCTCAAATGCCGTCCTGTCCCTGATCAAAAATCCGTTACCTGCCGCAATGCTCGTGGAAACCGCAACTACCAGTGGTACAGCAAGCCCGAGGGCGTGAGGGCATGCAATTACCATTACGGTTACCGTCCTTTCGAGAGCAAAGGCAGTGTCATAAGTTGAGAGAAAATTCCAGAGAAAGAACGTTATTACTCCTCCCATAATTGCCACAACCGTTAGTATGAAAGCCGCCCGGTCGGCCAGGTTCTGAGTTCTTGACTTGCTCTGCTGGGCTTCCTGTACAAGTTCAATTACCTGCGAAAGGAAGGAGTCTTTTCCCATCCTTTTTATCTTTACTGTCACCGAGCCTTCACCGTTTATGGAACCCCCTATTACCTCACCTCCGGCCTGTTTTGAAACAGGCTTTGCCTCACCGGTAAGCATTGACTCATTTATAAAAGTCTTCCCCTCAATTATGTCTCCATCGGCCGGAACCTTCTCACCGGGCTTAATCAGAATTTTATCATTAACTTTCAGGTCCTGTAGTTCAACATCCTTTATAGTGCCGTCATCCATTACTTTATGGGCTTCTGAAGGCAATAGCTTTGCAAGTTCTTCCAGGGCGCGTGAAGCGCTCATGACCGAACGCATTTCAATCCAGTGACCAATGAGCATAATATCTATTAATGTTGCCAGTTCCCAGAAGAATACTTCACCTCTCAGGCCAAAGGCAACAACGCTGCTGTAAACGTAAGCCGTCGTAATTGCCACGGCAATTAAAGTCATCATGCCGGGCCTTTTCTTAATGCGAAGTTCCTCATATATTCCTTTTAAGAAAGGGAAGCCCCCATAGAAGTAAATTATGCTTGAAAGTATAAATAATACATAAATATCTCCGCTGAAGCGTAAGGAATTGCCAAGGCCCAAAAAATGCTGTATCATGGGTGAAAAAATCAAGACTGGGATCGTAAGAGCCAGGGAAATCCAAAACCTCCTCTTAAAGTCTTCAATCATCCCCTCATGCCCGGCATGTCCTTCGTGCCCCTCATGTCCTTCGTGCCCCTCATGTCCTTTATGACCTTCGGTATGAAGAGCATGCTCCATTTCCATCTGGGAGTGTTCTTTTACTTCACTTACTTGCTCCATATGATGGCGATCTTGCACATTATGACTTTCGTGTATATGCTTATCCTGTTTATGCTTTTCGTGTGACTGATCCATAATCCCTGTTATTTTAATTTAACTCTTAAGTGTCATATCTACCGGCTGAGGATTAGATTTTTAATTATCAGCCGACAGACTAAAAGACGTACCTCTTACATCATCTCGCGGTCTGTTACGTTTGCCGTATGATAATTCCTGCACTCTTCAGCGCATTTTCTGCACGATTCGGCACATTGCTGGCAGTGCTTCATATGAGTGTGCTTCCGGCACTCATCGCCGCACATCGTGCATATCTTCTCACATATCGACATAAACTGCTGCGCAATCTCTGAATTCCTCTCTATGAGCCTGGCTCCTTCATAGCAGATATCTGCACAGTCCATGTCCAGTTTTATGCATTTTGAGAGCATTTTTACGTCCTGCTCGTTCAGACAGGCCTCGGCACACATATCGCAGGTGCGCGCGCAGTCGAGAAGCGACTGAACTAAAGCGTCATTTTGTTTCATAATAAAATCTCCCTAATTAATGGATAACTGATTATTTAATATTTTCCGGTTTTTCCCCTTTAACAAGGCAAAAAACCAGCATTGAAGCTGGACTAAAGATCAAATCGGGAATTAAAAAGGGGGATTTTCTGTTGTTCCCTCTGAATAAGAGTACATATAAAGGACAGAATGGAATTGAACAAAAGTTTACTTTTAGTTATATATTGGACTATAATTTTAAACATTAAACAGGAATATCCTTCTTACCTTCATTAAAAAGTAATATGAAACCCGACATAACAGACCTTATATTTTTAATATCCACTGTGCTTGGTGCTATCGGGCTTAGTGTAATTATTTACTCCAGGGACAAAGGAAATAACAGCAGCAGGCTTTTCATGCTGACACTGGTGCTGGTGGTGGGATATATCATTTCACATGGGATCCATTTCCTTATTATGACCATGGGAGACGTGACTATTCTGGATAAATCGTGCCATTCATTCCTGCTGCTCATTAATATGAGCCTGACTTTCTTTGCCTGGAACTTCCCCAGGGAAAGGAAAACAGGCCTTGTGAAGGCATCCGTTATTCTTATCCCCTCGGTAGTTGTCCTTTTCCTGC
>JBLMYS010000301.1:0-35632 GCA_050258415.1 Acidobacteriota bacterium | reverse complement strand
CGCCTTAAAATCGGCTGAGAGTAAAAGAAAAATAAACCTGTAAAGATTCACATTAAAAGGCGGACATTTACTTTTGTGTCCGCCTCAGATCTTAGGCTTTCTGCTTTTTAATCGACCCTGCTTCAATAAATATCTGCTGAACCTCCGGATAGCAGGATGTTATCTTTTCTTCCAGGCGGCTTATTACCTCCGGCAACTCTGTCAGTTGTACGTCCTTGTTAAACTGAATTTCCATATTAAGCAGAATTTCGTCAGGACCTATATGCATTGTAAGCACTTTGTCTGTGTTTCTTACTGAAGGGTCGGCGTTTGTTATTTCCTTTATCTTCTGAACCACCTCACGCTCGGCACTCTCGCCGATCAAAAGCTGCTTGCTTTCAAAGGCAAGGAAAAAGGCTACAATTGTAAGAACACACCCGATTAAAATTGAAGCAATTGCATCCAGATATGGATTTTTCAGTGTGTGCCCAAGATATATTCCAAGTGCTGCAATTATGAGGCCTGCAATTGCCGCGGCGTCTTCTAAAAGAACAGTGTAATTTGTCGGATTTTTACTCGTTAAAAGCGCATGGAAAAAAGTTCTTTTCCCTTTTTCCTTCATGAATTCCCTCATGGCAATAAAAAAAGAGGTGCTTTCTGAGACAAATGCTATTGCAATTACAACATAGTTCCACATTGGATCCTTTATTTCAGATGGATTATTTATATGCTTGATCCCCTCATAGAACGACATGCCTCCTCCAAGCCCGAATATCAGCACCGCTACGACAAGGCTGTAGAAATAAAGCTCTTTTCCGTGTCCGAACGGGTGAAGTTCATCTGCGGGCTTTTTGCTCTTATGTATCCCGATCAATAGGAATACCTCGTTTCCTGTATCTACAAAGGAATGGATTGCTTCACTTAGCATGGCAGAGCTTCCGGTTACAGTTGCAGCAATAAGCTTTGCCGAGGCAATGACCAGGTTTGCCACCAGGGCCCCGTAGACCGCAATGGGACTTTCGTTTTTTTGACTCATGGATTTCCTGAAAAATAAACATAAATATATAATGCACGGAATTACTTACTGATTCAATGAAATTCAAGAGAGGATGATTTAAAACAAAAAAAGCCCAGGTTTTTTAGCCCGAGCTTTTAAAGAATTATCAATAATTTTATAACCTGTCAGTTTATTGCCGCTTTGAAATTTGGAAAGGCATTTTCTTGAAAAACTCAGGAGCAATTTTCCTGGTGATTTCGTCCCAGGTTGACCAGGTAATATTGAGCGAAAAGGGACTATCTGCAGTGGCTTCCCCGATTGCAACAACTTCATTTTTATTGTAATTATAAAGGATGTACTCAAATTCTGCATTCAGAGTCTCCGAATCCTTGGCGCGCTTTAATATACTTAATATAGATCGCTGTTTTCTTTCAAATTTCAGCCGGTTCATAACCAGAATTAAATCCGGTCTTATTTTGTGGGAATATAAGACTTCTTTTTTGGGTATATAAAAAAATGGGAGCACTTCATTGTTGTTTAGAGGCTCATAAAGCCTTAAATACTTCGACTTGTCGTACTGGGAAAGGAAAATACTCGAGTCCAGTGCTGAATTGTATATTTTAACTCCTGTTAAATTCATACCGGCGTAGTCCATGATGTTTTTATAAACCATATCCTGAATTATTTCTTCCGGTTCACGTTTGTCTTTGGGGAAATTATCTTTCACATCCTCCTTGTTGACAACTTTTATTGCATCCTTGCTAATAGGTGCAATTAAGAGGACCTTACCAGTAAAATCCGTATTTTCATAATTTTGATTTAACACAAACTTTGAACTACCCCCGCACCCGGCAAAAATCAGGGAGGCAACTACTGCGGCAGTAAGTATTCTCATATCTGGCCCCAGGTTTATTTTTGAAAAAGAAGACAATCATTGATAAAAGAACGACGGTTTAAGAGTTACTGCCTAATATAATATTTAAGACTCTCCAAATGCAAGTATTCCGATTGCACTTAATGACAAAAATAATTATATATCAAAAACTGAGTAACTGTACAGATCGGATTCCGCTTTTATAATCTTCATCGGAGCTTGGAAAAGTGAAGTTTACAGTTAAAATCATTTTGATGTGTCTCTCATTATTTTCTGTTTCCTGCAGAAAGGAGGGGGAAAGGAAAGTGACAATTACTTTCTGGGCCATGGGAACAGAAGGGGAAACCGTGCAAAAACTGCTTCCGGCTTTTGAAAGGGCGAACCCAGGGATCCACGTCGAAATTCAGATGATCCCCTGGACAACTGCACAGGAAAAACTCATTACCGCCTTCGCCAGCGGCAACACACCTGATGCCTGCCAGCTCGGCAATACCTGGATCCCGCAGTTCCAGGCATTGAATGCCCTCGAAATGCTCGACCCGTGGGTTAACTCTTCTAAAGTAATAAAGAAAGATAATTACTTTTCTGGTATATGGGATACTAATGTGCTAAATGGAAACACCTTTGGCATTCCCTGGTACATAGATACAAGACTCCTTTTCTACAGGACAGATATATTAGCCCGGGCGGGCTACAACAATCCACCCAAAACCTGGGCGGAACTCTATGACGTGTCCAGAAAGATAAAAGCCATGGAAGGCTCATCCGGAAGATATGCTATTTATTTGCCGACAAACGAGTGGGCCCCGTTTGTAATCTTCGGACTCCAGAACGGGAGCGATATACTAAAAGACAACGGACGCTATGGCGATTTCAGCAATATTAAATTCAGGGAAGCCTTCGACTACTTAATCAAATTTCACAAAGATGGGCTTGCTCCTGAAGGTATATCACAGGTGACAAATGTATATCAGGCATTTCACGACGGGTACTTTGCAATGTATATCTCGGGCCCGTGGAATATAAAGGAATTTGAAAAGTGGATGACAGGAAGCCTTAATGATAAATGGATGACTTCAGCCCTTCCTTCTCCCGATGGGAATAAACCGGGGCTGTCGCTTGCCGGTGGCTCCAGCCTTGTATTGTTTAAGGAAAGCACACATAAAAAAGAGGTATGGAAGTTCTTTGAATACCTTTCTTCCACACCGGTTCAGCTTAAGTTCTATAAGGAGATAAATGACCTTCCGGCACTTAAAGAAGCATGGTTGGACTCCTCCATTACCGGCAACAAATATATGAAAGCTTTTTTCATACAGTTTCAATACGTCGTTGCAACGCCGAAAGTCCCTGAATGGGAACAGATCGCATTTTCCAAGGTCCAGCAGTATGCGGAGCTTGCTGCAAGAAATGTTATGCCCGAGACTCAGGCCCTTAAAGCCCTGGATCACGACGTGAATAATATACTGGAGAAAAGAAGATGGCTCCTGAGGAAGTAAGCAGAGGGAAATATGAGGTAAACAGCAGGTGGCATGCTGCAAAAGGAAAAACTACGGACCGTAATGTCCATCCCAGGAATTCATTTATACTTAAAATCCCCGCGGCTTATCTGTTCCTGGGCCCTGCCATGCTGGCAATATCAGTTTTCTTCTTTATACCTGTTGCCGCGGCATTCTTAATCAGCTTTACTGATTTCGATATCTACGCCTTAAGCAGCTTCTCAAACCTCAGGTTTATTGCCCTTAAGAATTACCTCAGGATTTTTAATGAGCCTCTGTTCTACATGGCTCTTAAAAATACGTTATATTTTGTCGTTGGCGCAGGCCCACTTTCCATTGCAGTCTCTTTGGGCGCCGCAATGCTCTTAAATTCACCACTCGTCAGACTTAAAGGGCTATTTCGCCTTTTTTATTTTATTCCTGTAGTTACCACACTTGTTGCCGTTGCCGTAGTATGGCGCTTTATTTATCACCCCCGTTTCGGAATTCTGAATTACCTCCTTGGATTTTTGGGCTTAAGCCCGGTCGACTGGCTTGGTGACCCCAATTGGGCTATGCCTGCAATTATCCTTATGGCGGTCTGGAAAAACTTCGGCTACAATATGATCATTTTTATCGCAGGACTGCAGAATATCCCTGAATACCTATATGAGGCTGCCTTGATTGAAGGTGCCGGATGGTGGCCCAGATTCAAAAGCATTACTCTTCCCATGCTGGCCCCGACTACAATATTTGTAGGTATCATTACCATGATAGGCTATTTTCAGCTTTTCGCCGAACCTTATGTGATGACTCAGGGTGGACCGCTAAACAGGACTCTTAGCTTTGTCCAGTATATGTATGAGGAAGGCTTCAGGTGGTGGAATATGGGATACTCTGCTGCACTGGCCTTTGTTCTCTTCTTTATTATTTTTGCTGCTGCACTTCTGCAGCTTAAGTTCCAAAAGGAAACTGAGTAACATGCTGACAAAAAAAATGCTTCTGCACCTTTTCCTCGTAATTACTGCCTTGCTGACGATTCTGCCATTTATATGGATGCTTTCGGCCTCACTCATGCCAGACGGCCATGCAAGCGTTTATCCTCCCAGGTTTATTCCGGACACTTTTACAACCATGCAGTACGAAAGCCTTTTCTCCAGGCTGAACGTTGCACGGAACCTTTTTAACAGCATGTTCGTAAGCCTCCTGGTTACAGGCGTCTCCCTTATTATTAATTCCATGGCGGGCTACGCATTTGCAAAATACCGCTTCAGAGGAAAAAACAGACTCTTTAACCTGCTCTTAAGCTCAATGATCATCCCATCTCAGGTTACAATGCTACCATTATTCCTCATGCTTAAGTACATGGGACTTATAAATACTTACATGGCAATCCTTATTCCCGGCATGGCAAATATTTTCGGGATATTCTTAATCAGGCAGTATGCTCTTTCAATTCCTGACAGCATAATTGAATCTGCCAGAATTGACGGGGCAGGCGACTTCCAGATTTACTGGAGGATTATTCTTCCTCTTGCAAAACCTGTTCTGGTTACCCTGACAATCTTTACATTCATGGGCACCTGGAATGATTTCCTCTGGCCCCTTATCGCCCTTACAGACAGTAATATGTATACTCTTCCTGTTGCTCTTTCAAGCCTTATGAGGGAACATTCAAAAGATCCCGAACTAATGATGGCAGGCTCCGTAATTACAATTATTCCTGTCCTTGCCGTGTTTCTTGCACTTCAGAAGCATTACATCAAAGGGATTATGTCCGGAAGCATTAAGGGCTGAATGATTCTAATAAAAATCCTGCCACGGGACGTTTATTTAACTTGCTTAAGAGCAAATGTAAACGTATACATATTTTGTCGGCCATTTTGTCTTTGGACTTATATGTATCCCGATTATAAAATACAGGAATCCCGGTATGAAACTCTTTACAATTTCCTGCTTGTCAATGTTGCTCCTTCTGGCACTCGGGGAGAGCTGTTTCTCCCAGGTATATTCATATCAGGGGAATATGAGATATAATTTTAGCCCCGACGAAGAAACGTTTCTTGATTCGCTCCAAAGAAAAACCTTTGATTATTTCTGGATGGAATCAAACCCAGAAAACGGACTTGTAAAAGACCGCTCAACTGAAGATTCACCATCGAGCATTGCCGCAACAGGCTTCGGCGTGGTCGCCTGGGCCATAGGCTCTGAACATAAATGGATCTCAAGAGAAGAGGCCTGTCAAAGAACGCTCAGGCTCTTAAGATTCCTTATGAGTTCAGAACAATCCACTTCCAGCGATGCAACAGGCTATAACGGATTTTATTACCACTTCCTTAAAATGAGTTCGGGCAAAAGACAGTGGGAATGTGAACTTTCAACCATTGATACAGCATGGCTCCTTGCCGGACTCAGGTTTGCCCGGCAGTTTTATAATGGCTCGAACCCCAGAGAAACTGAAATAAGAAGCCTTGTCGACATTCTGACCTCCAGAGCAAACTGGGACTGGGCGGTCTTAAAATTCGGGAAATACTCCGGCTTTATCTGCCAGGCGTGGCACCCTGAAAGGGGATTTCTGGATCTGGGCTGGTTCGGCTTCAACGAGGCGCTTTTCCTTTTTATCCTGTCTGCTGGCAGCACACTTTCAGATCCCATCCCGGTTTATAACAACTGGCTCAGTACTTACAAATGGGTGAGCATCTACAAGGGTCTTGAACACTTTTCTTTTCCTCCGCTTTTCGGCCACCAGTATAGCCATATGTTTATTGATTTCAGGAATATTACGGACCTGAAACTAAAAGAAAAGGGAATTGATTACTTTGAAAACTCCAGACGCGCGGTTCTCTCTCAAAGAATCTATGCGGTTGAAAACCCGCTTAAGAGAAAAGGTTACGACTCCCTCTGCTGGGGTCTTACGGCGTGTGATGGGCCCGGGGAGGCATATGGACATGACTTCAGGAGCTATGCCGCACGGGGGACAAGCGGAAAAGGCTTTGCTCATGACGACGATGGCACAATTGCTCCTACAGCCGCAGCCTCATCAATTGTATTTACACCTGAAATATCTCTTAAGACAATAAGAAATATGTTTGAAAGATACGGAGCCCGGGGACTCTGGGGACGCTATGGCTTTGTGGATGCATTTAACCTCGCGGCCAATTGGTTTGATAAGGACTACCTCGGTATCGACGAGGGGCCGATTCTGATCATGATTGAAAACCTTCGCACGGGACTCGTATGGAAGAATATGATGAAAGATGAAGTAGTTACTTCCGGACTTAAAAAACTGAACTTTCAGGTATACCAGGAATAATAATGAGAGCAGTTAAACTTATCATCCTGATCATAACTTTCCTCATTGTGCCAGCCTCTTCATACGTGGGGCAGGAGACCCTTCTGGATGGTTTTGAATCTCTCAAAGGCTGGAAGACTAATGCTTCAGGAGGAGTTGAGATCGCAATTTCGTCAAAAAAGGGTCTGAAGGGTAACTGTATAGAACTCAGATATAATTTCACACGCGGAAGCGGCTACTGCGGTATCGAAAAAGCGATACCCATTAAAATGCCTCAGAACTACAGATTTATATTCTTTTTGAAAGGAAACTCTCCTGAAAATAATCTTGAGTTCAAACTTGCTGATTCTTCAGGTGAAAACGTGTGGTGGTTTAATCAGAGGAAGTTCAGCTTCCCGCACGCGTGGACAGAAGAGGTCGTAAAGAAAAGAAATATAAGTTTTGCCTGGGGACCCATTGAAGATAAGGATCTGAAGAAATCCTATGGACTCCAGTTTTACATATCATCTTCTTCAGGTGGTAAAGGTGTAATTTACCTGGACGAGCTTTCTTTTGAACCTATGGAAACTTCTTCAACAGAAAAGCCTTCTTTACAATTTCTCCTGGGAAACGTAAAAATGCCGCTTCCGCTCAGAGTAAATGACAAACTAAAAGTTGACCTTGGCAGGCATTATGAATATGGTGGTATAATACTTAACTGGGATAAAATGAGCTTTCCCAAAAGCTATAAAATTTCAGCTTCTTTTGACGGAAGAAAATGGAAGGAAATTTATAGAGTGCAAAAGGGCAATGGGGGCCTAAGGTTTATTAACCTCAGGGGAAATGAATCGCGCTTTATTATGGTCCACGCCTTGAGGCATTCACAGGGAAAAAATTCCGTTCTGAAAAGCTTTGATGTAAAGGATTACACTTTTAGTGAAGTGGATGAGAATTTCTTTGGTGAAATTGCAAGGCATTTTAAGAAAGGGCTTTATCCAAGATACCTCTATAATGAACAGTCTTACTGGACTATATGCGGCATCCCGGGAGATATGAAAAAAGCCCTTTTGAGTGAAGACGGGGCCCTTGAAGTTGACAATAGCTCATTTACAATTGAGCCTTTTATTTTAATGAAGGATAGCCTCATTACATGGAATGACGTAAAAGTTACACAGTCACTTTCGAAGGGATATTTGCCCGTTCCAACTGTAAAATGGACTGCTGAGAATTGGGAAATGGAGGAGAAAATCTTTTCCTCCGGAGAAGCTGGTAACTCAATGCTCATGGTTGAATATAAACTCCGGAATACCGGCAGTGAAAAGCTAAGTGGCAAACTATATACCGCTATCAGGCAGTTCCAGGTAAATCCTCCATGGCAGTTCTTAAATGTAAAAGGGGGAATTTCGAGAATATCAAAAATTGAATATAAGGACGGATCCTGCATAATAAATAACGATAAAATAGTTATCCCCTTAACCTATCCCGACCGGTTTGGTGCAACGGAATTTGATTCAGGCGATATTACAGAATATCTCACTAAAGGGATCCTTCCTGAATGTGCCTCTCTAAGCGATCACTCAGGATATGCTTCCGGGGCTTACCTGTTCAGCTTCAGCCTTGAGGCAGAAGAAGAAAAAAGAATATCTTTTATTATCCCTTACTACTCAAAGGAAATTCCTGAAGGTTTTACACGGGTAAATTATATAGAATATTTTACCCGGAAATTAAGTGATGCTGAAAAAGGCTGGGAAGAAAAGCTGAACAATGTAATAATTAGACTGCCTGACAGTGACCTCGTCCATACACTTAAAACCAACCTGGCTTACATCTTAATAAACCGGGAAGGCGCTGCCTTCCACCCCGGAACAAGAAGCTATAAACGCGCATGGATACGCGATGCTTCTTCCATTTCATCAGCTTTACTTGGAATGGGGCTTAACAGTGAGGTAAAGGATTTTATAAGATGGTACTCCCCGTATCAGTTCCAAAATGGGAAAATTCCCTGTGTTGTGGATGAAAGGGGACCGGACCCTGTGGATGAAAATGACAGCAACGGTGAATATATTTATCTGGTAATGGAGTACTTCCGCTTTTCCCGCGACACTGCTTTCCTTAAGGAAATGTTTCCCCGGGTTATTCTTGCCGTGGACTATATAGATAAAATGACACAAAAGCGCAGGACTGATGAATACGCTTACATAGATAAGAGTATCTTCTTCGGCCTCATGCCTCAGTCCATAAGCCACGAGGGTTACTCTGCAAAGCCTATGCATTCATACTGGGATGACTTCTTTACACTAAAAGGGCTAAAAGATGCCGAAGAGATGGCAGAGGTCCTAAAGGAAAAATGTTGCATAGATAAGTTCAAGGCATTGCGGGATGAATTCAGCCGTGATCTTTATAATTCAATCCGTAAAGTAATCAGCATGAAGAAGATAAGCTATATCCCCGGATGTGCCGAGCTGGGGGATTTTGATGCCACTTCAACTGCAATTGCATACTACCCGTGCGGTGAAATGAAAAACCTTCCCGAACCTTATGCTAAGGGTACATTTGACCGCTACTACAGGAATTTCAAAGACAGGCTTACTTCCCCATGGGAGAATTACACCCCTTATGAGCTCAGAGTATTAAACCCTTTTATAATGATGGGTGAAAAAAGTAAAGCCCAAGAAATGCTCTCTTTCTTCTTGTCCTCCAGGCGCCCCGAAGGATGGAATGCCTGGGCTGAAGTCGTCTGGAAGGATTACCGCAATGCAAAGTTCATCGGCGATATGCCTCATGCGTGGATAAGTGCTGAATATATCAACGCCTTAAGAAACATGCTTGTTTGTGAAACGGATGAGAAAAACCTGATCATTGGGGCTGGAATCAAGGCGGAATGGTTAAAGGAAGGGGACAGTGTTACAGTACGGAACCTTCCGGCGCATTTGGGGCGCGTGAGCTTCAGTATGAAAAAAGTTGCCTCAAGGCTATTTGTTTCTTTTAATGGAGATGACAGGCTCCTTCACGAATCAAACGGTATTTTTCTATTAAATCCTCTTAATACAGTACCGAAAAAGATAATGGTAAACGGGAAGGAAACTGTTTCTGGTATTGGTGGCGGCATCCGTATTTCAGAACTCCCTTCAGAAGTAGTTGTGGAATTTTAAGTAATAGTCCCCTTTGGGGCACATAAAAATACATTGTTAGTCACCGTTCCGTTGATTAGCCTTTAATAAGCGTGTAAACGTTTACATGGGGCGGCATTAATGACTGTTACAATTAAAGAATTAGCCGGGCGTGCCAGGGTCTCTACGGCCACGGTCTCCCGTGCGCTTAACAACAACCCAAAGGTAAGACCCGAAACCCGGGATCTCATACTCAGTCTTGCCAGCCAGCTTGAATATAAACCCAATATCCTTGCCCGGAATTTTGTAAAAAGAAAGACCAACATCATCGGAATAGTCCTCCCTGAGGCAGTCGATGGATTCTTTACCGAATTTATCCGCGGAATAGATGAAGTGGCCTGCGCCTCGTCTTATAACACTATGATCGCAGATACGCACAAGGAACGCACTCTTATTGAATCCATAATCAGCTTCTCGGCAAGGGGAGTGGTGGACGGAATCGTAATTATGGCCCCTTCTTTGACCGAACGCCTTAAAGAGGCACTCCTCAGGTGCGAAATTCCGGTGGTAATTATAAATGGGAAAAGTGAACTGGATGATTATGATTCCGTCGGCATAGACAATTTTCAGGGAGCTTATTCAATTACCGATTACCTCGTAAAAACAATGGGCTATAAGAAAATTGCCCACATCACAGGTCCTTTGCATAATAACGATGCTATAGAAAGAAAAAAAGGCTACTTAAGTGCGCTTAAGGATAACGGGCTTCCCCTGAAAGAGAACTGGATAATTACCGGCGATTTTACGGTTAAAAGCGGCGAAAATGCCTGCCGCCGACTACTTAGCCTCCCCGAAAAGCCTGAGGCGATCTTTGCCGCAAACGATATGTCTGCAATCGGGTGCTACAAGGCCATAGAATCCTTCGGCCTCAGAATCCCGGATGACATTGGCATTGCAGGCTACGACGATGTCTTTGTCAGTCAATTCTTGTCTCCCAGACTTACTACTGTCCACGTCCCTATCCAGGAACTGGGAAGAACCTCTGCCATTCTCCTGATCCAAAGAATAAAGGAAGGAAAAAGAAATCAGGAAGATCCCTTTAAGAGAAAACATATTAAAATATCTACCGGCGTCGTGGTCGGTAAGTCCTGCAAATTTCATGACTAGAAGAAATTCTGGAAGAGATCTGCTGTTCTAAACAAATTAACAATCCATACAAAAGGAGTAGGCCTATGAAGAAGACCTTTCTATCGTTAGTGCTGCTCGCAGCGTGTCTTTTTGCAGCATACCAGAATTCTTATGCCCAGAAAGGGCATAAAGATCCACAAGTCCTGCAGGTCGTTACGGCAGAAAAACCCCTCGTAATCGATGGCAAACTGGATGAAACCGACTGGCAGAGAAGGTTCGACTATCTCGTATTCGGCAGAAATGCCAAACCGGGTGACGTCGAATATACCGTCACAGGAGGCGTTATCGTCGACTCGGGATATGTAGATACTACTATTTGCCAGGTGAAATTCCTGCACAGAGGACTTGACCTTTATATCTCTCTTAAATCAAACGATAACTCAATCTCAAGAAGAACTACAGGTTGGGAAGGCGATGGCATGTTCATGAAAATCAAGGACTCGAAAGGAGCCAGCCAGGAATTCAAAATCTACTACAACCTTCCCGGCAAAAAAGATTCAATTCACGTTGAAACCCCGGCTTCCTATCCTAACTCAGCAGAGGGAGCGGGTATTGCCAACGGAATCGTAAACCAGATCAATCCCCCAGACTCGGGTTACACGGCTGAAATGGTTATTCACCTCGACTCGCTTGGCTACAAGGATCCTTATGGCGACATACTCGTACTTGTTAACATATTTGATCCCAATGGCTTTACAGACAGCGTTACTACCGGATCATACTACAAGAGCTGGTGGGGAAGCGAGTGGGGCGTAGGTATGGGTGGCAACGACCCCAAGGAGTGGAGAATCTTAAGGCTCTCGGATCCCCCGGTAAAAGATGCAGTTCTGGCTGATAACGCAATTACTTTGGACGGAAAACTGGATGAGGCTTTCTGGGCAAAGGCCGACTCAGTGGTAATCGCTGAAGGAAGCAATTCCAGCACGGGCGGCTACTATATGCAGTGGTCCGATACCAATAACGTCTACAGGCCTAAGACAACTTCAGTAGTTAAATTTGCACATAAGGGAACAGATTTATACGTGGGTGTCACCTCCGACGACAAGTCCGTAACCAGATGGTCACCCGGCTGGGAAGCTGACGGAATGTTCCTCTGGATGACTAATAAGGGTGAAATCCCGGCCCCGGCCGGCAGAATGGAAATAAAGAATATGTATTTCAAAGACAGTATCGGAGCCCACACGGAATTCCAGACCAGCACAACCGTGCCTAACGGCGGAGCTGAAGGACAGTCGTTTGAACCTGTTGGTACAATTACGGATTCTGAAACCGGAGGACCCGATAAAGGCTACTCCCTCGAAACCGTAATCCACACAGATATGTTCGGCTACAGCGAGGGCGATACGGTTATGCTCAGTATCTGCATGTGGGATATGCAGTACTCCGACAAGGTGGCTTACTCAAAGGATACTTCCGACTATGCTCCGCACTGGTGGGGTACACAGTGGGTCGATAATACATTCGAAAAATACTTCCTCTATCGCGGTGTTGTCCTTAAAGGGAATACTGCCGGAGTCTGGAATAACAGCCTGGGACCTAAAGTCTATGCCCTTTTGCAGAACTATCCTAATCCTTTTAATCCGTCAACTACAATCAGATATTCAATTCCTGTGGACGCATCGGTTACCCTGAAAGTATTTGACGTAATTGGACGTGAAGTTGCCCGCCTGGTGGATTCAGAGGTGAAGGCCGGCATGCACACAGTGCAGTTTGATGCCTCTAAACTCTCAAGCGGACTTTATTTCTACCAGATAAATGCAAACGGCTTTACTCAGGCAAAAAAAATGATGCTGATTAAGTAGCCCTAAAAGCTGACTGTAATTTCTTTGCAGGGGCAGAGCCCTTAGCGCTGCCCCTGAATAATTCTGTGAGTTATAATGTGGTCTCTTAATGTAAACTGTCTTCTTTGGAGAAATGCACTGTGCGTTAATTTAACCCCAGAAGGCCGGTATGATGAAACTTTACAGAGTTCTGAAATTAATCCTTCCCTTATTTTTATTCCTGGCCTCCGGAACATTTTATGCCGGACAAACCGGGAAGATCACGGGCATACTTAAGGATAAGAAAACGGGCGAAGCCTTAATGGGCGTCAACGTTTATACCGAGGATAAAAAATACGGAACGGCTAGCGATCTGAACGGCTATTACGTGCTTCTTAATATCCCTCCGGGCAGATACACCCTTATGGCCTCAATGACAGGATACAGGACCGTAAAGGTTGAAAATGTCGACGTCTCGGCCGATAAAACAACTACTATCGACTTAGAGCTAGAGGAAACAAGTTCAGTCCTGGCTCAGGAAGTCGTAATTACGGCTGAAAGGCCCGTTATACAAAAGGATATTACTTCAAGCGAGCTCTCGGTTGGTTCAGAAGAAATTAAAAACCTCCCGGTCGAAAACCTTAAGGATGTCCTGCAGCTTAAGGCAGGCGTAATTACAGATGCTAACGGGGGAATACATATTAGAGGAGGAAGAACCTCTGAAGTGGGATACCTGATCGATGGAATTCCTGTTACAGATAATTTCGCCGGAGCACAGGCCTTCGGAGTGGACATTCAGGCAATAGAAGAGGTAAAAGTAATAAGCGGCGTCTTTAATGCCGAATACGGCCAGGCCATGTCGGGTATTGTGGACGTAATTACAAAGCAGGGAAGCGACAGATTTGAGGGTAACCTCAACATTTCCTCAGGCGACTACAGAACCGGAGCCGGCAATATTTATCCCGGTCTAAATAAATTCCATCCGCTGCAGATAAACGATATTAAAGCAAACCTGAGCGGCCCGTTTGATGTCTTCAGCCAAAAGGTAAGCTATTACCTGGCTTTCCGGCGCTATGAAAACCAGGGATGGATTTACGGCCAAAGAAGGTTTAACCCTACCGACAGTTCCTTTCAAAAGGGGAATGTGTTCTATATCAATTCTACGGGCGATAATAAGCTAATACCTCTTAACGGCACCCTGGATTATAACCTGCAGGGGAAACTGAGCCTTAATATCCTTAACCCGCTGAGGTTTTCAGACCTGTTTCTCTTTGACGACTCCTCCCATCAGTATTATGATCACCTTTTTAAGTACAACCCGGACGGGCTTCCGAAAAATTACGGAAGAACGTATAATAATATACTTACACTGACTTATGTCTTTACTCCAAGCACATATGCCACACTTAAGCATTCTCTAAGATATTCTGAAAGCAAGTCTTATGTTTACCAGAATATAAATGATCCCAGATATGCAAATCCCCAGCTTCTGCAGCAGATGACAGGCTACGCATTCTATACAGGCGGAACGAAAATGGTTCACTATAACAGGAAGACAACATCAAATATTATAAAGGGGGACCTGGAAAGCCAGGTAAACCGCTATAATGATGCTAAGACGGGATTTGAACTGAGATTCAACAAAATTAACCTCGATAACAGGACGGCAAAATACAGGGATACAGTCCTCATCTTTGACGTAAACCAGTTCTTTAATGAAGGCTACTTTACCTACAAACCTTTCAGCATGGCGTTCTACCTCCAGGATAAAATTGAATACGAAAGCATTATAATAAATGCAGGAATCAGATACGACTACTTCAATTCAAAAGGACTGGTCCCCACGGACCCAAGGGACCCGGAACACAGCCCTAAGACGAGGGCTAAAGCCCAGAACCAGATAAGCCCAAGAATTGGTATTGCATTCCCCATATCGGCCGACGGCACCATACATTTCAGCTACGGACACTTTTTCCAGATTCCCCCCCTGGAATATCTCTACGCTAACCCTAACTTCAGGGTCGCCCCTGGAGGGCTTTATACGCTTATGGGTAATGCAAACCTGAAGGCTCAGTCAACCGTGGCATATGAGGTGGGCCTCCATTATTCATTTCTTAATACACTCGGACTTGAAGTAATAGGCTACTTTAAGGATATGACAAACCTCCTTGGAACGGAAATTCATGATACCTATATCGGCGGCGACAGATATGCTATTTATGCAAACCGCGACTACGGTCAGACAAAAGGTGTTACTATCTCGCTTTATAAAAGACCCACTGCCAGCGATAACGTCTCGGTCTCGCTCGATTATACATTCCAGAGTGCACAGGGTAACGCCTCTGATCCAAATGACGCATTTAATAAGGTCCAGGGAAATAAAAAACCGAATATACAGGTGATCCCTCTCGACTGGGACCAGACCCATACGGTTAACCTTTCACTGTTCTATATCGTCCCGAATAATTTTAACCTCGGGATAATTGCAAAATATGAAAGCGGATTTCCTTTTTCACCCGAATACCAGAACCTGGAAACCAGTTATGAAAATTCCTCCCGCATGCCAAATAAAATCAACGTAGACCTTCAGCTCAATAAGGATCTGATTGTCTCAGAGTCCAACAGCGTTTCACTTTACCTTAAAGTCTATAACCTTTTTGATACCAGGAATGAAACTAACGTCTTCAGGGATACCGGCCGCGCCGGATACTCCCTCGTTAGCCAGTACACCCCTCAATACCAGGGTGTGAACACCTTAAGCGAGTTTTTAACCAGACCCGACTATTACTCGGAACCAAGAAGAATAGTTCTGGGACTTAATTATAACTTCAATTTTTAAGGCGGATTTAGAATGAAGATCAGTAAAGCCTTTTTCATCTTTTTGCTGCTGCTTCCAATGGGTATCGAAATTCTGGCGCAGATCCACGTTCCTATGGATATGCGCGGAAACAGGAAATATAGGAAGGAAGGAATCCATAACGGGAATAACGTCGAGACCCTGTTCTATAATTTCGGCGAAGTCGCCTGGTGGGGGCGCCAGCCCTCAGGCGTCTGGCCAAAGGGAAGCGGACACTCATATATGGATGGAATTACCCCTATTGTTGTTGCTGAAGTTAAAAGCGCAACTGGAAAAACTATACACATTGACGAGGCGGGCTACAGAGAAAATATGGACGTCTCTCCAACAGGAGTTGAACGCGGCTGGCAACCAAGACCCGGATACGCAAACCCTAACCAGGATGAAATTGCAATGAGCGATAAACCCAAAACATGGCCTTCCAAATGGGCCGATAAGGATGACTCCTGGGACGGGTACTGGGACGGGTACTTCGGCAAGAGAACTAACGCCGACCAGGAAAGCTGGTTCGTTGTTGATGACCAGGCAGACGACGGGCAGGACTACTACCCCGACTCCACTGACCACTCAAGACGCGGCCTGGGCCTAAAGATGGGTGTAAGAGGATTCCAGTGGTCTAACCTCCTGGCTCAGGACCTCATCTTCTGGCATTATGAAATTACTAACGAGGGTACCCACGACTACGATAAAATTATCTTCGGAATGTATGTCGACTGCGGCGTCGGTGGGCAGAATGACAGCAACGACGACCTTGCTAACTTCGATACACTGAACAATATAGCCTATAGCTGGGATTATAATGGACTGGGTGACGGGGGGTGGGGACCTACGGGATATGCCGCTTACGCATTCTTAGAAAGCCCCGGAAACTCTAACAACGGGATTGACGACGACCACGACGGCATGATAGACGAATCTCGCGAAGACGGAATTGATAATAATAAAAACTGGAACGCTGAGACTGACGACGTGGGGCTCGACGGTATTCCCGGCACAGGCGACTTCGGCGAAGGGGACGGAAAACCTACCTCGGGCTGGCAGCTGCCGGGACTCGTGCAGGGCGCCCCATCTGGACCCATTAACCGCTACGGCCTCGTTGATACAAATGAACCCGGTGAACCTAATATGGATAAAACCGATAAGGATGAATCCGACCAGATAGGCCTTACAGCCTTCGACGGATTCTATGTCGGTAGCGGCGTCGTATTTAGAAATGACGACATTATCTGGGAGAGAATGTCTTACCACCATTTTGTCACACAGACACTCTTCGGAAACGTGGCTTTTCTTTTCGGCTCAGGACCCTTTATCTTAAGATCTGGCTCAACTGAAAGATTTTCTTTGTGCCTCGTATTCGGGCAGGACCTCGCAGCAATCCAGAGAAATAAAAATACAGTTCAGAGTATATATAATAATAACTATAACTTTGCCCGCCCTCCAGATAAACCGGAGGTTACGGCTGTAGCCGGAGATAAAAAAGTTACTCTATACTGGGATAATAAGGCTGAAAAATCCTACGACTCTTTCCTGAAGAAATACGATTTCGAGGGCTATAAGATCTATAAGAGCACAGACCCCGGATTCCTCGACGCAAGGGTAATTACCGACGGCTACGGCGATGCTTCACTCTTCAAACCCGTGGCTCAGTTCGATATTCAAAATGACGTAAAGGGATTCTTTCCACTCGACTTCCACGGCATTAAGCTCTATATGGGAGACAATAAAGGACTCCAGCATTCATGGACGGATACTGACGTAATGAACGGGCAAACATATTATTATGCCGTCGTCTCTTACGACAGAGGCGATGCCTCAATCGGGCTCTATCCTTCTGAAGTAACCAAGGTCGTAATCCGGGACCTTGCAGGTAATGTCACTTTGGACAAGAATACCGTTATGGTTACCCCGGGTACTCCAGCTCTGGGCTATCAGGCACCGGGCTTAAAGGATACCATAAGCCACACTTCGGGCTTTGCTACGGGAAGCGTGTGGACAAAGGTAATCGACCCCTTTAAGGTTGAAAATATGAGCTATTTCATCAGATTTGACACCAAGACCCATAAAGACACAATTTCCTATTCGGTCTACTCGGTTCAGGACAAGGATTCAACTCTCATAATTAAGGATTCCCCTTACACTCAGGGTGAAGACGCAAATCCTTTGTTTAGTGGGCTGAGGATTTTTGTACAGAACGATACCGTGGGGTTTTTAGATCAGAGGTCAGGCTGGAGAAATCATGCCTCCAATCTTATTATTGTCGGCAAGAAAATCCTTCAGGGAAAACCCCCTTCAGAAGCCTTCCCCTCAAGCTATGAATTAAGGGTGGGAGAGCCGGACTCCTCATGGCGCTTCGGATACAGGGCGGCTACAAACTTTCAGATCTGGGATAAATATTCCGGTACAAAAGCCAGATATGAGCTCAGGAAACCTTCAGCCTATAAATATGGCGAGCTTGAGGCTGGGGATGTTGTAAACGTATGGCAGCAGATCAATAACGCCTGGAAACAGGTCTGGGAGTTTGATTTTGTTGCTCCCCCGGGAGGTGTTGCACCTGTTAAACCTGACTCGGGCACTGTTGCCGACCTTGTAATCGGAACGCCATTTAAGTCGGGTGATACATATACCTTTAAAACTAAGGCTCAGAAGGTAAACGATAGCCTTGCTTCTACAAAGATGGACAGGATTGCCGTCGTCCCAAACCCTTATGTCGGTGCCGCACGCTGGGAACCGCAGAGACTCACAAATTCAGGCCGGGGGGAAAGGAGAATATATTTTATTAACCTCCCCCAAAGCTGCCAAATCAGAATATTTACGATTAGCGGCGACCATGTAATTACGCTTTTTCACTCTTCAAATGAGCTCGATGGAAAAGAGCCCTGGGACCTGACTTCAAGCGAGGGACTCGACGTTGCTCCCGGGATTTACATCTTCCACGTCAGTTCACCGGGACTGCCGGATAGGATAGATAAGTTCGCATTAATTAAGTAGAAAAAATGAAGTTATCATGAAAAAGATTTTTATAATTCTCTTCTGCCTGTGCTTAAGCGGACTCACTATGGCTCAGGTCTTTAGCGGTACTACTGCCGGACAGTTCCTTAAAATTGAAGCCGGGGCCAGGGCTGTGGCAATGGGAGGTGCATTCGTCTCCCGTGCTAATGACGCAAGTGCCGTTTACTGGAATCCCGGCGGAATCCCGAGGCTTGAAGGAAGTAAGGCTTATTTTACTCATAACTTCTGGCTTGCTGATACCAGACACGACTTTGCCGCTGTAATCATAAAACTAAGCGATATGCATTCTCTTGCCGTAAGCTATACCTCGCTTACTATGGCCGATATGAATGTGAGAACTGAGATTTTCCCTGATGGTACCGGTGAGCTCTTCAGCGCTTCGGACTATGCTATTGGCCTTAGCTATGGACTTAATCTTACCGACCGCTTCAGCATCGGCTTTACCGGCAAATATGTAGGACAATCCATATGGCATATGTCCGCCTCCACATTTGCCTTTGACGTCGGTGTCATTTACCTGACCCCCATCGAAGGACTCCGTATGGGAATGAGCATCTCAAATATTGGAGGCAAAATGACATACAATGGAAGCGATAATTTCGTCAACTACGACTTTAATCCCGCTCTTACAGGTAATAACGATAAGATTTTTGCTGAACTTAAAATGGATAGCTGGACACTTCCCCTGTTTTTCCGTTTCGGCATTTCAATGGACGTCCTGAAAGATGAATACAATAGCATAACCCTTAGCGCGGATGCCAACCACCCGAACGACTACGGCGAAAGCATTAATACGGGCCTTGAATACGGATTCAGGGAAAGAATATTCCTTAGGGCAGGCTATAAGTCGCTCTTTAAGAAAGAAAGTGAGGAAGGGCTGACCGCTGGAGCAGGGCTTGTATACTACTTTACTGAACAAATGCCGGTTAAGGTCGATTACGCATACGCGGACTTCGGACGCCTTAAAGCCATTCACCGCTTCTCAGTTGAGATCGGGTTCTGAGGCAATTGTAATTCCTTTAAACAAGAAGAGGCAAAATGGAAAAAACTAAAACGGAATATCTCTTTGAAACAAAATACGGAATGTTCTCTCCTTCAGGGGATGAATATATAATAAAAACTCCCAAAACTCCAAAACCCTGGATTAACGTGATCTCAAACGGGGACTATGGACTTGTAGTATCACAAGCCGGTGGAGGCTTCAGCTTTAAGACACATTCCGAATTTAACAGGATTACACGATGGCACCAGGACCTCATAAAGGATGACTGGGGAAAATTTATCTATGTCAAAAACGACCTTACAGGCGAGGTATTCTCCCCAATGTGGATGCCGGTCAAAGCGGAGTTCGACTTTTTTGAATGCCGGCATGGCATGGGCTATACAAAATTTATATATGAATATAATGGGATAAATGTTTCCTTAACAATATTCATCCCTTTCGGAGAGAGCCTCGAGATATGGGACGTGAAAATAAAGAATAATACAGGAAAGAGAATAGATCTATCGCTCTATAACTATTTTGAGTGGTGCCTGGGTTCTTCCGGTGACTTCCACAGGGAGTTCCACAGGACGTTTATTGAAACCAGGTTCGACAGGAAACTCAATGCTATTATAGCGGGAAAAAGACTCTGGGATATCCCGCTCGAAGGGCGCGGGCACTGGAATACTGAGTACGCCTATAAAGGATTCCTCTCTTCAAGCAGGCCTGCTATTTCTTTTGAATGCGATAAGGAGATGTTCCTTGGGCAGTATGGCAGCCTTCAGATGCCTTCTGAAGTCGTAAAAGGCGCACTTTCTCAGTCCTCGGGTAGCTGGTACGATCCTATAGGTTGCCTGCATATTAAGGTTTCTCTGGAGGAGGGAGCTTCAGAAAGATTTCAGTACTTCCTCGGCCTTTCAGAAGAAGAAAAAGAGATTAAAAATATTTTGGAGAGATTTAATTCAAATAATAGTATAGATGAAGCTTTAGCGGATGTAAAGAAAACCTGGAAAGGTATGCTCTCGCCACTTGAAATCCAGACGCCCGATAATGCGATGAGCCTCATGGTTAATAAGTGGCTTCCTTATCAGGCAATATCCGGAAGACTCTGGGCCAGGACCGCATATTACCAGCAGAGCGGTGCCTTCGGCTTCAGGGACCAGCTTCAGGACAGCCTGGTATTTCTTCCCATTCAGCCTAAACTTACAGAAAACCAGATCAGATACCACGCCCGCCATCAAAAAAGTGACGGCACTGTACTGCACTGGTGGCATCCTCTTACTGATACAGGACTTGAGACAATTATGACCGACGACCTCCTTTGGCTCCCGTTTTTAATTATACATTTCATAAATGAAACAGGTGATTATTCCATTCTGAAAGTGAAAGAGCCTTTCTACGACGCGAAAAAATCGACTAAAAGCCTCCTTGATCACTCGATTAGGGCAATAGACAGGGTTCTTGAAAGAATGAGTAAAAGAGGTCTTCCTTTAATCGGTGCGGGGGACTGGAATGACGGACTTAGTGCTGTGGGACTTGACTGGAAAGGTGAGTCCATCTGGCTCGCTGAGTTCCTTTATTATGTGCTTACTCACTTTTCCGCTCTCCTAAGGGACTTTGGAAAGAAGAAAAAAAGTGAAGACTATGAAATAAGCGCAATGAAACTTAAGAAAGTATTTGAAAAATATGCCTGGGATGGGGACTGGTTTTTTAGGGCTACAAAAGATTCCTTGGAGAAAATTGGAAGCAGCCAAAACAGTGAGGGAAAAATTTACCTGAACGCGCAGACATGGGCTGTTATTTCAGGTATAACTTCTGAAGAAAGAAAATCTTTGGCTATGGATGCAGTAGAGAAATATCTCATGAAAGATTTTGGGCCTCTTCTTTTATTCCCGGCGTATTCAAAACCTGACAAGTTTATAGGATACCTGTCGCGCTATGCACAGGGCAAAAGAGAAAACGGGGGAGTCTATATGCACGCCGCAGCCTGGTCAATCTGGGCCTTTACCCTTTTAGGACGCAGTAGTAAAGCCTATGAGACATTTAGAAGAATATGCCCGGTCTTTAACGCTTTGGAGCCTGAGAGATACCAGTCTGAACCGTACGTGACCCCTGGAAATATTGACGGCCCCGGGTCTGCCTTCTACGGCAGAGGAGGCTGGACGTGGTATACAGGTTCTGCCGCGTGGCTTCAGAAAGTGATCGTTGAAAATATATTGGGCGTTAGAGCCACCCAAAATGGCCTCGTAATTTTTCCATGCATACCGGAGGAGTGGGACGGGTATTCCATCAGCCGCACATTCCGGGGTGCGGTTTACCATATTAAGGTCATGAACCCTTTTCACACATCAGGAGGAGGAGTAAAATCTCTTTGCATAGACGGCAGGCCATACAAGGGAAACTTGATCCCGCCGCAGAAAAATAAAGAGGTTAATGTGGAGGTAACTTTGGGATAATAACAATATTCATAAAACAAAGGTCTTATATGCACAAGCTATTTACAATACTTATTTTACTATCCGGACTTTGCGCGAAGCTGAATGCCCAGGACTATGTGTTTTTCAGCGACAGCCCCGATAAAGTACTCTATGACTGGAGCTGGGGCTTTGTCTCTGGCACAAGCACGCTTGAAAGAGTAGGTGAGAAGTTCCCCGTCGATACTGCCCACCACTACCAGGGAGTAAACAGCCTTCGCCTCCACTGGAAATCCAACACTGGAGGCGACTGGGGGATTGCTGTAGCCCAAATGGGTACACCATGGCCCGTCCATGATGTTACAAAAATGGACTCGCTTACTTTATGGGTATATGCACAGGATTCAGTCAAGAAAAGTGACCTGCCGCTTCTTTACCTTGAAGACAATACAAACAAGAAGTCTGGCCGCGTTATGCTCTCAGAGGTTGGGCTTGACCTAAAGGCCGGGAAGTGGACCAAACTTCACGTACCATTGTCGCTTTTTACCCCGGGAAGCCAGGGCGCGGACATGACAATAATTAAAACAATTTTCTTCGGGCAGGATAAGGCCGACGGGGTGGAGCACTTCTTATACCTGGATGATATAAGAATGTCTTCTTCAGGCTCTGCAAGTGATACAATTCCGCCTGCAACCCCGGTGGGCATAAAAGCTAAAGGGTTCGATAGCCATATAGACATAATTTGGTCTCCAAATTCTGAAAATGACCTCGCCGGATATAATGTTTATAAGCAGGAAGGTACAACTTTTAAGCTCCTGGCTACAACAGACAAAGATGACCACGTTTATACCGACTTTATAGGATCACAGGGATTAACCGGTACCTATAAGATCTCGGCCGTTGATGGAAAAGGAAATGAATCTGCCTTGTCACAGGAGGCTTCAGCTGCAACAAGGATGTTAACAGACGATGAAATGCTTTCAATGCTCGAGGAAGCTACATTCCGCTACTTCTGGGACTATGCCCACCCCTCAAGCGGAATGACAAGAGAACGTACGGGATCTGGCAACACCGTAACTTCCGGTGGAAGCGGAATGGGAATTATGGCAATCCCTGTAGGAATTGAACGCGGCTTTATTACGCGTGAAGAAGGTGTAAACAGGATGATAAAAATACTTAACTTTCTTACCACTGCCGACAAATTTCACGGAGCTTTCCCTCACTGGATGGACGGCTCGACGGGCAAGGTCATCCCGTTCAGCCAGTACGATAACGGAGGCGACCTGGTTGAAACCGCATACTTAATGCAGGGGCTTTTGACGGCAAGACAATATTTTAATAAAGCCACTACGGGTGAGAATATTGTAAGGGTTTTATCTACAGCCCTCTGGGAACAGGTGGAGTGGAACTGGTACCTGAAAGATTCCTCAGGCACGGTTCTTTACTGGCACTGGTCACCTGATTACAAGTGGCAGATAAATATGCCCATAAAGGGATGGAATGAAACTATGATTACTTATTTATTGGCTATCGCCTCTCCTACCCACCCGATACCTGAAGGTGATTACGATAATGGCTGGGCCAGTAATAGCAGCTATAAAAACGGGAAGTCTTACTACGGATATCCTTTATATGTAGGACCGGATTATTTCGGGCCCTTATTCTTTGCTCATTATTCATTTCTTGGATTTGACCCGAGGGGTAAAAAAGACAAATACACAAACTATTTCATCAATAACAGGAATGCCACCTTGATTAACAGGGCGTACTGCATCGATAACCCGAAAAAGTTTGCCGGATATAACGACATTACCTGGGGCCTTACGGCAAGCGATGACCCTGAGACAGGTTATGCTGCCCATGAGCCGGTTACAGTCGATAACGGCACGATTGCCCCAACGGCTGCACTTTCTTCAATGCCCTATACCCCAAATGAGTCCATAGCGGCATTTAAGAACTTTTACCATATGTACGGCGAAAAACTTTACGGCCCCTACGGCTTTAAGGATGCCTTTAACGTTCAGAAGAACTGGTTCGACAACAATTATCTTGCAATTGATGAGGGACCAATTGTAATTATGGTGGAAAACTTCCGCTCTGGGCTTCTGTGGAAGAACTTTATGGCAAACAGCGAAATCTCTCCTATGCTTTCTAAAATAGGATTTGTTCAGGACACAACCACCGCAGGCATAAAGGAGGAATATTCCGGTACAATGTCTTTCGAGCTAAGAGGAAACTATCCCAACCCCTTCAACTCCTCAACCAGAGTAGAGTTTATTCTTCCAGAGCGCCAAAAAGTGTTGGTAACAGTATATGACATTCTGGGAAGAAAAGTCACAACTCTCATAAATGACATTATGGAAAAAGGGAAGAACTTCATTTACTGGAATGGATTGAACGAAAGAAAGGAAACTGTAAGTTCAGGAATTTACATCTATACCATACGTTCAGGCGGCAGGCAGCTTACAGGAAAGATCATTTTTCAAAAATAATAAAAACTGCCCGCCTTCTTATTATGAAGCTGCAGGATTTAGGGTTTTTAGCCCCTTCTTGCAGCTTGTTACCCTGACACGTTCATCTCTGTCTACAATGGCTTCTCAAAAGTATTCTAATCTAAACATCAGCGCAAATGAATAAAATCCATTCCCTCAGGCTGGCAATTTCCAGGGAAAATATTTTAAAAAGATATTGACATCTATGTACAATTTCCATAATTTCCTTTCAGTTATTCTTAAAGTTATCGTTAACTTTATTGTTAACCTTTAAAAACTACGTTACCCTTGGACCTGTCAGAAATTTGAGATGACAAAATCAAGTAAATAAATCTGTGTTCAGCTCTAAGCAAAATTAAACATAAAATCTAAAGATTAAACATGAACATAATTCTCAATGAAATAAGTACGTTCGGAATTGTGCCTGTAATTGTAATCGAAGATTCCGAAAATGCACTGCCGCTAGCCCGGGCTTTGACTCATGGAGGGTTGCCTGTTGCAGAAGTAACTTTAAGGACAAAAGCTGCCATAGAATCCATTTATAAAATAGCCAGGGAATTTCCACAGATACTCCTCGGCGCCGGAACTGTCCTTACAACTGACCAGGTGGACAGCGCAATCGATTCAGGAGCAAAATTTATTGTTGCCCCCGGACTGAACGGCAAAATAGTTGACTACTGCATCTCTAAGAATATCCCCATCGTACCCGGAATTTCCACCCCTTCTGAAATTGAACATGCTCTTCAGTACGGACTCGAAGTCCTCAAGTTTTTTCCCGCAGAAGCCCTGGGCGGCCTGAACTACCTGAAAGCAATCTCGGCTCCTTATGGAAACCTTAAGTTTATCCCTACAGGCGGAATTGATTCTGAAAATCTTCTAAGCTACCTGAAATTCCCCAAAATACTCGCCTGCGGGGGAAGCTGGATGGTAAAGGGGGAACTGATTCAGGCAGGCAGGTTCGACGAAATTAAAATGCTGACTCAAAAGGCTGTTGGTGAAATGCTGGGCTTTTCACTCAAACATGTCGGAATTAACTGCAATAGCGCAGATGAATCTATAGCCTCGGCACGGCAAATTGCCGCGCTTTTCAATCTTACGTTAAAGGAAGGGAATTCATCAAACTTTACGGGCGGTCAGATAGAATTCTTAAAGGAAAATTATCTCGGCCAACATGGCCACGTGGCTATAGGCACAAATTTCATCGAACGGGCAGTCCCGTATTTCGAAAGAAAAGGCTGCTGCTTTAACCAGGATTCCAGAAGTGAAAAGAACGGAAAACTTCAGTCTATATATTTTGAAAATGAAATCGCAGGCTTCGCCTGGCATTTAGTACAAAATTAGGTCGTTCTTGACCTGCGGTCGTTAAATAATACCACTGGGTTAATTACGGCGTTTTTTCGGCAACAATTAATTTATCCGGGAGAAGTACTATCATGGACGAGACAAAACAGGTTGGTAGGTACAGGTGGACGGTTGTCGGGCTTTTGTTCTTTGCAACTACTATTAATTATATCGACCGTCAGGTTCTGGGCCTCCTGGCCCCGATTCTGGAAAAAGAAATAGGTTGGAATGAACTTGAATACAGTTATATAGTTACAGCCTTTCAGATTGCTTATGCAATAGGCCTTATTGGAGCAGGAAGGCTTATTGACCGCTACGGAACGAAGATAGGTTATACCGTTTCTATTGTAGTCTGGAGTGTGGCTGCAATGGGGCACTCTCTTGCAAAAAATGCACTGGGTTTCGGCGCTGCAAGGTTCTCTTTGGGACTTGGAGAATCAGGAAATTTTCCCGCGGCTATTAAGGCTACAGCCGAGTGGTTCCCTAAAA
Organism: Acidobacteriota bacterium; assembly: GCA_050258415.1. Taxonomy (GTDB): domain Bacteria; phylum Bacteroidota; class Ignavibacteria; order Ignavibacteriales; family SURF-24; genus JAAXKN01. Next base: position 9,394 of record JBLMYS010000301.1, on the reverse strand, counting down.
AAGAACGCGCCTTTGCTACCGGAATCTTTAATTCAGGAGCCAACATAGGTGCCGTATTTGCCCCACTGCTGGTTCCTTGGCTTACACTTTCCTTTGGCTGGCAATCGGCCTTTATTGTTACGGGTGCAATAGGTTTTATCTGGCTTATTCTCTGGGGAATTGTATATGAAAGACCCGAAAAACATAAGAGTGTAACTAAAGCTGAACTGGAATACATCTTAAGCGACCCGGAAGAAAAAGATAAAGGGGATAAGATCCCCTGGACGGAACTTCTTAAATACAAACAGACCTGGGCATTTGTTTTGGCCAAATTCATGACTGATCCAATCTGGTGGTTCTACCTTTATTGGCTGCCTAAATTCCTCAACAAGCAATATGGACTCGATCTGGCTCATCTGGGCCTCCCTTTAATTGTAATCTATACAATGACTTCAATTGGAAGCATAGGTGGCGGATGGCTCTCCTCCTACTTCATCAAAAAGGGCTGGGAAATTAATAAGGCCAGAAAAGTTGTCATGCTCATCTGTGCTTCGGCTGTTGTACCTGTTGTATTTGCATCTGTTGCAGCAGACCTCTGGCTTGCCGTAGGCATTATCGGCCTTGCCGCGGCAGCACACCAGGGCTGGAGCGCTAATCTGTTTACAACAAGCTCAGACATGTTCCCGAAGAAGGCGGTTGGCTCTGTGGTAGGCCTTGGCGGTATGGCAGGCTCGGTCGGGGGTATGCTCTTTGCCCCTATGGCAGGACTCATTCTTGAATTTACACACAGTTATCTTCCACTGTTCATAATTTCAGGTACTGCTTACCTGATTTCACTCGTAATATTTACGGGACTAGTTCCCAAAATAAAAGCCATAGGCGAGATGATGGTTGCCGGAAAGGAAGTGGTTGAAGAGAACGTATGATAAAGGTAATTAAAATTCATGAGCGCGATAATGTTGCCGTGGCACTTCAGGACATGCTTAAGGGTGAAATGATAAGCGTGGATGGAACTGACCTTGAAATCAAAGGCGATATCAGAAAAGGGCACAAAGTTGCGCTTAAGAATCTGAATGAGAATGAAAATGTTATAAAGTACGGATTTGTTATTGGCAGAACTCAAATGAGTATTCATGCCGGCTCTCACATACATTCGCACAATATAAAAACTACTTTAAGCGAAGAATCACACTACAGCTATAAACCCGCCGGAAATATAAAAAATAGCCCTTTCCATGGAGCTAAAAGGATATTTAAGGGTTATAAAAGAATAAACGGCACTGCTGGCACGCGCAATGAAATCTGGATCATCAATACTGTAGGCTGCGTGAACACTTCAGCCGAAAGACTTGCGAAACTTGCAAACGAAAAATTCAATCGGCAAAACTTCGACGGCGTTTTTTCATTCTCTCACCCATATGGCTGCAGCCAGCTGGGAGGCGACCACTTAAATACACAGAAAGCCTTGAGAGGCTTGATCTTAAACCCGAACGCCGGGGGAGTGCTTGTTTTAGGCCTCGGGTGCGAAAATAACCAGTTAAAAGACCTAATTGCTTCACTCGGAGATCTCGATAAAAGCCGCCTCAGAAGCTTTAACTCACAGGACGTAGAAGATGAGATTGGTGAGGGCTTAAGACTCATTGAAGAACTTTTTGAAGTGATGAAAGAAGACTCCAGGACTGAGCTTCCCCTTTCGGATCTCACGCTTGGAATGAAGTGCGGTGGATCGGATGGGCTTTCGGGCATAACTGCCAACCCCCTGGTCGGAAGAATAACAGACAAGATCACGGATCAAGGTGGGAGTGTCATTCTTTCTGAAGTGCCTGAAATGTTTGGTGCCGAACAGCTGCTCATGGACCGATCAATCGACAGGGCTACCTTTGATAAAATGGTCCTCATGATCAATTCCTTCAAGGAATATTTCTTAAGCCATAATCAGCCGGTTTATGAAAATCCTTCTCCCGGAAACAAGGAAGGTGGAATAACTACTCTTGAAGAAAAATCCCTTGGCGCCATACAAAAAGGCGGTGATTCAATTGTTCGTGAAGTGCTCGATTACGGAATGCAGAAAGGTAAAAAAGGCCTCATGCTTCTTAAAGCTCCCGGAAATGACGGCGTCTCCTCTACGGCAATGGTTGCCAGCGGAGCTTCTCTTATTCTTTTTACAACAGGAAGAGGAACCCCACTTGGGTTTCCTGTCCCTACAATTAAAATATCTACAAATTCAGAGCTTTTCTTGAAAAAGAAAAGCTGGATAGATTTTAATGCTGGTGAACTTCTGGGAGGAAATCTTTCATGGGAGGAAATGACTGAAAAACTCCTCGACTTTGTAATTAAAGTTGCTTCAGGTGAAATAAAAACAAAAAATGAAATTAACGGATACCGCGAAATAGCTGTCTGGAAAGATGGGGTAACACTCTAAAACTTAATTTTGAATTGTGCCGAAGGCCTGCCTTCCGGCGGCCTTCATAATATTATAAGGATCGAAATGCAGTTAAAAAAAGAAAATATCGAAAAAATAATTAATTCAGAAAAAATTAAGGCCGGTCCAATAAAGAACTTTCCTGAAAGAGTAATTCAGTTCGGCGAAGGCAACTTTCTTCGTGCCTTTATCGACTGGATGTTTAATGAACTAAATAAAAAAAATCTTTTTAACGGAAGTGTTGTTGTAATTCAGCCTCTCGAACAGGGTCTCATAAACCTCATTAACGAGCAGGATGGGCTCTACACTCTTTTCCTCAGAGGAGTTGATCAGGGGCAGGTAATTGAAAAAAGGGAAATAATTACGTCTCTCAGTCGCGGAATAAACCCCTACGAAAACTGGGATGAATATCTTGCCCTGGCAAAACAGGTTGAACTGCGCTACGTAGTTTCAAACACAACCGAAGCCGGCATAGAGTACGTTAATACTCCCTATCCCGAATCTGTTTGCCCAAAAAGTTATCCTGCCAAGCTTGCAAGATTTCTTTATGAAAGATATTTGCATTTTAATGGAATGGAAGAAAAGGGAATGTTAATAATTCCCTGCGAACTTATTGAAGCCAACGGCACAATGCTTAAAAAAGCAATCCTAAAGCATGCAGAAGACTGGGCTCTTCCTGAAGGCTTTAAGGCGTGGATTGACAAAGATAACTGCTTCTTTAATACACTGGTTGACAGGATTGTTCCCGGATACCCTAAAGAAGAAGTATCCTCTATAACAAAGGATCTCGGCTATGAAGATAAACTTCTGGATACGGGAGAGCTCTTCCACTTCTTTGTAATTGAGGGCGATGAAACCTTCAGCCGCGAGCTCCCTTTTACCGAGGCAGGCTTAAACGTAAAATGGACACCAGATCAGCAGCCCTACAGAACAAGAAAAGTTAGAATATTAAACGGCGCCCACACGTTAAGCGTACTGGCTGCCTACTTGAGCGGAAAAAATACGGTAAAGGAAATGGTGGACGATGACCTCTTTAACAATCTCATAATGAGCGCGGTGTTTAATGAAATTATTCCGACGCTTGAGCTGCCTGAAAAAGAAAAAGAGGAGTACGCTCTTGCCGTGCTGGAACGTTTCGGCAATCCTTTCATAAAGCATTTCCTATTGTCCATTTCACTTAATTCTGTTTCAAAATTCAAAGTTAGAGTGCTTCCTTCTCTCTTAAAGTATATCGATAAAAAGGGATGCCTTCCTCTAATACTGCCATTCTCGCTTGCTTCTTTGATCATGTTCTACAGGGGGAAGTTTTCCTCTGATGGCAGGCTTTATGGCAAAAGGGGAGAAGAAAACTATGAGATCTCTGACAGTCCTGAAGTTCAGGCGTTTTTTGAAAAGCTGTGGCAGATGTATGAAGGCGAACCCGGCCAAATTTGCAGGGGCGTCTTATCAAATGAATCTTTCTGGGGTCTGGACCTGACGAAAGTTGAGGGGCTTTTAGAGGCCACAGAGCACAACCTAAGCCAGATCATAAACACCGGTATTATTAAAACTGCTGAAGCACTTTTGCCTGAAGGCAGTGCTTCAAATGATGAAAAATTATCAGCATAATGTAGCGGAGCATTAAATGGGAATTAAAGTTGTAACAATGGGCGAAATAATGTTAAGGCTCTCAACGCCCGGCTATAAGAGATTTGTACAGTCCGAAAAATTTGACGTAACATTTGGTGGCGGAGAGGCAAATGTTGCAGTTGCACTTTCTAATTATGGATTTCAAAGTTATTTCGTATCTAAACTGCCTAAACATGAAATCGGGCAGTCTGCTGTTAATTACTTAAGAAGATTTGGCGTCCGTGAGGATTATATAGTCAGAGGCGGAAACCGTGTGGGAATTTATTTCCTCGAAACCGGAGCAAGCCAGAGGGCTTCCAAGGTAATTTACGACAGGGCAGACTCCTCAGTTACTGAAATTAAAGCAGATGAGCTCGACTGGGACAGGGTCTTTGCAGGCACAAAATGGTTTCACTGGACGGGCATTACTCCGGCTCTCGGGAAAAATGCCCGGGAATGCCTGAAAGCTGCCCTCATTGCGGCTAAAAATGCCGGCGCTACCGTAAGTGCAGACTTAAACTACAGGGCAAAGTTATGGCCTGTAAAAGAAGCACAGGAAGTTATGGTCCCTCTTATGGAGTACGTCGACGTATGCATTGCAAATGAGGAGGATGCTGAAAAGTCACTTGGTATGAAACCCAAAGCAACAGCTGTGGAAAGTGCCGAACTTAACGAAGAGGGATACTACGAACTGATGAAACAGCTGAAGGAGAAATTCTGCTTCAAGACTGTGGCAATAACTTTAAGAGAAAGCTACTCGGCCTCAACTAATGGATGGAGCGCTGTCATGCTGGATGAGAATGACTGCTGTATCCCCTATAGGTCAAAAAAATACATGATACAGATAGTTGACCGCGTGGGAGGCGGCGATTCATTTGCAAGCGGCCTTATTTATGGCTTGCTTAAGCTCCCATCTTCAAAAGAGGCCCTGGAATTTGCCGTGGCAGCAAGCTGCCTTAAACAAACAATTCCCGGGGATTTTAACCTCGTCAGCGTTGAAGAGGTTAATAAGCTTGCAATGGGAAGCGGTTCGGGAAGAGTTGAAAGGTAATAACCATATAATCTTAAAGATCATATCATAAGGATCCTAAAATGAAAGATATTTTTGTTAAGGAAAATTTTCTTCTTTCAAGCAAAACTGCAGAAAAACTCTACTTTGATTACGCTAAGGATGAACCAATTGTTGATTACCACTGCCACCTTCCCGTTCAGCAGATTGCTGAAAACAGAAAATTTGAAAACATTACCGGAATTTGGCTCCAGGGGGATCATTACAAGTGGAGAGCCATGCGCACCAATGGCGTAAATGAAAAATTTATTACCGGGAATGCTTCGGACAAGGAAAAGTTTTTCAAGTGGGCTGAAACTGTTCCATTTACAATTAAAAACCCGCTCTACCACTGGACTCACATGGAGCTTAAAAGACCTTTCGGAATCTCCGACAGGCTCCTCAACCCCCTTACTGCCGAAAGCATCTGGAGAGAATGCAACAGCCTTCTTCAGGAAGATAATTTCTCGACACAGGGACTCCTGAAACAGTTTAATGTCGAAGTCGTCTGCACAACTGATGATCCTACAGATTCTCTTGAATATCATAAAATGATAAACAGCAACCCTTTCGGTGTAAAGGTGTTCCCTGCATTCCGCCCCGATAAAGCAATGGCTGTTGAAAACGTAAAAGAATTTTCTTCCTACCTCGGAAAACTCGAACTGGCCTCCGGCATGTCAATTAAGAACTTTCACGAGTATATCGAAGCATTAAGAAAACGCCACACATATTTTCATGAAAACGGAAGCCGACTTTCCGACCACGGCTTAGATACTGCATATGCCGAAGACTACACAAAAGAAGAAATAAATTCAATTTTTGAAAAGCTCATTTCCCAGAAAGAGCTGAATACGAAGGAAGTTCTGAAATTCAAATCGGTAATGATGTATGAATTCGCAACCATGGATTTTGAACGCGGATGGGTCCAGCAGCTCCATATTGGTGCCCTCAGAAATACAAACTCAAGAATGTTCCGCCTACTGGGGGCTGATACAGGTCTCGATTCAATTGGCGATTGTGATATTGCAAGACCACTGGCAAAATTCTTAAACCGCCTAGATAACGATAATCAACTTGCTAAAACAATTATTTATAACCTTAACCCGGCGGATAATGAACTCATGGCCTCAATGACAGGTAACTTTCAGGACGGGAGTACTCCGGGTAAAATCCAGTACGGAAGCGCATGGTGGTTCCTGGACCAGAAATCGGGCATGGAACGTCAGATCGATGCTCTGTCAAATATGGGACTCTTAAGCCGCTTTGTCGGTATGCTTACCGACTCCAGAAGCTTCCTTTCATATCCCAGGCACGAATACTTCAGAAGAGTTTTATGCTCCGTTTTAGGCGATGAGGTTGAAAAAGGCTATATACCTAATGATATCGGCCTGGTGGGTAATATGGTTAGGGATATCTCTTACAGAAATGCCAGAAATTATTTCTGCTTCTGGGATGGCAACGTCTGATATGTTTGTCTGCTGCAGCTGTTCAATAGCAGCAGCATTTCCACTATAGAAAATACATTTTGTAGCCCATGTGGGTAAGGTGGCGGAGCTGTATTTAAAGGTTCGTGACCTTAATCCCTGAATAATTGTTTCGGAAGCTTTTTCTTTGTAATGCTCAATAAAATTTAATTTCATTCTCAAATTCCGTATATTAAATACTAAAGATCTAATTTAACCAAGAAGTAAAAATGCGTCCAAAACAAATCAGGCTCAGCGATATTGCTCAAAAACTGAATGTTTCCACGGTCACTGTTTCCAAAGCACTCAGAGGGCATCCCGATATTTCTCCTGAGACAACGAAAATCATCAGGAAAATAGCCGATGACCTCGGGTATTCTCCGAACCTCCTTGCCAGGAATCTTTCTTCAAGGAGATCTAATATGATTGGTGTGGTTATTCCAAAAATCGCCCATCACTTCTTCAGCTCAATTATAGAGCACATTTACGATTTTGCCTTTGAAAACAATTATGAGATTATTCTTACCGTCTCACAGGAAAATGCTGAAAGACAGATGAAACATATACAGACGCTCCTTTCTATGCGAGTGGACGGCATGATTATATCTATTTCCCAGGATACAAAGGATATTGAGATTTTTGAATTAATTAAAAGCAGGGGAGTGCCGCTTGTTTTTATTGACCGCATTCCTGATTTGGAAGGCGTAAATAAAGTAAGAATTGATGATTATAGCGGCGCTAAAATGGCCATTGAACACGCAATTGGATTAGGCTATAAGAATATTGCCAACTTCACAGGCAGCCTCGATATTAACATCAGCCGTGAGAGATTAAGAGGTTATAAAGATGCCCTTTTAGAACATGGGATAAATATAAATCCTGAATGGGTGATAATTGGTGATTTCAGTGAGAAAGGCGGCTATGACTCTCTGATGAAACTTTACCAAAAGAATAGTCTTCCTGACCTTATTTTTACCGTTACTTATCCCGTTGCACTCGGGGTTTACGAGGCAGCAAAGGAACTGGGCCTCCGCATACCCGATGACATCGACATTATTTGCTTTGGAAATTCAATAACACAGAATTTTCTTTCACCCCCTTTGAGCTGTGTTGATCAGCCGACTAAGGAAATTGCTGATAACTCAATGCAGTTGCTTCTGGAAAATATCGACAACAGAGAGGAGTTTGAACCGAAACAGGTGGTTATTGACACTGAACTCGTACTTCGCTCTACCTGCATTAAATTTAATAAGGGCTGAACTCTTTAGCCAGAAAACCCGCATTTATTTTTATTTCCACTAAATGGATTGGCTATACTAAAATGCAAACTCCAAAAACATCTTTCTTGATTAGAATTCTTCCAGTTTCTTTCCTGATTTTATTTAGCTTTAACTCAAAACTTATTTCAGGAACCCTTGCTTCCGATATAAGCAAAGGCAAGATTATGAGAGTCAAAGTTACAAATCCCGCAAACATGGGAAGAAAAGATGAAGTGATCCCCCTTCCCATAGGGGATCTTAAAAAAGTTAATCCCAGGTTCAATGAAAATGCATTTGTGGTTTACGACGGTGAGACTCAGCTTCCGGCCCAGTGCGAAGACATAGACGGCGACGGAAAAGCAGATAATATAATAATACTCACGGATCTAAAGCCTAATGAAAGTAAAACTCTGGCAATTGAATCCGGTATGCTCCCTGAGAAAGAGTACACCAAAAGAACACACGCTGAAATATCCGTCAAAACCGGCTATAAGCTTGTAAACGGTGTCTATACGGGTGGAGAGTTCCATAGCGTAAAGGAAGTTGAAATGCCACAGGATCACTTTGCTCACGATGCTCTATATAAGTTTGAGGGACCCGGCTGGGAGTCGGACAGGGTGGCTTACCGCTTTTACCTGGATTCAAGGAACAGAAACGACATATTCGGAAAACTTACCGGTAGAATGGTGCTCCAGGAAGTTGGCTTAAATGACCTGGTTTCCGACAGCAGGGAATCTTATACGAAAATGTGCGACTGGGGAATGGACATTTTTAAGGTCGGTGAATCTCTTGGCCTGGGCTCGATTGGAATGATGAGAAGCGGGAAAGTTAACACGGTTTCTAAAGTAGACAAGGTGAATTCAATTGTTACATCAGACGGACCAATCAGAAGCAGCATATTAAATATTTATTCCGGATGGATGGTAGACTCTTTACGGTTTAATATCAGTTCACTTCTTTCAATTAGTGCCGGAAGCAGGCTTACAAAAACTGACCTTACTATCTCTGGGAGTCCGGAGAACATTGTAACAGGAATTGCAAAGCACGAGGGATGCCTGCTGGTTAAGGACACGAATAGCCACAGATGGGGCTACATCGCCTCTTACGGCGCTCAGAGCCTGGCTGGGGATAACCTGGGACTGGTGATTTTCTTCAGGCAATCGGACCTTATCAAGGTAACTGAGGACAGCGTAAGCTACATCGTGGAACTAAAACCAAAGGATGGCAAAGTGGGCTACTTTTTCGGGGCCGCATGGCAAAAAGAGCTAAATGGATTAAAAACAGAAGAGGAATTCAGAAACTATCTCGACGAAGAAGCTGGTAGACTGAGTAACCCCGTTGTAATTGAGCTTTAATGAATGAGGGGAAGTCTTCCGCATTGAATGGAATTACTTAAATGACAGTGGCAAAAGTCCCGCTTCAGGTATATATTTGTGCTGCGTTCGTTACAATGGTACTGCGAAGATGTAAAGCTCGTCTTACTAATGTAAAAATGTACACTAATTATTTTTCTAATATTCATATCTTTCGGAAGGTGTTCCATTGAAAGTAAGAATACTCTTTTTCCTCTTTCTTTCTTTATTTATTTCCGTTGGGCCTTCAGGCGCCCAGCCTC
>JBLMYS010000300.1:0-9023 GCA_050258415.1 Acidobacteriota bacterium | reverse complement strand
CGTACTTATTGACCTCCCCCCTGAAGAACTCCGCCCTGTTGGTTCCTTTTTCCCAAATTAGTTCCGATCTCTTAATAAATCTCTCATCATTAATAGTCAACAAACCGCCTTCACCGGCATTTATATTTTTTGTCTCATGAAAAGAAAATGCTCCCAGGTGTCCAATACTGCCTAATGGTTTTCCCTTATAGAAAGAATTAACAGCCTGAGCAGCATCCTCGATTACCAGCAGATTATGTTTTTCAGCAAGAGCCATGATTTTATCCATATCGCAGGCCACACCTGCATAGTGGACCGGGACAATAGCCCTAGTCTTTTCGGTAATTAGATCTTCCAAGCTGTCCTCATCAATTCCCGGATGATCCTTCCTGCTATCAGCAAACACAATTTTGGCTCCCTGGCGGACAAAAGCCAGTGCAGTAGAGACAAATGTATAAGATGGCACGATCACCTCATCTCCCGGCTTTATATCTGCAAGAATAGCACACATTTCCAAAGCATCTGTGCAGGATGTTGTCATCAATGCTTTTTTAATGCCATAATGATCTTCAAAATACTTTTGACACTTCTTTGTATATATACCATTGCCAGAAATTTTACCTGAATATACCGCCTGATATATATAATGCATCTCCTTACCCGTCAGGTAAGGCTTGTTAAAAGGTATCATAAACGTTTTCCCAAGGTACTTGTCACACTAATAAGAAAATCTTAAATGTTAATATTTTCCGGAATTTCCGATATAACGTTTCAGCTTCCTGAAGTTAATATTGTCAGTTAAAATGTTTCACCATTACGTAGTATGTATTAACGGGAATAAACCCAAATTGAGCATATAATCTGTTTATTTGCAAATTGTTTGACGAAATATGCGTGACGAAATATTTCCCATTTTTTATTCTTATTTCTTCAATAGACTTACTTATTAAAGAAAATCCAAAGCCGAAATTAGGGCTGTCTAAATACATACCGGCCAGAAAAGTTTCATATGATCTGTTCCGAATCTGTTTCAATGCAAAAAAGCCAATAGGTTTTTCATCCTTCAGGATTTCATAAACGCAATTTCCCTTACTTACTTCATCCTGAATCCAATTAAAATACCTGCGAGCAGCAATATCTATCCCGAACCGGGAATCTAAAGCAATCCGGTCTGTGTTAAATATCCCCTTTTCAATTTCCAGGCGTAAGGTATTTAATTGCGAAGAGGGTAACACTTTGTATTTAATACTCTCATTAAGTTTTTCAAAATTTGTAGGGATCGAATAATTCTCAATATCAAGTGATATTTCGGAAAGCGTTTCTACAAAGTAAAATCCATTTGATTGAAGATACTTTAAAAGTTCTACGTTCCCGGGATATATTTTTATTACAGAATATTCAACATTTTTCAGGCTGTCCAAAAAGATTTCAAGATCCTGAACTGAATCTTCTCGTTCAATTATAATTTCCTTACAAGTAACCCCTAAATTTCTTTTTTCCCAGTATGCGTCAATTATCTTCATTTTATTCCTGAATTCCCGGTTTTCACCTACGGATTTTTTTAAATCTGTCACTGAAACTAGTACGATCTTTCACTTTTATTTTTACAGGAATCTTATATCTGCTTATTTTATCCCCGCAATATCTTTGAATTAATTTTTTTATATCGTTTTTTACAGACTCATTTTTCAGAACAACATCTGCAACAACAATCTGACCCGTCAAAGGGTTATTTTCTCCATAAACCATGCAATCTGCTATTTCCGGCATCTGCAACAATACAGATTCTACTTCTGCGGGCAGCACTTTTTCACCCCCCACATTAATAATATCACTATTTCTGCCAATTATTTTTATAAAGCCATCTTCCGTTGCTTCAGTCAAATCTCCTGTCTTAAACCATCCATCCTCTGTAAATCTGTCCATGCTTGCATTTAGATAGCCCAGGATTTGAGTTTTACTTTTTATCCACAATTCACCTTCAACAATTTTATAATCTGTATTCGGATCGTCAATTTTAATAAATGTACTGGATGATGATTTGCTGGCTGTCGTCGTAATTCCGGTTTCACTCGTCCCAAATGTTTGAAGTAATTTTGTTTTTGGGAAAGCCTCTTTTATTCTTCTTAACAATTCCTCAGGCATCGGTTCAGTTCCATAGGTTATCATTATCAGGCTGCTTAGATCATATTTTCTATGGGATTCGCTTAGGATCAACAGGTTAAGGAAAGTTGGTGATGAGGGGAGCACGTTAACATTATACTTTTCTATCAGTTTACAGATATGCTCCGGCTCTCTATATTCGGGTATCGTGATTGTAGCGCCCATCGACAGACAATTTAACAGTGTATTTAATCCGCCTATATGATCGAACATCAAGAAGACCAGAAAATTCAGTCCTCTTTGTTTCTTATTGATATATGTTTCTACGAGTACATCTAAATCATGCACCATTGCCTTAGGTTTACCTGTACTGCCACTGCTAAAGAGTACTAATCCTGAATGATTCAAGTTAATAAGATTTTTATAGTATTGATGCCTTTCTGAGCTGTTTCCTACGCTCTCAATACTGAGGTTTTCAGATTTGATCACGATATTTTTCTCTGCACCAGAAGTAGAAATACGGTCTTCAATTTCCTCTGTTACTTTGGTAGTGATAGGAACTATAATATTTTTGTTGATCAGCAGAGCAATAAATGCAGCTATTGAATAAAATGAATAATCAGAAAGAATTGTAACACATTCACCAGGAGTAATTTCCTTTTGAAACCGAACATAATATTCCTCTATTTTATCTTTAAGAGTTTCATAAGAATATTCTATCTCCCTGTCGGCTATAGCGATTTTGCTGCTATTATCCTGGAGCCGATTTATTAGCCAGTGCATATATTCCCTTTAACTGTTAATTCCACCTAAATAAACTATTTGTCCTGTGATAAATTCACTGCTGTCACTGAGGAAAAATTCAATCACATTAATGACATCATTGAAATTTCCAAACCTTTTAATGGACTGCTGTTTAATCAAATTATCTATTTTTTGCTGAGGTACATTTTTTATCAGATCTGTTTCTATGGGAGTGGGCCCGATTGCATTTACCGTAATGCCAAAGCTCCCCAGTTCCTTTGATGAAATCTTTGTAAAATTTTCAATCGCGGCCTTGCTTGATGCATATACTGCCTCTCCATCTAGCTTTAAGGCTACAGCCACTGTGGAGAAATTCACTATGCGTCCGTATTTCTGCTTTATCATGATTTTGGAGACTTCTCTGGTAAATAAAAAAGTGCCTAAATAGTTGGTTTCGAATACTTTTTTTACCATTTCAGAAGGAGTCAACAAAAGATGGTTCATCGCTGCAACACCTGCATTGTTGATCAATGCGTCAATTCTTCCATATTTTTTTGAAATTTCCTTAACCGCTTTAATTACCAAAGTTTCATCTGAAACATTAAGAGAATAATGCTGATAATTTTCATTATCAATACTTCCCATTCTACGGCTAATACCAATTACTTTACAACCTTTCTGGAGGTAATATTCGGCAATCGATTTGCCTATTCCCTTTCGTGTCCCTGTAACCAGTATTACTTTATTCATTCTTTCCATCAACCTGGCTGTAGATGAAGTTTACCAATGAAGCAACATTTCTAAAAGGACTTATTCTAGATGACATTGCTTTATCAGAGGTTAAAGATATCTCAACGTCATTATCAAGTAAAACAGATTCTATATCCACTATGACGTTAACTAAACCCAGTGAATCAACAACTGAATCCGAACCGAGCATGGGAGTATGTTCATTTATTTCAACTGTTTTATCTTGAGATTCCATATATTCTCCCAATACTTTAGTCACAATGTTATAAATTGTTTCTTTTTCCATTTCCTCTCCTGGATTTATTTTAACCCATTTATAGATTCAATTATTTAATTACTCTGGTTTGCTTTACTCAAATCCTCACATAAATATTCTACAGAGAATAATACAGCAATAAGGCAGTTTTTCTGACTTTATCTTATCCCGCGATCGACATGGTACTAGTCGCACAGGAAATACATCTAATTTCGTACCATCATTTTTATGGGGAAAAGGCTGGAAATCAACATAATTTTTGATTTCTTTTGGATCCTTGGCTAACTTTAGCCACAAGTTACTTTAAGTTTTAATTAGGAGTGGATTTTTGCATGGAATGATTTGTCTTTTTGTAAGACTCTTTAGGAAGGTAAAAAAACGCGGTGCATACTGTTCTGAATCTAAGCCTCCACTTTTACTACCAAATCCAGGCGATCTTTGTAGGTGTCTATTTTTTTGTTGGCTTCGGCCAGGAGCTCGGCGTTACGGTCCTCTTTTTCGTTCCTTACTTTGTCTACTGCCCTCTTGCGATCTGTAACCCTCTCCTTGAAGTTCTCCCCTATGGTCTTTATCCTCTTTTCACTCTCACGCGTCAAAAGCTCCACCTCACGCTCCTTGTGAGACTTGAAATAGGTGATCTTCCTTAAGAGGTTCTGCTTTTCTGTCGTACGCTCCATTACAGCAAAGGCCGCCGTAAAGCCGGAGATTATAGTTCCGATGAAAAACGTCACCGTGCCCCACTTGATGCCCCCAAGCATTACTGTCGACATCACGTCCCTTAAGCCTTCCGAAGTGTCCAGCGAACTCCTCGAACATCCGGCAAATGCCCCAATGGTAAAGACTACCAGCGTCACAATAAGGTTGTAAACCATCGAATTGTTAAAGACTGTGTGGGGGTTGAACTTTGCATCCAGGTGAATGTTTTCAATCTTGTCTTCCAGAAAAGCAATATTCTCGCTTATCGTCGTCTCCAGCTCCTCCAGCTGATCGGTCAGCTTCTTCTTCTGGAGATTTTTCATCTCCTCTTCTTCTTTTTCCAGATGCTTTATAGCAGTGAGGTTTTCATCTATAACTATGTCGTATTGCTTAAGCTGATCGTAAACCTCCGCCATAAACTTCTGCCGGATGGTCTCTATTATCTTTTCCACAACCTTGAAGAGCTTCGCCTGCAGGGCCGATAAGGTGTAATCGGCTATCGTGTTCCTGTTTCCGATGAGCCCCGTGCTGGTCTTGTCGAGAAAAGCTATGCTCTTTTCTAATTCCTCGGTGTAAAATTCCTTTACCTTTGATTCGGCCAGCTTTGACAAAGCATCGGAAATCTTCATAAAACTAAATTCATTTATCCCGGTCTCAATAGCTATGGCAGTCTCAATTTCCTCAAGAAGATCGGCAAAATCCGCCTCGGCAAATATCTCGTATGTAACTGCATTCCTTATGAAATACGTCATTAGTATCATGCTGTTCAGCTCAATAGCATATTCAATTGCCGCCTTGTCAAAATGCAATAATTCATTCAGCATCATCATTGCGGCCTCGGGACTCCCGGAACGCTTTGCCGCATAGGCAAGATAAAACTTTCCTGTAATACCAGTTGAGCTTGAATTGACTGCGGCGGAAAACCTCTGTACGGCTTCATCGTAGTTCAGCTGCTTTAGATATGCAAAACCCGCATAGAGATTAATCAGGTACTGGAACTCACCTTTTAACTGAGCCTCAAGCTTCAGATTCTCCAGTGTCATAAGCGCGTTCTGCAGCAACTCGGAAGCCTTTGCGGGATTGAATAGCTTTTTATCGTAGGTTAGTATTACTGCATTAAATATCTGAACAAGAATATTGTCTTTATTTGGTTCACGCTCAATGAGCTTCAAGGTCGAAAGGGAATAATACTTTTTCTCCTGCTCCGATTTTAATGTAGCCCATTTGGAATAAAATTCCTTGATGGTCCTGTAGCCTTCCAGAGCCGCGCTCCTTCCCCTGGATTCCACCTTTAACCATTCTTCAAATTTAGTCAGGGCCGGAGAATCGCACAACCAGAAATACGGGGCCGAAACATACCTTATGAACAGCTCCCCTTTGTCCGGGGGCAAACGGAAACTGTAGAACTGGGCGCTTTTTTTGATGAATTCTAAATAATCCACCTCTTTTTTTACCAGATCCTGAAAGTGCTCTTTGGCATAGGTCCTGAACCTGGCGACCTGCATCTCGCGCCCCAGAGATTCACCCGAAGTTTCAGTTATGAATTCTTCCTGTTCCATGACCCGGTAAACTATCCTTTGAGTTTGAAGTGTTTTTAAATAAAGACGCCAGTACACTATAATTATCGCTTTTTCAGCGGAAAAGTTTAGATTTCTAAAAAAGTCTTGATATATTCACCCGTTTGGACTTACTTTTGTTCTCTAAAATTCAGGACAACAAGACAACTCCTGCATTCATTTGATTAAATATCAGGTTTTCTGTTAAATTTTATAGGGTTTTATAATGATCAATATTCCTTTAATAATTGCCAATGAACTAAAAGTAAAAGTCGACCAGGTTAAAGAGGTGATCGAGCTTTTCAAGGACGGCGCTACTATCCCCTTTATCGCCCGTTACCGTAAGGAAAGAACCGGCGGCCTGGATGAAGAACAGCTCCGCGAAATTGAGGACCGGCTGAATTACATTACAATCCTCGAGGAAAGAAAGGAAACTATTCTTAAGAGCATCGAGGAACAGGGTAAACTTACTGATGAATTAAGGGACAAAATTACAAGCTCAACCAAACTGCAGGAAGTTGAGGATCTTTACCTCCCTTATAAGCCGAAAAGAAAAACCCGCGGCACTATCGCTAAGGCTAAAGGGCTTGAACCCCTTGCAATGTTCATACTCGAAAACCCCTCATTTAATGGCGATTTCGAGGCAAAAATGGCAGAATTCATAAACGAGGAGCTTGGTGTTGCCTCGGTTGAAGAGGCTCTCCAGGGAGCAAAGGATATTATCGCCGAAATGATCAGCGAAAACGCCGAGGTCCGCAAGACTGTACGCGAATACGTTCAGAATACCGCCGTCATAGGATCCGAAAAAGCAAAGGAAAAAGAAACCGGATCAGTAGATACAAAGAAGGATGTTTATGAGATCTATTACGACTTCAAAATGGAGATCCCGCGCCTTAAACCCTACCAGGTCCTTGCCATTAACCGCGGCGAAAGGGATAAGGTTCTGAAAGTAAACTTTCAGCTTGATGAAGGCCCGGTTTTAAGAAAAATACTTGAGACCTACCTTAATTATCCTGATTCTGTTTTCATGCAAATTCTTGAAGAAACGACCGAGGACTCATTCTCGAGACTTATATTCCCTTCAATTGAGCGTGAAGTAAGAAGCTTCCTTACAGAAATAGCCGACCTGCACGCAATTGAAATCTTTGCTTCCAACCTGAAGCAGCTCCTTCTTCAGCCGCCTATTGCTGAAAGAATGATCATGGGAATTGACCCGGGCTTTGTCTCCGGCAGTAAAGTGGCTATTATTGACCCTACGGGCAAGTACCTCGAAGGCCATACAATTTATCCTCATCCGCCTCAGAACAGGACAGATGAGGCCGCAAGAATTGTTCTTGCGCTTATTAAAAAATATAATGTTGATGTAATTGCAATAGGTAACGGAACGGCAAGCCGCGAAACCGAGTTTTTCATTGCCGATATTATTAAAACAAACTCTCTTAAGTGCCACTATGTAATTGTAAGTGAAGCCGGCGCTTCTGTTTATTCCGCCTCCCCACTTGCAAAGCAGGAATTTCCCGAGCTTGAAGCAAGCCAGAGAGGCAATATCTCAATTGCAAGAAGGCTTATGGATCCTCTTGCAGAACTGGTTAAGATCGATCCCAAATCCATTGGCGTTGGGCTCTATCAGCATGACGTCGACCAGAAGCTCTTAAGCAAAAAGCTCGATGACGTCGTCGTAAGCTGCGTTAACTACGTGGGTGTCGACCTTAATACGGCTTCAGTATCTCTTCTTACTTATGTATCGGGCTTAAACAAGAGGATTGCATCGAACATTGTTAAGTACAGGGAATCTACAGGCAAGTTCACAAGCCGCCAGCAGCTAATGAATGTAACGGGGCTTGGGGACAAGGCCTTCGAACAAGCCGCAGGCTTCCTTAAAATACCAAACGGCGAAAATCCGCTTGATAATACGTTCATTCACCCTGAATCATACTCAGCAACCGAGCAGCTTTTGAAGTTCTGCAACGTTTCAGCAGACCGCATCAAGGATTCAGCAGGCGTTGTAAGTCTTTATGCCTCACACAAGGGCACTGCTAAAATTGCGAAGGATATTCAGATAGGTGAGCCTACGCTTCTGGATATTATAGAAAACCTTAAGAAACCGGGACGCGATCCGCGCGAGGAACTCCCGAAGCCTATACTCAGAAGCGACGTTCTGAAAATAGAGGATTTGCGCGAAGGCATGAGGCTTAAAGGAACGGTCAGGAATGTGGTTGATTTCGGAGCATTTGTTGATATTGGCGTAAAGCAGGACGGATTACTGCATATTTCACAGATAGCAAACAAATATGTAAAGAATCCGCTCGAAGTGCTTCAGGTAGGCGATATACTTGACGTTCAGATTATAGGAATCGATCTTGTAAAAGGCAGGATCTCCTTAAGCACAAAGAACGCTTAAGTAATAGCCGATAATTCAAGAATGTATAAATAATACCCGCGAATTATAGTTAAGGGCAAAAGGAGAAAAATGATCCTTTTGCCCTTTTTTTATTTTTAAACGGTGAGATGGGGTTTACACGGTCAGTCGGGGGCTAAAGCCCGAATGGGGGTGTGGGGCGCATTATTCCACGACCTGAAGGTCGTGGCTAGTCATAAAATAGAAAGGCCCGCTGAATCGGGCCTCAAATTTGTGGGGCTTTGGACTTTGGACTTTGGACCTTTTTCCCCTTTGAACTTTCTTCTTTAATTTTTATATTTTGGCAAAATAATTTGACCTTATGAACATATACAACTATCTGCTTGAGAGGATTTCGGAAAAGGGTGCCGCTTACCTTATACTCATTGATCCTGATAAAATCTCCGGAGAAAAATTAACCGGTTTCGTAAAAAGATGCGAAAGCGCCGGCGTTGACGGATTTCTTGTCGGGGGCAGCCTCATGATGAACGGAAACCTCAGCAATACAATTTCTGTTATAAAGAAAAATACTTCCATTCCG
>JBLMYS010000299.1:0-21533 GCA_050258415.1 Acidobacteriota bacterium | reverse complement strand
TATAAATGGTAAAACAAATATGTAATTTCTTGGTTTTTGCTCAATAGCTTCGGTAAAGAGTTTATATAGCCAAGGTACTATGAAGGTCCAAACCCTTCCATGCTCTTTACCGGTTTTTTATCTTTAAAGCCCCCCAATAAAAAAATTACCTTATTTATCAAAGTAAATTCTCACTTCCTTCATTAGTGAAGAGGAAAAGCATCCGTAAGCGTTGTTTAACCCCACTGATTCATTCTTATTCTGGTAATGTTCAACATAATTATTATCGTAAGCTTCAACACGGATTAAAACTGGGCCAGACTGTACATCTGAATAAGGGCTTAGGAAGTCGCCCACCCGGCAAGACGTAGTTGCCCAAAAGCGACTTCTTACGTTAGAATTTTCTACTCTCCATGTTGAATCCTGAAAATCATAAAACCTCATCAGGCAGATAATATTTACAATATATCCTGCCGCATTTTTACTTTGGTTCCACGTTATTGTAGTGCTACGCAGGTTCTGGAGGCCTCTTTTTTCTTCGGCGTTTCCGGGAGAGGTGATTTCAAAATCCCCGGGCGTGGTCACTTGACCTGTAATAATATTGCCATCCGCATTGACGGAGAGATAATAATCTGTCAAAGGTTTAACCTCAAAAGCCGCGCTGTTGGTATAGTAAGGTTTATAAGGAGTTGGGGAAGTACGTCCGGAATTATTGTAATAAGAAATATAATGAGAAAAATCCAAAGTATCCTCTGTCAGCGTAAAACCTGTACTCTCTGCGCTCAGCATGTCCTTAAGGGTAACTACAGCATCTTTATTGAAAAAGTTAATGAACGGATCTGCGGCGTCATATTCGGTCCTTCCGGACAAATCCGGGTTCTTGTAGATAAAGACTTGCTGCCGGGAGCTGTTTGCCTGAAGATTAAAAAACAGGCTGTTCTTAATTTTAATCTCCCCGGGGTTATTCAGGTTTTCACACCCCGAAGCAATGAGGAGAATCACTGATGCTAAAATGAAAATAATATTTTTTTTCATGTTAAAACTCTGCTGTTATTCCAATTACGGGGAAAATAGAGGAGCCAACTTCCTGCCCCTCCTGAGGTGTTACCTGCGATGTGGAGGGCGCATAACTGTACGGGTTAGGACTGTTATATACGTTCATTACCTGAAGATAAGGTTTGTAAAGAATGCTGCCCCACATGAATGATCCCGAGATGCCCAGGTCTAGCCTGTGGGATTCCCTGAACCTTTCGGAGTTCCTTCTTCCTTCAATCAGTTTCAGGCTGTGCCCATCCTGGTAACGAGGGAAGTAGTAACCATCATCGTTTGGAGGGCCTATATATTTCCCGACAGGGACAGAGTAGGGCAGGCCAGTAGAGAAAGTCCAGAACGCGTTAAGCTGCCATGAGTTTGAAAGGGCGTAGTTCATAAGTATCTTCACGTTATGTGTCCTGTCCAAAGGGGCATAATAGTAGTAGACGTCATCTTTCTTAACCGAATGCAGGAATGAATACCCAAGCCATCCTGTTAAGTCTCCTTCCTCTTTTTTCAGGAGAACGTCCAGTCCCGCGGCATAGCCTTTTTCATACTTTAGCTCCTCATCCGCTCCGTAGGTTGTTGCAAGATTTTTTCTATCCTTAAAATAGCCCTCCACCTCCAGGCTTGTTTTCTCAGAGAATACATCTGAAAATACGAGGCCCGAAGCAAAATGGTCGGAGTAAGGGATACAATTCCTGTCTTCCGGCAGGAAAGATGTCATAAAGGGGGTGAATACGGCATCTGTTTTACGCTCTTTAAGGGTGTATGTATTCTGAAAATACCTCCCGTAGCTTATGTGCCCCTGCAGGTTCGGAAGAAAGTTATAGCTGAATGAAAAAGAGGGAAGAAGAAGGAATGCATTAAGATTTTTAATGTAGCTCCCCCTTAATCCTGCCGTAAGCTCGCTTTCAGGGCTTAATGTAACTTTATCGGTTACAAATGCATTTAAGTAGAATTCATTCCCGTTATAATCATATTGCGCCGGAGCAAAGTCAAAGAACACGCTCTCGAGGGGATGAATATACATGCCGTTTAAGTCTGTCTGGTCGAAGTTCCAGTTGTAATGTATCTTTTCATTCTTTGCCTCAATTCCCATTGAGAGCGCCTGCCCCTCGGGATGGAAGTTGAATGTTAGCCGGGCCGTAATGTCTTCGATATAGTTACTGACTTCTGTAGTATCAGTTGTACCCGCCTGGTGCTCAAAGTCGGTGAAGAAAACCTGAGTGTTTACTCCTAAAGAAGCCCGGCTCATGAAAGCCTTAAACTCAACCGAGCTTTTGCTGTTGAAGAAGTACTCATCTGTCAGGTTCAAAAACAGGTTGCCCCAGCTTGGGTCTTCCTTCCGGGCAACAAATGCCCTTTCGCCATCAAGGCCATAGACGTCCCTCGAGTAAAAGGCGCTTATGGTAAGGAGGTTATTTTTATTTACAGGATAAACATATTTTGAATAAAGGTCATAAAAGTAGTAGGGGAAGTGAAAGCCCCATATCATTTTTGTAAGGAAATCAAAGTATGTTCTTCTTGCGGAAATGATGAAGTTGCCTCCCCATAGCGGTCCATCAAGAGCCAGTTTTACAGACGCCATGCCAATAGCCGCGCTACCCTTAATCCTTTCATTGTTTCCCTGTTTTGAGTTCAGTTCAAGGACTGAAGACAAGGCTCCTCCATAGGAGACAGGGTAATTTGACATATATAGCCTCTCGTTCTGCAGTATGTCGCTGTTGAACATGCTGAAGATACCGACTAAATGGTATGGATTATAGATTGGTATGCCGTCCAGGAATACGAGTGTCTCGTCGTAATTCCCGCCCCTGACAGAAATCTGGGCAGACATATCGGCGGCCGTTGTTACGCCTGGAAGTGCAAGGAATGCCCTGAAGGCATCAGGTTCTATGAACTGCGGAACTTTGGATAAGTCTCCCGGATGAATGCTGTATGAGTTTATGACAGGCTCTTCTGTAAAGTGTTCACCCGTGACTGTAACGCCTTGTAACAGGATGGGTTCAGGTGTAAGCTTTATTACGAGCTTAAGCAAGGTTTCATCATCAAAGTCTATTTCAAATATCTTCTCCTCATATCCCACCAGCTTAATCTTAAGCCTTTCAATTTTCCTGTCTGTTCTTAGAAGGAAGAAGCCGGTTTTGTCTGAAGTAGCAGAGGCATAGTCTCCTGAAGAGACAACAGCACCTTCAAGCCTCTCGTTTGTCTTTTCGTCATAGATGAGGCCTTTAATTGTAAACTGGGAAGTTTCATCCTGTGCAAATAAATGGCAGGATAGGAGAATAAAGAATAGCGTGCAGGCAAGTTTTTTCATTTTCCTCGACAGAAGATATTAGTTGATAGCGTGAATTTATCCGGGAACTAAAACATCTCTTACTCAAGAACGGAACCTGAAAAACAATTGAAGAACAAAATACTTTCCTGGCCAAATATAATACAATTCCTTTCTTAATTACAATATCTTGACAATAACTTATTTTTGTGGTAACTTTTTAATCTTTTGAAATTTATCAAACATCAGGAACTTTCTTTTCACGCAAATTAAATGCGGGGAATACGGCTTTGACAGTGAATTTTTTACCTTTTCCTTCTTTTATTTTGAATTTAACTTTAGTAGCATAATATATTTAGTTGTAAGAATACTTTATTCCAGCTTTACCTTAAAATAACAGGAGCATCTATGAAGAAAGTTGTGATTACACACGCAAAACGCACACCTATAGGATCTTTTAACGGAGCTCTTTCATCCTTTTCTGCTCCACAGTTGGGAAGCCTTGCAATTAAGGCTCTGCTCGATGAATCGAACCTCGATAAAAACCTTGTCGATGAAGTAATTATGGGCAACGTCCTGACCGCGGGCCTGGGGCAGGCACCGGCACGCCAGGCGGCAATTTTTGCCGGACTGCCGGAGAAAGTTGAATGCCTTACCATAAATAAAGTGTGCGGAAGCAGCCTTAAAGCCGTTATGCTCGCCCATCAGGCAATTGCCGTAGGTGATGCCGACGTAATTATAGCAGGCGGACAGGAAAGTATGACTAATGCTCCTTACATCCTTTCTCAGGCCAGAAACGGCTACCGCCTTGGAAACGCTACAATGTACGATACAGTAGTCCTGGACGGCCTCTGGGACGTATATAACAACATTCACATGGGCAGCTGCGCCGATTCCTGCGCAAAGGACTTTAATTTTACGCGTGAACAGCTTGATGAGTTTGCAATTACTTCATACAGACGCGCCTTAAAGGCTCAGGAAGAAGGGCGCTTTAAGGATGAAATTACAGACGTTAAGGTAAAGTCAAAGACGGGTGAGACCGTCATATCAAAAGACGAGGAACCTGAAAAAGTAAAGTTCGATAAGATCCCGGGCTTAAAACCTGTGTTCGATAAAAACGGCGTTGTTACGGCAGCCAACGCTTCCAGCCTTAATGACGGAGCTTCGGCACTCCTTGTAATGTCGGAGGAAAAAGCTCTTGAATTAGGTTTTACCCCCATGGCTGAAATCGTGGCGCAGTCTTCAGCTGCCAAGGCCCCCATTCAGTTTACCACGGCTCCTGCCGACGCCATACAGAAAGTGCTTAACAAGGCCTGCCTGAAGCTTTCAGACATCGATCTTTTTGAGATCAATGAGGCTTTTGCCGTGGTCTCGCTTGCAGTTGCACAACTGCTCGGCCTCGATAGTGAAAAGGTAAACGTAAACGGCGGAGCCGTTGCCCTCGGGCATCCAATAGGCGCAAGCGGCGCCCGCATACTGACCACACTTCTTTATGAAATGAAAAAACGCAACTCTACATACGGACTTGCCTCGCTCTGCATCGGAGGCGGAGAAGCTTCTGCTTTAATTGTAAAACAGTACGGAAAGTAAAACTGAAATAAATTTCTGCAATTCCCGGCTTGGGTTACACTCCCATGCCGGGAAATAATATCCGGAAACACCCCGCTATCTCTGAAGTACATACCTCGGGATTCAAACCAAAACATGGCTAAATATTGCACTATTTTGCATATTTATTTGCTAAATCTCATCTTTTTCAGCAAAATTTACTAAAATGAAGCTCGCTACTCTACAATTCAGAAAAACTTCCGATAATATTTTATCTTTTTCATTTTTTCTCTGGGGAGAGTCTTTTTAATGAAGCAGGTACGTTACCGCATAATATTTTTTATTGCCTTAATCTATGTTGTATTCCTTGCCGGAATGATTCTTATCCAGAGTTCTGAACTCCGTAAGGTGTCCTCACTTATTGAACAGACCAGACAGGAACGTAACGCTCTGCTCGGGAAAGTTATCGGGCTGCAGGGTAAAGGACTTGAATCCTATGTATACGATTACTCCTACTGGGACGATATGCTGAAGTTTGCCAATAAGGTTGACCGCCCATGGGCCGTTATCAATATCGACAACGTAATGCCTACATTCAACGTCCAGTGCTTCTGGCTCTTTAATAAAAATCTGGATATGGCATACTCGGCAAACCTGCTGAAAGATAAAAAGCTGAATAAGTTTCCGCTTAATAAAGAGATCCTTAATGAAATTTTCACTAAAAAGTGGTTTAACCACTTTTTTATCAATACTTCAGCCGGCGTCCTCGAAATAAGAACAGCCCCTCTGCAGTCGGGCTCCGACGTGAAAAGGGAATCGCAGCCCGGAGGATTCCTCGTTGCCGCAAGGCAGTGGTCGCCTGATTATATGAAGGATCTCTCGGTCCTGATGGCCGGAGACGTAACCTTCATTAACCCCGGGGATGAATACCTGGAACTCAACCGCCAGGCGGAAAACCGCTTTACAGTTGTAACTACAACAAAACTGAAAGGGTGGAACAATAAACCTGTGGCGGCACTAAAATACAGCTCGGAATCCGAGGTCCTGCGCAAACTCCTGGAAGCCTCAAATACACAGTTTACACTTGATATAATTTTCGGTTCAATAATTCTAATCTCCACCACCTTCTTTCTGATTTATTTTATCGGACTTCCGCTTAAGCTCATTGTAGGAAGCCTCAGGCTCTCTAACCCATACGTGCTCAAGAACTTAAAGAATAAGCAGAATGAATTCGGGACGCTTGCCTCGCTCATCATTAAATCCTTCGAGCAGGAAAAAAAGCTGAAAAAGGCCAAGGAGGCAGCCGAGAGCGCAGACAGGGCAAAAAGCCTCTTCCTTGCAAATATGAGCCACGAGATCAGAACCCCGATGAATGTCATAATGGGATTTGCCGAACTCCTGAAGCAACAGGTGAAGGACAGGAAATCACACGAATATATTTCAGGCATAATAGTAAGCAGCAAAAACCTTCTCATGCTCATTAACGATATACTTGACCTCTCAAAAATCGAGGCGGATAGAATTGAAATAAAGCATGAACCGGTCAGCCTTTACCTTCTTCTCAATGAAATATCACAGATATTTACTTCGACTCTGAGGCAGAAGGGGGTAGGTTTTAATATTAAAATTGCGCCCGGTGTCCCGGGAACATTACTGCTCGATGAGGTCCGCCTTAGGCAGATCCTCTTCAACCTGATCGGAAATGCTGTGAAATTCACGGATTCCGGAATGGTTACGGTTAACCTCAGGTCTGAAGCTAAGAGTGATAATAGCGGCAAAGTGGACCTTTATTTTGAAGTTTCTGACACTGGCATTGGTATTCCTGAGGATCAGTTTGACCTCATCTTCGAGGTCTTCCGGCAGCGCGAGGGGCAGAGCACTAAAAAGTACGGCGGTACAGGCCTGGGCCTTACAATAACAAAAAGACTCGTCGAGATGATGCAGGGCCATATTTCAGTTGAAAGTAAAGTAGGCTCCGGAAGCACATTCAGGTTTAACCTGAATGATGTGGAAGTCATTCCCGGGGGTGAAGATTATTCTGCCCTTGTTTTGGCTGAAGAGATCACTGAGGCCATAGCAGAACCCGGGAAGATTAACGAAAATGCCGGCAGGTATCTCTCTAATGAACTGATGAGCCAGTGGCAGTCGGTAAAAGATGGAATGATGATAGATGAAATTACATCCTTTGCCTCGGAAGTAAAAAAGCTTGGAGAGGAAAACTCCTCAGACGTACTTATCAGCTATGGCGATGATCTCTTTGAGTCGGCCGAAACATTCAGGGTGGATAAGATAAATGAACTCCTTGAAGATTTTCCTAAACTTGTGGAAAAACTTATTTAAAAAATCATATATTTACGAAATTATTTCCGGGTACTTCTGCAATGCCCGGAAAAATAACGGGAATTATTTAAAAAATAGAAAAAGTCATGAATATTTCAGAAACACAACTCTCCCAAATAAAAAGAAAGAAAATCCTTATTGTAGATGACGTTCCTCAGAACCTGCAGGTTTTGGGAAATACACTTAGGGATTGCGGATTTCAGATCGCCTTTGCCACCAGCGGAAAGCAGGCCCTCAGCATAGCCGCCTTAAAAATGCCACATTTAATCCTTCTTGATATGGCTATGCCTGAGATGGACGGGCTTGCCGTGTGCAAAAAATTAAAGGAAGATGTTAAAACAAAAAATATCCCGGTCGTGTTTCTGACTGCGAAAACTGAATCTGAAAGCATAATGAAAGCCATGAAAGCCGGGGGTAACGATTACGTCGTAAAGCCTTTTAACACAGATGACCTGATAGGAAGGATCTTATTCCACCTTGGCTTGGATAAGCCTGACATGGCCGAGAATTCCTCTAACAACTCCGTAGCCTTAATGGCTGCCCTTACAGGTGAATACCTGGAGAAGTGGAAAAATGTTAAAGCCGGTCTTTTTATTGATGACGTCATCGAATTTGCAAAAGGCCTTGAGGAACTGGCAAAAGAATATACTGTAAAAGAACTCCTGGAATATGGAGAAGAGCTTTATGTAAATGCCGACAGGCTGAATATTGCAAAAATGACGCAGCTCATCGAACAGTATCCTGTGCTTGTAAAAAGGCTTTACAAACAGTAACCTTTTACTTAATAAACCTGATGCTTATTGCATAACGGTATCTTGTGCCGTTATTGGCCTGAAGAGCGCCGATTATCGTTGCAACCAGGTAATAAATGCCTAGTGCAACAACAAGAAGCCCGATAATTATGATGGATGCAAGGTGAGGCTCCCCGTGCTCTGATGAAATTATTGAAAGTACAAAGGAGGCAATAAGCACAAGAAAATAGATCAGCACTGAAATCTGGAAATTAAGTACCTCCTTGCACTGGTCGACCGTAAGGTGGTAATCGCGTTTTGACGTCCAGATTACAATGGGGAGAATCAGATTCCCGAATGGTATAATAAACCCCGAAAACACGCTAAGGTGAGCCAGTGTAGCCCATTTTTTGTCCTCAAAGAGAATTGTTTCTTCCATTTCAGCACCCCTTTTTATATTTTTAGACGCTCCTGAGAGGATAAAAGTTCTGTATACCGGATTGATTCTTTTCAGAAGTCGTCGCCGTATTCCTCTACATCCCTTACTTCCTCAATCATATCATTTGCCTTGCTCTGGAAAAAGTATGAAATACTGAGCGTGAAAATGCGCGTTGTTTCTCTCGTGCTTTTTACAGAGTAAAAACCCGTGCCGAATATGTTTTTGTTCTGTTTCAGTGTGTTGAACATGTCCTGAACCTTTAAGGTAAGTGAAAGCTGTTTTTCAAAAAGAAGTAATTTTACTGCCGCATTTGAAGAAAATGTAGGCTTTGAACTCGATTGTGCATCTGTTACCGAAGAATTGTAATTAAAATCCAGCATCAGCTTAAGAAAATTAAAAGATGCTTCCGAACGTGTACTGGAGCTCCAGGAAAATCTGCTCTGATTGTTGCTAAAGCCTTTGTAGTTTCTGTTGTTACAGCTTAATGACTGATCAATGTTGAGCCAGCTTAAAAGTGAACCGCCGGCGCTCATATATGCATAATAGGCGTTGGCGCTTGCCAGGTTCTTGTAGGTTGCAACAGCTGTGTGAAGATTCTCCTGAATTGAGATCTTTTCTATTATGTCCTTTGATCTTTCGTAGCCTATACTGGCCGAAAGGGAAAGATCACTGATGTTTCCCCGGTAGAAAATACCGTATTGGTCCCTGTAGTAAGGCTTCAGATTGAGATTCCCCATTGTTATTTCAGTTGAATCAGAGTTGTCTATGTGAGGATTTAACTCTTTATTCAGCGGGTAGCTGTTCCAGCGCCCATAGGAAATGCCTATGGAGTGCCCGTTTTGATACCTTTTACTTATGCTGAGCCCTGGTGTCAGAACAAGATAGCTTTTCTTAAAGGAATTGCCCGTTATTACTTCTTTATTTTTAACGTTATCGGCATCTGCTGAAAGCGATGCTAAATAATTAATACCCCATAAATCGCCTCCCAAAGTACCATAGAGCGAATTTTTCCAGTCTGAATATATTGTATTTATGTTTCCCCGAGGCAGCCCGGAATACCTTTGTTCTCCTTCAGTATACCGGTCTTCCATGGATAGAGTCTGAGCCTTCGTATAATAGCCCAGATTTATCCTAATAAGCTTTCCCAACCGGCTGTTGAAAGTGACTGATCCCTGGAATGAATTGTTTTTATTTCCGGATGTGTTATTTTGACTCAAAGGAGATTCTGAAAGTGATAGGGCGCTTTTATTCAGACTGTTGTCCATATCCATTGTATTATGAATGTATGCAAATGATGCACTGATCTTTCCGCCTTTTTCCTTAAACAGCTTTGTATAACCAACTGCGTAGCTTGAAAACTGCTGCTTCGTGTTGGTGGTGCTGCTGCTTTGTGACAGGCCGGAAAGACCCGCTCCATTATTATTCAGCTGATTTAACACAGATTTCTCAACGCCGGTATTGTTTCCCCTGAAGGCAGTCGAAGCATACAGGTTGTTCAAATTGTCAGGGTTATATCCAAAAGTAAAGTTCAGGAAATCACCTGCAGATTTATTACTGGAATTGGATGATTGCAGCAGCAGGCCCGAAATATCATTAAGTGTTATGGTTTTACTAAGATCGCTGCTGCTATTGAACCTGGAAGAGTTTCTTGAATAGCCGCCTCTGATGAAATATGTCCTGGAAATGTGGCTCGAACCGAGGTTGAATGAAATATTGTTTCTTGTAGAGGCCGAAATCCCAGAGTTTGCACTGTACTTGGAGCCAGCTTTCTTCTTTGTAACAATATTTATTACTCCGCCTTCCGGCCTTTCACTGTATTCGAACCCGGGCTCCAGTACCAATTCTATTTTCTCAATATCACTTGCCGAAATAAGTCTGAAATCTTCTGCGGTTTCAAAACCTAAATTCTTTGCAGGAACGCCGTCAATGTAAACTACTGGCGCTGCGGGCCTGCCCTGAATGCTTATTTTCCCATCTATATCCACTCTTACCATGGGTGTATTTTCCAGCACTTCTGAAACATTGTTTCCCATTGTCCTGTTTACATTTACTACAATTTTCTCGTCTTCATAATTAACCTTTTCCTTTTCTGCTGTTACCAGCACAACTGCCGTTGAAATGCTCCTCTGTGAAAGCCTGATAGTATCCAGCCCTATTACGGAATTCTCTTTATTTATTGAAATCTTGTTTTTTCTTCGCGATTTATAGCCAAGAACTGAAACCTTTGCGTAATAGGTACCCTCAGGAATATTTGAAAGAGTAAAACTTCCAAGTGAGTCTGATACGGCACCGTTAACAAGCGAGGAGTCTCTTAAGCGGCATAGTATGAAATTTCCATAAGCTACGGGCCTACTGCTCAGACTGTCAATAAGTACGCCGGAGATGGTTCCATTTACTCTGCCGGAGGATTTAGTGATTTGTAAGCTTTGGGCGGCTGAAAATTCGGATAAAAAGAAACAAAGAATTGCGGAGAGAAAACAGCTTTTTGAAAATTGCATGAGATTAAAGCCTTTTTTTTAGAAAAGAAGAATTATCAGGGTTTTCTAAATCCATAAATCTATATGCGGCCAGTACACTGAAGCAAGCCGCCTTAATGCGAAATGAAAATATGTATATTATTTTATAATGTCAATCAGGTGACCCCGTTTCCCTTTTTTCATTTTCCCTCCGCATCGCATGTTGAATGTTATCGTTAAAATTCTGCGCGGTTATCCCGATGATGGAAGCATAATAGAAGGTATTAAGCTGAAAAGGGCAGGAAGGAGTTTCCTGCCCCGGGATGGCTTCACTTTTTTAAGATTTTTTTTCTACAATCTTCTTGCTCATCTCCTTAGCATCTTCCGGCAGTTTTTCTCCTTTCTTTGCTTTTAACGAAAGCACTATGGACGCCGTAAGAATAAGGGCAATTACGCCAAGAGATATTTCGATAGGTATATGGAATATGTCGGTCAAAAGCATCTTTAAGCCCACAAACATCAGTATAAGGGCAAGGCCGTAAGAAAGGTAAACAAACTTTTCTATTATACCCGCCAGTGCGAAATAAAGCGACCTCAGGCCCAGTATAGCGAATACGTTTGAAGTAAAAACTATAAACGGGTCAGAGGAGATTGCAAGAATTGCCGGAATTGAATCCACGGCAAAGATCAGGTCTGTGGTTTCAATAAAAAGAAGCACTATGAATAAGGGTGTGGCATACCTGACGTTGTTTTTTCTTATGAAGAATTTGTCCTCCTCGTAAGAGGGCAGTACGCGTATGTATTTCCGGGCCAGCCTAAGGACTGGATTTTTCTCCGGATGAACTTCCTTGTCCTTTTGAGAGAGCATTTTAATTCCCGTATAAATCAGGAACGCCCCGAAGACATAGATAATCCAGTGAAACTCTTCAATTAAGGCAACTCCGGCAAAGATGAAAATGACTCTCATTACCAGTGCCCCGAAAATTCCCCAGAAAAGAACCTTGTGCTGGTATAGTGGCGGCACCTTGAAAAAAGAGAACACGAGCACAAAAATGAATATATTATCCACGCTGAGAGACTTTTCTATAAGGTAGCCGGTAAAAAACTCGAGCGCCTTCTGCTCACCTTCCCAGAAATAAATCCCCAAATTAAACAGCAGAGCCAGTCCGATCCATACGGCGCTCCATATCAGGGCCTCCTTTACTTTTACCACATGCGAGGTTTTGTGAAAGACGCCAAGATCCAGAAAAAGCATAACAAGAACAAAAACCAGAAAAAGAATCCATTCCATCGAAAACTCCATTTATGAATTAATTTAATACAGAAAAATTGGGAGTTCCGCCTCTTGGAGGGCGTGGAATTACCTCAACTGGTAATGAGGCAGTGGAATGTTCAGGTGAATTCAAAATGGCAAGGGAATCTATAAAGTGAAGATAGGGAAGTACTAAGTTCAGGTCATTTTCATCTTCATTCAAATCCTGAACGGGAAACGTCCCCTCGGATTGTGTGCCGGAATCTTCAGCCTGCAGAAGAAATATTCCTACATCAGGACTCAACAAGCAGTAACTTCCCTTAGCCCCTAAGGAGGTGCTAAATGCGGTAAAAAACAGCAGGCACGATATGAAAATGAATTTTAACATCCCTTTAGTATAAATAAATAACTTTAATGAAAAAATCCCATAAAGAATTAACGGCCTCAGAATTAAAAATGTTCCATTATGAAGATAAAAATGAAATTCATATATTCATTTTGATAGTCAAACCGGAATTCCATAATTTTGACCTGGAAATATAAAGCCTCCGGCTTTTGTATCCAAGTACTCGCGGAAAGTGATTATTAACACCAGGCAAATGCAGAATAATATGAATAAATCAAAAACTTTACCCCGATTCATCTTCATACTGATACTTTTTCTATCATCCTTTTCGTACGGGCAAAATTCCGAATGGGTCAACTTTTATGGCCCCAATTATCCGAATTGCGTTGCAGTAGACGGCAATTACATATGGACGGGAACAAGAACGGGACTCATGAGATTCAACAGGCTGACCTTCCAAAAGGATTTTTACTATACATTTAACTCGGGACTACCGGATAATTATGTTACTTCAATTGCCGCGGACAAAAATGGGTTTATATGGATTGGAACAGGCAGGGGAATAGCAAAATTTGACGGAAAGACGTGGACGGTCTTTAACTCCTCAAATTCAGAACTTCCGGGTGACGCCGTTACTTCAATTGTTATTGACACTTCTGGAAGTATATGGGTCGGGACTTCTGAATCAGGAATTGCAAGGTTTAACGGCGCTACCTGGACGGTCTTTAACTTAGAGTCCGGCTTGAAGGATAACAGAGTTACAACTCTTGCGTTAGACAAGCGTAATAACACCGTTTATGCAGGATTCTATTCCACAGGAGTTGCAAAATTTAACGGCACCAAATGGCTATGGATTGAACCCGGCTCTCTTTATCCCACATTTTATTATACTGATATAACTTCTCTTGCAGTGGACAGTGGAGGTACTTTATGGGCCGGGACCTCCCGTAATGGACTGGAAAAATATGAAGGGGCCAAATGGGATTTTTATTCCAATGATAATAATGGCGACTGGATTTTTCCCCAAACCCTATGTATAGGAAAAGATAATGAGCTTTGGATCGGTGCAGCAAATAAACTGCTCAGGTATGACATCAAAGCAAAGCAGTTTTCTGTCTTTAGTTCCTACTATAATACTTTACCTTTCGATGAGATAAGAGGTATAACTCTGGACTCAGAAGGGAATCTTTGGCTTGCTGCCAGGCACCCGATTTATCATATCGGCAATCTGCTCAAATTTAACCGGCAAAGCTTTGAGCAGATATATATCGAAAGCTCAAGTCTTCCACCGGGTTCAATTTCCTGCGTGGCCCGTGAGAATGGTGGCGCTGCCTGGATAGGTACACTTGGATATGGGGTGGTTAAGTACGACGGAAGTAACTGGTCGCGCTATGACAAATCTAACTCCGGCTTAATTTCTAATTCTGTAAATACCATAGCTATTGATTCCGCCGGGAATAAATGGATTGGAACTGACGAGGGGCTATCTGAGTTTGACGGGACTGGTTGGTCCAATTTCAAGACCCCGGGCCCCGTCTTTGCTTCGAATAAAATTACCTCTATTGCTTTTGACAGGAAAAATCATAAATGGATCGGGACACCTTTCGGGCTCTTTGAGTTTGACGGCATTAACTGGGCCACTTATACTTCAGACACCGTAATTCCTGATAACACCATTACTGCCCTTAATGTAGATAAAGATGGAACTATTTGGATTGGAACTTACGGCAACGGGATCGCTTCTTTCGACGGCCTCAGGTGGACCATTTTCAATTCCTCCACCTCAGATATTCCATTTAACGATATAGCGGCCATGACTATTGACGCTTACGGCAGGAAGTGGATCGCAACTATTGAACACGGCATAATTCTCTACGACGGAAATTCATGGAAGTTATTTACTTCTGAAAACTCAGGACTGCCTTTTTACGATATAAAGTCACTTTCTACCGACTCTTACGGAAACCTCTGGGCCGGATCTTCAGGCAGCGGCCTGGCAAGGTTTGATGGTACAAGCTGGAAACTCTTCAAATCCAGTAACTCATATCTTTCTGACAACCATATTAATCATCTTTTTGCCGACAGGCTTAACAACCTCTGGATTTCTACAAACGACGGCATCTCCATCTACAGGGAAGGGGGAGTGGTAATGACTGATGTGGCCCAAAGGAGAAACAATTCAAACCCGGAGAACTACAGGCTCGGGCAGAATTATCCGAATCCCTTTAACCCCGTTACAAAGATAGACTATGAAATTCCAGTAAGCGGGTTTGCTGAACTGAGCGTTTATGACGTCCTTGGAAATGAGGTTGCCTGTCTTG
Source organism: Acidobacteriota bacterium (assembly GCA_050258415.1). Taxonomy (GTDB): domain Bacteria; phylum Bacteroidota; class Ignavibacteria; order Ignavibacteriales; family SURF-24; genus JAAXKN01. Next base: position 6,811 of record JBLMYS010000299.1, on the reverse strand, counting down.
TAAAAAGTTTCAAGCCCGCAGGCAAATACACACTCAGCTTCGATGGAAGCAGCCTTCCATCCGGAATATACTACTATAGGCTGAGGACGGATTCTTTTTCAGAGACGCGGAAGCTCATGATCCTGAAATGAAAGCTGATTTTCATTATATTGAGAAGTTCATTCTGCAGGCTTCCAGTTATCCTTAAAATTTATTAAAAACTTTGTTTTGAGCAGGCTTGGGTCCCCAATCAGTATTGCCCCGTTGCCTCCTATTGAAATATCCTGGAAATTGTAATAACCCTTTGTGTCGAAAACCCTCAGGGGTGCAGCAGGCGTATTGTTTGTCATTCTGTATAGAAAAAGCTGGCTGTTCGAGCTGATCAGCATGAATTCACCGCCGCGTATAAGCTTTATTTTGCTGTATTGTGCCCGGGGCATTTTGTAAAAAGTCGTCTTTGAATCCACATCCCGGAATTTAAGTTCCCCTGAGGTGGCATCGTAATAAATAAATATTTTCCCGTCATCACTGAACGTCCAAGGTGAATTTTCGTAATTTCCAATTCCAGAAATAATGGCGGATAAACTAAAAGTGTTTATATCCCAGAAACAGATGCTGCTGCCGTCACGGCTGACAATAAAACGGTTGTCGGGACTTATAGCAAGCGCCATAAGGTTCGAGCCGGGAAGTAACTGGAACGAACGGGAGACTTCTTTCTTGAGATCCCAAAGGTCAACTCTGGCATCGCTCCTGCAGCTGACAATGTATCTGTTGTCGGTGCTTATATCCACCAATGGCTTGTTATCAATTGTGTATGTGTTTCTTAATATGTTATTCCTGTTGTTATTGATGTCATAGTATCCAACCAAATGCTCTCCCGCATAGGCTATTATGCTTCCGTCCCTGCTGAACTTGTTCTCTGCGTTTGATGCCAGTCCTGATGCATTTCCAATAAATGTTAACTTGCCGCTGGAAATATCATAAATGTCTAAGCCGCTCTGGACAGAAACAAAGCATCTTTGGGAATTGCCGCTGATCTGAAGAAGACCTGTTCCCTGGGCCGTATTGTAAATGTTAACTGTATACGGCTCATAGCGTATGGTAATTGTATCGCTATTGCTTGCATATTCAGTACTGCCTTTTGAGGCAACCACATATCTGTATATTCCGTAAATGTCGAGGTTGTTATCTATGAAAGATGTCGAATCGGAAGGAAGCGTAAAATATTCAGTTTTCTGCGAATTTATGTCGGTTTTTTCGAGCAGCAATGTTTTGGCATAGTTACTTTTATTTTTCCAGAAAACCCTCACACTCGACCGGTCAATTGACCTGAAGCCGAGATTTTCTGCCGGGTCGGGTATGAAATATTTTGAGGCCGGGTCGTGGGCATTTACAATTAATGGCGGCAGTGCTTCCTCACATCCGCATAAAAATATGAATGTCAGAAAGATGAAAAACTTTGCCGGTTGAATAAAAAGCTTAGCCATATGTATAAAAAAATATTCTGTGTTAAAAATTGTATTTTATGCCGAAAGTGACTCCATCGGTATTTAACCCCGCGGAACCGGAAAGTTTAAGATCCCGGCGGGCATTGGTCAGATCCAGGACATCTTTAACTGAATGGAATACAATAACGTCAAGTATGTTATATATGTATACTCCGGCAAGCAGTCCGATTGAGAGCTTTTTCATCTTAAGCGCCTTATCCATTTCATCTTTTGCTGAAAGCATAATATCCCTGTTTGCAAGGGCTTCCATTTCATTTTGTGAAGACAGATAGGCCAGCCTCTGCTTATTATACAAATCGGTTTTGCCGGAATAATTGTTCGATGTGAAAATGGATGCTGCAGCCAATAAAGCAGATCCGGTAAAAATTGAAGCTCCCTTTATTATGGCTCCGTCACTTGCCTGTCCGGCTCCCGGAATAACTAATGAATACAAAACCCTTCTGAAATTAAACTGTTTCGGTTTAACATAAATGTTGTAGAGGGCATCATTATCAGATTCAAAATTCAAATCCATGCCGGGTTCACCTTCCTGCATGCCGGCTCTGATATTATGTTCCCCGGCAGTAATTTTCCTTACTTCCAGAGGGTCAACCTTTTTTCCATCCAGATATATATACCGGTATTGTGACAGTGCGCTAAGGTCAACTGCTGAATATATGCTCTTTAGCTTTGTATCTATTTTATACAAATAAGGTATTTTCCTGGGCATGTTTACAATTTCTTCATATGAAGTGTAATTCTCTTTTTTCAGTTTTACTTTCGTAAAGCCCAGCGGCATTCTGACCGGACCCAAAGGAGTTTTACCCAGCAAAGAATCATTAATAAAGACCTCCGCTCCAGAAGGCTCAGAAAAAGCCAGAAGCTGGCCGTGATCCTTTGCAATAAGGGCATGTATGCTAACTTCTTTGCTTTTGGTGTCGTCAATTATCAGGCCCCACTTGTTCTGAAGGCTGTCGACCAGTTTAAGAAAGAATTGTTTATTGGGGAAGTTTAAGATCCTCAGAGGAGTTCTCCCGAATGAAGAATCATTAATAAAAACATCAGCCCCGGAAGGCTCAGATGTTATATAAACAGAATGAAAGCCGGTGGTGGAATCTGATTTAATGGGGTTTGAAGCAGCCGTTTGAGAATAAGCAAGGCTGCTAATAAATACTAAACAAATAGTAAGGTACCTGAGCATGCTTCCGCCGTTTGGATAAATAGAAAGATTAAGATAAATTGCGGCAATAAATTAAATAATAATGAAAGTAAGGGCAAGAGGTATTTTGATCATAAGTATGTGCTCATTTATATTTGATACTGAAAGTTGATTTCCATATTTTATTCCTGTGGTTTTATTCAAAAGCTGTTTGATAAACTTTATTTCTTTAATACGGGGAGTTAGTAAATGGCGAACACTAAAACCGGAATTGCGGCCTTCATTATTCCAGCCCTAATTTTTACTTTTTTCTTTTATTCATGCAAAAATGATACTGCACTTGAACCCCTACCTGGAAGTCCAGGAATAAAGGGCAAAGTAACCGACAGCACCGGCGCTGCTTTAAGTGATGTTAAAGTCTGCCTGACTTTCTACAATAACTATTTCCCTGATGACTCAGTTAATTCTGCGGTGGTCAACAAAATCCGGTTAAGTAAAATCAGCAGCACAAAGAGCTATCCATCCCAACTTTATCAGAATTTCCCAAATCCTGTTATAAATAAGACTTTCTTCAGATTTTCCATCCCTTCAGAAGGTGAGGTCAGCTTTAAGATCACCGATAAACTTACCAAAAGTGTGGTCTATAACTATACGGATAATCTCGTTGGGGGACTCTACCAGATGGAAAGAAATTTAAGGGACAGCTTAAAACTTAAAAACGGATTATATTCATATACCTTAAATTTCAAAAGTAAAACCGGCGAAAGCTTTTCCGACACAAAAGAGCTTTTTCTACTAAGCAGCCAGAGTAATCCCAATGCCACAAGTGATACCAAAGGAAACTATTTCCTGCCATATGAGAGTATCTTCGACGGAGATACTGTTATTGTAAAGCGGGATGAGTATACCGGACAAGTAAAAGTTCTGGGGAATGTAGTCTATATCCAGTTTCAGAAGGAAGGATATTCCACTACAGTTATACAGGCTTTTCTTTTCAAGGATAATCTTCTGGAAAAAAACATCGTCATGAGGAAGTTAAAATGAAAGCAATAATAATCTCTTTAACGTTTCTTCTGCTTTTGTCTTCTGAGGCAACCTATTCACAGAGCAACTGGAAGTGGATCTCTCATTATCCTCATGGAAATATTATCTACTCAATTGCTGCCTCAGGCAACGGGACTTATTTCCTTGCTAACAAGAGTACATTTAGTGTCTCGCGAGATACAGGAAGAACTGTAGAGAACCTGCCGCTTTATGCCAAAACCACCGATGGCATGGGGACACAGAATTCCATGGCATTTGCTGATAGCCTGAATGGTTTTCTGCTTGACCTGGAACATGGGGAATTCAGAACTACCGACGGGGGACGCAGCTGGAGGCAGACATTAAGATACGGGTGCTACATGGTGACTTTTGCAGATTCAAAAACAGGCTGGAAAACAGGCTACTATGGTATTCAAGACTCAACTAATTTTGCCAAAACTACAGATGGAGGTGAGAGTTGGTTCGAGCTGAATCCCATATCCCGCAACGCGAATGAATCCGTAAGAAGCATTTATGCGCTTGATTCTCTTAACGTCTGGATCTGTTCGTCAAATTACCAGACAAAAAATATCGGAAGCCTTTTCTACAGCTCAGACGGCGGAAAAAACTGGGGCACTCAGTCGACAGGGCTGACACCGGATACTTCAAAACAAATCTTCCCGGCTGCCATCAGAATTAATAAGTCGGGACTTGGTATTCTAATTGCTTCTGTGATAAACAAATCAACTTCATGGATTGATAAATCAATAATTCTCAGAACAGAAAATTACGGAAAAACCTGGGCTGTGATTAATAGTTCAGTTGAAGGCATTCTAAGCAGTATAGTCTCAGTAAATGACAGTATCTGGATTATTCACGGGAACGGGAAGAATAACAACTATTGTGCTGTGCAGTACCGAAGCACTGACTTTGGAAAATCCTTTTTAGAAAGTAATATACTTGAGCCTGAGAATAATAATCTGTCCTTTACAGCATCAGGCTATAACCCTCTGCAAAAAGTAATATTTCTGGCGTCAGGAGGTGATCTGTTCAGATCTTTGGATTTCGGGAAAACTTACAGCATGGTTACTTCTGAAAACACTCTTAAATGTTTTGATTTTGCACTGGATGGCAGCACGTCAAACCAGCAACTGGCAGCCGCAGTTTCGAGCCGCAGGGACCACTTTCTTCTCAGTCATGACGGGGGAAGGACCTGGCAATTGAAACCCCTTTACCTCTCGAAAGAGGACAAAGGAATGATACAGGAAGTTCAGGTAAGCGGAGGTTCAATATTTATCATTACTACTGACTACATATATACCTTAAATGATAATGGTGAACGCTTGTCGTATATCGAATTTGCCCCCGGCGCCAGATTTCACCTGAGTGCATATTCCGCCTGGAATTACATGATCCTGAAAGACGCTTATTCTTCTCCAGGCAATAAACCTACAATATTGTATGTCGGTAACAGGGAAATGGTATTATTCCCGCATGAAATACCTATTCCACCAAATTATATTTTCAATTCTGTAAAGCTTACCGGGCCAAAGGAAATTATTGGATGCGGAAGTTACAAAGATTCATCCGGCAGTAACGGCTTTATCTTTACCAGCAGTAACGGGGGAACCGACTGGCGGATTATTCAGACACTGGAAGCCTTTAGAGATATTTATATGGTAACGGGCAGTTTTGGCTATGCCTTTTCTGACAAAAATATTTATACGACGGAGGACAACTGGAGGACAATAAAGACTGTTTATGAGCTTAATAATAATTCGGTAATTGATGCCGTGAACTTTCCTGATTCAATACACGGGATAATGAGGTCCCACTATCATTTTTATGAAACCTCCGATAAAGGAAAATCATGGTACGAAAGCGGCCTCGATATGCCGATGTCAGGAAGCATTCGTAAGATGCAGTATAATAATCAGGGGGATCTTCTTGTTATAGGTTATGACGGCTTCATAATGAAATTTTCTGAGAAAACATCCAAAGAAAGCAGCGGTCAGAATGGCAATATCCATGAACTGAGCTATGAGCTCTTTCAGAACTATCCTAATCCCTTCAATCCGGCGACACAGATCGGCTTCAGGCTTTCTGAAAAGGGAATTGTTGAACTGAAAGTCTTTGATATGCTGGGCAGGGAAGTTAAAACCCTCCTTAATGAAGTAAAAGATGCCGGCACTTATTCCGTTCCTTTTAATGCCGCAGAGCTTCCAAGCGGAATATATATTTACCGTCTCAAAGCGGGCTCTGAGGTCATGGTGAGGAAAATGATCCTGCTTAAGTGACTTATTGCTCTGTCTCAAAGTGCGGAACAGCAAATAGTTCCGCACCGAAAATTATTTTAAGAGCACCATCTTTTTTATGCTGTAGAAGTTTCCTGCATTGATCTTGAAGAAGTATATGCCTGCCGTAAGATTATGATCTAAAGCATTGAACTTTACCATGTGCTCTCCGGCGGACTTTTCTTCATCCAACAAAACTGCTATCTCATTTCCAAGAACGTTTACAACTGAAAGCCTTACATGCACCTCCGCGGGCAGCCTGAAAGAAATTGTGGTTTGAGGATTAAAAGGATTAGGATAGTTCTGCCCAAGTGAGTAACCCTCAGGCGAACTTTGTGCTTTATCCGTCCTGTCAATAATCTGGAACGGAAATGCCATATATTCCCATACATGTGCAAAAAGGGGGCTGCCGTTTGTATTCTTGGGTGTTACGGCATCCATAACCACACTGCCGTGATAATCCCCCTGCTGTGGAGTAATGCCGGTAGTGAGCATATGACTCATCAGGTATGGCGCCTGCGTTGTATCCACATTTATAAGTGGCCCGAACTCGTCCATCCCCAAAAGTTTCCATATCCCTTCGTATCTTTGTATTCCATCTTTCATGTGGCTGAATCCGAAATAGTGGCTTGAGGGTGTAACGTGCGGCTTATCGAAGTAAAAAGCAGGACGGTTAAAGTAATCGCTGTAGTCTGTTGGACTTGCCAGCATAGCAACTCTTAATGTATAGTACTTCTGTGCTATGATAGCCGCCATGCCGCCTCCCAGTGAATGCCCGGCAACGATAATCAACGACCACTCCGGAGTCCCGTCGGGCTTAAGGTAAAGGTTCCATAAGTCATTAGGATAATTTGTCTTAAGATATATGA
>JBLMYS010000298.1:0-15228 GCA_050258415.1 Acidobacteriota bacterium | reverse complement strand
CAAATGTCTGATTGTTGTCTTTGTCGTAACGCTGGATTAAATAGTAGTAAAAATTCCTGTCCCTGCACGCAGACCATTCAAGCTTTATCACTTTATCGTTATAAACGGCTGATTTTATGCTAACAGGATTCGGAAAGGTTTTGTCTATAAATATTTTTGTGGTGTACTTTTTATACGGTTCGAAGGTTAGATTAAGGAGGCCGTGATTTTCCTTGTGATTTATGAGCCCAAGAGAAAGCGTATGCGGTCCCTCGCTGAAATTGTACAAATATACAACTGCCTTCATGTCTTTTGATTCCACTGAGCCGTAGTAGCGGTCATCGATATATATGCCAACTATGTCTGAGGGGGATAATAAAAGCCTGGGATCCACATCGAACTCCAGCACACCTGTAACAGCTTCTCCCATGTGTGGTATTATGAGCGTATCCGGATTGAAAGTTGTGACCGTGGTGTTATTTAACGGCTCAACATTTTCAGTCAGCCCGCAAGAAGAAAACAGGCACGACAAAAAGAAAAGAAATATTCCTGCAGAAAACTTAAAATATCCTCTCACGAAAGCTCCGGAATTTAATCAGAAGGAAACGTTCATTTAGAAATTTGAGATCCGCGTGCACAAATTTAGGCAATAGAAACAAGCTTTGCAACGAATTTTCGGCTTGTTTATATATGCTTGCTTTAGAATAAAAAAAGATATTTGCAACACTTTTTTATAACTATTTTTTTACCTGAAAACGGGATAAACTGCACTTATTTTCCTTCCGATAATTAATCCAAAAGATCTTTTTTAAGGAAATCCGGGCACTGTAGGCCTGAAGGCCCGGATTTTTCCATAGTGACTTAACTATTAAGGAATCAAATGAAAAAATTTCTTACTTTATCTGTCCTTATACTTCTGATGGCTCAAAACCTATTCTCCCAGAACCTGAATAATAAGAGGGTTATAGGATATTATAACTGGGATAATTCTTCTTATCCCGCCTCAGCGATCGACTTTACAAACCTGACCCATATCTGCCATGCGTTTTTGTGGCCTCTTGCTGACGGAAGCCTCGACCAGAGCCAGCTGGCCCTTTATCCTGACTTGATTACAGCAGCCCACAATAATGGCGTGAAGGTCCTGGTTTCAATAGGCGGATACGGCACTTCTACTCAGAATACCGGATTTAAGACCATGGTAAACAGCACGGCAGCCCGGGCCGCGTTCATTACAAACCTTGTCAATTTTATTAAGGCCAATGGTTACGACGGGGCGGATTTCGACTGGGAATACCCGGCAAGCGGTGACAAGGCGAACTTTACCGCACTACTTACTGACTTAAGAACGGCCTTCAACTCAAACAATATCCCTCTTATGACCGCGGCGGTTTATAATTCTCCAAGCGCCGGATACGACGTTCCAAAATTAAACACACTGCTTGACTGGATTGGAATAATGACTTATGATTTTACTGGCAGTTGGGAACAGCCGGGCACAAGGCTGATAAATAATTCCGCTTTGTACAGCACGAGCCAGCAGTCCTATTCCATAGATAAAAGCGTGAGTGCCTGGGTATCAGGCGGAATGTCAAAAGCCAAGGTGTGCGCCGGCATGCCTTTCTACGGTTACCTGATGAATGCCCCGGATATGTACGGAAGTATAACAACCACTTCAGGCGCCAAAGCGTTAAGCTATAATACTATTTCATCAAGCTACCTTAATAATTCCGGATGGCAATACACATTCGACAATAACACGAAAACTCCTTACCTGCGCAATAGCGCTCAGACACAGGTGATATCATTTGATGATACCACATCCACAAGGATGAAATGCGACTATATTAACGCAAAGGGGCTTGCCGGCGCAATAATATGGAAAATTGCACAGAGCTATAACGCTTCGGCAAAACTGAATCCTCTTCTTAAAACAGTAGGCGATTTTCTCCTTAGAAACAGCGCGGTTTCTGCAGTTTCATCTCCGGACGCCGCCGTGCCTCAGGATTACATTTTGTACCAGAACTATCCGAATCCGTTTAATCCATCTACAAAGATCGGCTACTCGCTTCCTTCGGAAAGCCATGTAAAAATAACAGTTTATAATGTTTTGGGCTCGGTTGTGGCCGAACTTGTAAACGAAGTTCAACCGGCAGGCTACAGGGAAGTTTCTTTTAATGCAGAAAACCTTTCTTCTGGCACTTACTTCTGCTATATGAGAGCAAGCGCTCTTGACGGAAGCAGGGAAGTAACCTCAATTAAAAAAACATTACTGGTTAAATAAACCTTTTCCTAATATCCCGGACACTCTATTACACGGCTTAAATAATATTAAAGCCTCAGATTTTATAAAAAGATCTGAGGCTTTTATTTTTTCTGAAAACATTAATTCTAAGGTGATCTTGACAAGTCTTGTTGGAATACTTACCTTTAACTAAATTTTCATTGTGTGACATTAAAGGGAAGAGGAGTTGAATGGAGGTCCTGCTTGTAGAGGATAATCCGGGGGATATATTACTGATGCAGACTGTGATTGAACAGCTAAATGATGCTAAGATAAATCTTACTTCGATTACAAATGGGATGCAAGCCAGCCTTTACCTGAGTAAGGCTGAAAAAACACCCGACTTAATCATACTTGATTTGAATTTGCCTCAGAAAAATGGTTTTGAATTGCTTTCGGAATTAAGGGCTGACAAAAGATATACTGATACACCGGTGGTTATCTTTACTTCATCCAACAATGCCTCCGACAGGAACACTGTTCTAGGCCTCGGGGCAAACGCTTATATTTCTAAATCAATTGATCTCGAAGAATACAAAAGCCATGTTCTGTCATTCCTCAGCCTTGTAAAATGAAAACTGTTTCCTGCATGCCATTGCAGGCTGTTATATTATCTGACATTACAAAATAACCCTGACTTTAACTAATCATAAAGGCAATACTATGACAAGTGATACGGGAATCGGGACTTTTACCGGGATGAAAACTGATCCTGAAAAGGAGGAAGAACGCCTCAGATATCTTGCATCGCTTATTGATAATGTGTCTGACGCCATCTTCTCTTTTGACAAACAGAGGACAATTACATTTTGGAACAAAAGAGCACAGGAGATCTATGGATGGACTTCCATGGAAGCAGTAGGCCAGAATGCAGCTGTCCTGCTTCGAAGCCAGGTCGATGAATCTGAAAGAAATATGTGGCTGCGTAATGCTGAGATAAACGGGGAGCTTCTCATTGAAACCGTTCATTATACCAAGTTTAATAAAAAGATTGTTGTTGAAGCTCACCTTCTGCCCATTAAAAATCAGTTGGGGGAAATAACCGGATACACTACTGTAAACCGCGATATAACGGAACGGAAGAAATCCGAGGAGGCGTTAGAGGATGCTAAAAGCAGATACCTGTCGCTTTTTAATACCAGGACAAATGCCATAGCGCATTGCCGCGTCATAACGGATGAAAACGGAAATCCTGTTGATTATCAGATAATTCAGATAAATGATGCCTATACGCTCATAACAGGAATAAACAGGGAAAATATTGAGGGCAAAAGCGCCAGAGAGGTTTTCCCCGGAATTGAAAACTTCCCGTACGATTATATCGGCAATTTCGGAAAGGTTGCCTTAGGGGGAGGTGAATTAAACGCCGAGGTATTTTTTGAGCCACTTAAAATGTGGATTTCAATATACGTCTATTGCACCAGGGCAGGCGAGTTTACCGCAATATTTACAGATATAACACAGCGCAAAAACGCCGAAGCGGCCTTAAAGGAAAGCGAGAAGAGGTTCAGAAGCACACTCGATTTTATGACCGAAGGCTGCGCAATTCTCGACTTCAACTGGAACTATCTCTATGTTAATGACGTCAATGCCGCTCACGCCCACTCCCGTAAAAATGAAATGATCGGGAAAAATATGCTTAAGCTCATCCCTGGAGTAGAGAAGAGCCCGTTTTTTGAGGCCTATAAGCGCTGCATGGAAAACCGTACAAGAGAGAAAGTGGAAGCCTCTTTTACATTCGATGACGGCTCAAAGGCATGGTACGAGGCTAAGGCTGAACCCGTTCCCGAAGGTATTTTTGTCCTTTCTGCCGATATTACTGAACGCAAGAAAGCTGAAGAAAAACTCAAAAGAAGCGTGGAAAATTTCAGAACGCTTGCAGATAATATTTCACAGTTTGCCTGGATGACAGATGAAAAAGGGTGGATATTCTGGTACAATAAAAGATGGTATGACTTTACAGGCACTACATTTGAAGAAATGCAGGGCTGGGGATGGCAGAAGGTGCATCACCCTGACCATATAGAGCGTGTAATGGAGAACTGGACCAAAGCTCTTAACAGGGGGGAAACATGGGAAGACACTTTCCCCTTAAAAGGCAAAGACGGCCAGTACAGATGGTTCCTTTCGCGTGCCCTTCCAATCAGGGATGAAAACGGAAAAATAATGCGCTGGTTCGGTACTAATACGGATATTACTGAAGCAAAACTCCAGGAACTGGAACTAAGACGAACACTCGAAGAACTGAAACGCTCAAACGGGGAATTGGAACAGTTCGCCTACGTTGCCTCGCACGACCTGCAGGAACCCTTAAGAATGGTTTCGGCATTCACAAAACTTCTGGAAGCGCAGTTTAAGGATAAACTGGATGAGAAAACATCAAAGTATATGTATTTCATTACCGACGGGGCAAAAAGAATGCATGCGCTTATCCATGACCTGCTTGCCTTCTCACGCGTTACCTCGCCCGAGGAAAATATCAGCAAAACCGACCTCAATGCACTCCTGGCCGAGATAATGAGGGATTTTCAGGTGGCAATTACTGACCATAATGCCGAGGTGGAAATTTCTGATATGCCGGTGCTCTATGTTGACCCTACACAGCTTAAACTCGTTTTTCAAAACCTGATACAGAATGCCATTAAGTTCAGGAGTGCCGAAAACCCTTTTATTCAGGTTAAATCCGAAAGGAAAGAACATGAATGGCTCTTCAGCGTCAAGGACAACGGCATCGGAATTGACCCTGAATTCCATGAAAGGATATTTATTATATTCCAGAGACTGCATGAAAAGGAGAAGTATCCCGGTACAGGTATTGGACTTTCCATATGCAGGAAAATAGTTGAGCGCCACGGCGGAAAAATATGGGTCGATTCAAAACTGGGGGAAGGCTCCACTTTCTACTTTACCATTCCCCACAGCAATTGACAGGCAAAGGTCCGTGAAAGAAGTTGCACATTTCGCGGCATTATTATTTCGGCTCTATTATTCTTAAAAATGTGGGCAGTACAACCAGAAGAAGCGGAAGGGCAATAATAAGCCCGCCGATAATTGCAATTGCGAGGGGCTGATGCATTTGAGCCCCTGTTCCAATTCCAAGTGCAAGTGGGAATAATGCCGCAATGGCCCCAAGCGCCGTCATCAGCTTTGGCCTCAGCCTCGTGGAAATGGCATAAATGACAGATTCATCCCTTCCTGCCTTTTCGCGCTCTACTTTATACTGAAGATAGGTAAAGACCGAGTTTTCGCCTATTATTCCAACTATCATTATCATCCCCGTGTAGCTTCCTACGTTAAGCGGGGTTCCCGTAAGAAACAATGCCAGCATGCTGCCTGCCGTTCCAAGTGCGGCAATAATGATGATCAGTATGGATACTCTCACGTTCCTGAAGAGGAAAAGTATAACTACAAATACAAGAAAACACGACGTAATAAGAATCATCAGAAGCTCGTTAAAGGCTTTCTGCTGCTCTGAATATGCCCCGCCGTATTCGATGCTATAGCCCGCAGGAAGTGAAACCGATTTCGATATCTTATCCTGTATTTCTTTTAACGTGCTCCCAAGATCACGGTTATTGAGCCTTCCGGTTACAGCAACCATCGGCTTCAGGTTCTCGCGTTCAATTTCTGCTACACCTTTAACAAGCCTTACACTGGCAAATTCTCCTAAAGGCTTCACATGGCCGTTACTTAAAAAAATAGGCTGATTGTTGAAGTCACTTATGGACATAGGTTTATTTCCCCCCTCCAGTGTCCTTATGTCTGTCAGCTTGTTGGTCTCAAGTATATTTCCCGCCACGTTGCCTTCAATCATGTTCTGCACCTCATACTGCAGGTCGGATGGCGACAAATTGAACTGCGCGAGCTTTGAGGCATCGGGCTCCACTATCATTTCAGGGCCTGCAATTGTAATGCCGTTAAACACGTCAGCCGTGCCCTGCACTCCTTCAACCACACCGGCAACCCTGGCGGCAAGGTTTTTCAGAGTTTCCTGGTTATCGCCGTATATTTTCACCTCAATTGGCTGTGTAGAACTCATAAGGTCGCCAAGCATGTCACCAATCACCTGCCCGAAATCAACTTTAAGCGCCGGAAGCGTCGATTCAATCTTCCCCCTGATATCATCTGCTACGTCCATAGTGGACTTTTTCCGTCCCTTTTTGAGCTGTATGAGGTAATCCCCGCGGCTGGGCTCTGTAATGAAAAATCCCAGCTGTGTTCCAAGCCTTCTTGAAAAGCTTTCAATATCAGTCTCATGCTTTAATATATCGTCAACCTTCCTTAGCATCTTATCACTTTCCTCAAGCGAAGTTCCCGGGGGGGTGTCGAAATCCAAAACGAGTGACCCTTCATCCATTTCGGGCAGAAAGCCGCTCGGGAGCTTTGGAAGAATAAGGAAAGTAATTACAATAAGCGCGGCCGAAAAAATTCCTGAAATAATGGGGCGTTTAATAAAGTAGTCCACCCAGAGCCTTTGTCTAACTTCCTTGCCCCGTGAGGTGATATTGTGCTCTTCCTTTGAGAAGAGAATATAAATGACCGGAAGCCCAATCCAGGTTACAAAGAAAGAGCAGAGGAGAGTAATGATCATTGTGTTTGTCATTACCTTAAAATATGCTCCCGCAACGCCGCTCATTAAGACAAAAGGAAGAAATATCACAATAGTTGAAAGAGAAGATCCCACCATTGCAGGGAACAGATACCGAATGGCAACATTTACCAGCCTGAAGCTGCTTTCGGAGGGATGCTCCTCATGCGTGCGGTGTATCTGCTCAACAACAACAATTGCGTCATCAATTATAAGCCCTATTGCCGCCGCAATTGCTCCTATTGTCATTATGTTAAACGTATATCCTGCCCAGTAAAGCACAATGACAGTAAGGGAAAGAGTTACCGGAATTGTAACAAGCACAACGGTACTTGCCTTTAAGGAGCGGAGGAAAAATATGGTTACAATAATTGCCAGCAGAAGCCCGATCCAGAGCACGTCCCTCAGGCTTTTTATAGAATCATTTACAAAATCGGCCTGGTTGTAGTATGGCTTAAGTTCAACGCCCTTTGGCAAAAGGCTGCTTAAATTCCCGACCTGCTTCTGAACTTCCGATGCAACATTAATGAGATTTGCCTCGGGCTGCTTTAATACCGCAATTAAAGGAACGTCCTTCCCGTTGGCATTTATCTTTACGTATTCTTTTTTCTCACCTATCTGGACTTCTGCAATATCCTTTACCTGTATGGCGCGCTGCGGAGTATTTTTAATGACGAGGTTCTCCAGGTCCTCTTTACTTTTCATTGATGTATTTGTAAGGCTCAGATAAAGCCTGTTATAGTCCGATATATAACCGTTGGATGTAATTAGATTGCTCTGCTGAAGAGCCGCTGAAACAGACTGGGGCGTAATTTCAAGGTTGCTCATCCTTACCGGATCTAAAATGATCTGATATTCCTTCGTCTTGCCGCCTGTTATTGCCACCTCCGAAACGCCTTCAATTCTTGAAAGAAAAGGCTTTACGGTGTATTCTGCAATCTGCCTTAATTCAATCTGCGATTTCCCGCTCCCTTCAAGCGAAAATCCCATTACGGGAAGAATGGAAGGATTCATCTTTTCAACCGTTATTCCGATTCCCGGCGGAAGATCCTGCTTTATTTCATTTATCTGCGACTCAATCCTCTGCTTGCCCAGGTCCACATCCGAATTCCAGTCGAGAAACGCCGAAATCTCGCAGCTGCCGCGGCTGGTTGTGCTTCTGAGGAGCCTCAGGTTCTGTACCTTCTTAATCGAGTTTTCAAGAGGCACCGTTACGCTCACCATCATTTTATCTGCCGGCATTTGTCCAGCCTCTGCAATTATCTTGATCTTCGGGAATGTTATATCAGGAAACAGTCCGGTCTGAATATTTATAAGAGAAAACACTCCTCCCAAAAGTATGAATAAAAGTATGGCCGCGATGGGGCCTTTGTATGATGTATAAAACTCTTTCATTCTTATTTCTTTATGATAATTTTTGCCGTGTCTGGCAGGCCGTATGCGCCGTCTGAAATAAAGCGGTCCCGGATATCTAACTGAGGCTGAAGTACCTGCACCATGCTGTCCGTTTCAATTCCTTTTTTTATGTTAAATCTTACTGCAAGTGTATCGTTTACGGCCTTCATTGCCCAGAACTCGGTTTGTGTCTCATTTGAGACAACTGCAGATTTTGGAAGCGCAAAGGTTTTATCCGTATGCCTGACCGGTATTTTAACCGTCAGGTTCAGGTTTGCGGGAATCTCAACAAATGGCACAGGCTCCAGAATAAAGGCCTGCGTCTGGTTTGCCGGGTCTATTGCCGGAATCTTTTTTATTACCCTTGCCATGTGGGTCCTTCCACCGGGAAGAGTAAAACTATAAGTGCCGGAGTTCCCGATAATGGAAGCGTACTGGAAGGGGACACTTAGCATTATCTTCATCGACTTCGGTTCCACTACCACGGCAAGCTTGTCACCCTCAGAAACATAATTGCCGGCCTGTAAGTCAAGCTCGGTAAGCACGCCGCTTGTGCGTGAATAAATTTTCACGAGTCCCGTGAACTGTCCCTGCCCGTAGTTAATGCTTACCGTGTCAGCCGCACTCGATTCCTTTGTCCTCATCAGGAAGAGCACGTCTCCTTTTAAGACACGGTCGCCCGGACTTTTATAACTTTTAACCACATATCCCGCAAATGTCGCACGGATTGTTTCCTGGCTCTGGAATAAGGTTGTTGCGTTCAGGTTGACGTACTCTGTCATATTTTCAATTACGGGGTGTATGAGGCTGACGCTGGCCCCCTTGAATCCGGCCTCTTTCTCTTCTTCCTGAGCTTTCCTGGCGCACGAGGTTAAAGAGACGGCTGAAAGTAAAATCAGCATCGGGATATGTTTGGAAAAGAAAACCATTTTACCAGTTCCAGTAATTAAATTGATTTACGGCCTGCCCGTAGGCTGTCGATGTCTGTATTTCATTTTTCCTGAGGTCCAGAAAATTCCTGAGTATTGTAATGAATTCAACCATGGTCAGTTGCCCCTGCATCAGCTCCGAACGCGAAAGCCTTATTACATTTGTGTAATCTTTGATCTGCTGTGCTATTGCGTTCATATTGCGCCTGTAAAAATCGAGCTGTGAGAGGATTGCCATTATTTTATTTTGTATAGTAATTCTTTGGTAGTCCTTCTGCACTCCCGCTATCCTGGCTGAGATTTCCGACTGCTGGCGTGTAATATTCTTCTGCCCCCCGTCGAAAATTGGATATGAAAAATTAAAGCCCGCGCTCATTCCGAACCTCTTTTGAATGCCCGTAAGTTCAACCGCGTTGAGTCCGGCATTTGCAAAAATGCTCAGCTGCGGCAGGTACTTTGTCTCAAGCACATTCTGCTGGCTAACAATTAGCATGCTGTCAATTGAATACTGCCTGAGGAAATTCGATTCACTGACCGGCTTTGACTGAGTAAGTGCGGCTATTTGAAGGTTAACCATTGAAGTATCAGAAATTCCGCACAGTGTATTTAATTCATAAAGGTTATTTCTGTAGGTGTTAAGTGCCTGTTCAAGAGCAATCTGCTGGTTCGAAAGCTCCACTTTCAGAAGAAGGTAATCGGTCTGCCTTGCAAGCCCTCTCAGCATCAGGGCCTGAGTTATGCTTAACTCTGCGCTCAATGTATCTTTCAGTTCCCGTGAAAGGTAATAAAGCTGCTGGCTCTGATAGCTCAAGAGGTACTGGTCCGTTATATCCCTTTGAATTGTATGCCTTGTCAGGGCAATTGCGTGCTCGTTCTGGCTAATCTGAATGCCTGTCTGTTCGTTATAGGCATTGGTAAGCCCGTGGTTGAAAATATTTTTTGTCACGTTTATCTGCGCCGAATAAAGCCCCCCGTTTGTAATTGAGGGGTCATATCCTATGGCATTTAACTCAGGGGTTGTCGTAACAAGACGGCTGTTGTTAAAGTAGGGGGCAAAGAGATAGCTGGCTGAAAGCGATACCTGAGGCATATTGTACTGTGCATTATTCAGCATGCGGTCCAGGTGCCTTAATTGAATGCTGCTCAGGTTTTCCTTAACCGCAGGGCTGTTCTGCATGGCTTCGGATAAATAATACTGCAGGTTCTTCTGAGCAGAGGCCCGGTTTGTCAAAAGCGTCATGAACAACAATAGCAAGAAAGTCAAAGTAAAATATTTATCCGGAATTTTCATTCTTAATGCCAGTGCCTTTTTTGATATAAAATCAATATACGGAATATTTAGAAACCGATAAAAACCAAATTAAAACGCATAAAAGAGCCCGGGATTTCAGGAAACCCCGGGCTTAAATAAGGGTGGTTATTCGTTTTCGTTTTCTTCGTCTTCTTCTTTTTCCTTACCGCCTTGCTTAACCTCTTTTTTGACTATCTTGCCTTCCTTGTCCAGTACGATTTCAGCGGATTTTTTGCCGTCTTTTACAACGAGTTCAAAGTTTTCCTTTCCGTCCTTTGTAACTTTTTCTGCTGAAGTGATCTTTCCTTTGGGGAATTCTTTTTTGACGGTTTCCTTTACTGCGGCTGGCAGATCATTGTTTGAGATCTTTTCCTCTATTTCAGCAACTTTGCCGTCAGGCAGGTAAAGAAGATCTCTTTTCACCTTCCCGTCAACGCTTTCAATTTCATAAAATGTTTTTCCCTCTTCATTTTCCTTGCCGGAGCCCTTTATCACCGCATTGGGATAAGCTTTCTTAAAAGCATCCAGAACAACCTGCGGGACATTTTTAGTTACATCCTTTTTCTTTGTCTGTGCGTTTGAACTAAAGGTTAAGGCAAGTGTAAGTACCACTGTAATCAGTGCTGCTTTCGAATTAAAATTGATGTTCTTCATATTACGCCTGAATTTTTATTAAGTAGTTTTGTTAATTAGAACAACAAAACATAAAAAATGAAAATGAAAATAAGATGAAAGCGGGAAATAACCTTTTGGCTACAAAGGCAGCCGCACGGTAAATATTGTAGTGGAGTTTTCGCCGCTCTCGGCGGTTATGGCACCCCCGTGCAGTTCAACGAATTCTTTGGCTATCGACAGGCCCAGGCCGTTGCCTTTGATTTTTGACTGTACATCATTGGAGCGGTAAAACCTTTCGAAAATATTTTTGAGTTCTGATGGTCTGATTCCAATTCCAAAATTGGCAAACTTTATATCCACCTTGCCAGGCGCCTGTTCCATGCCAAGCCTTACAACCGAATCATTAAATGAATATTTTAATCCATTGTCTATCAGGTTGATGAAAACGCTTTTCAGCTTGTTCCTATCGGCGCATATCTGAACAGGTTCCGAAATATTAAGCTCCATGGAAATATTCTTCTCGGCGGCAGCTTTTTTCATGAACTGCAGGCATTCGATCAAAAGCTCGTCGAGTCTCACGGGTTCAGTCGTCAGTGTAAGCTGCGATGAATCCAGCTTCGCAAGTGTCAGCAGGGAGGAGGTAAGCTTTGAAAGGCTATCGATTTCCAAAAGGGCGGTCCTGACGCTTTCTTTATTTTGCGCATCCTTAAGTCCTTTTTCAAGCAGTTCCAGTTCGCTTTGCAGTATGGTTAAAGGAGTTCTGAGCTCGTGGGAGGCATCTGCAATAAACTGTCTGTGGCTCTTTAAGGAATGATCGATGCGGCTTATCATTTCGTTAAAAGTGCTTCCAAGGTAATAAATTTCATCTTTTGCACGCGGCAGCTCCAGCCTCGTTTCCAGGTTCGCAACGGATATTTCCCTCGCAGTCTGCGACATTCTCACAAAAGGCCTGAATGCTGCCCTGGATATTAACCACGCAGTAAAGCCCGTGATTACCAGAGCAAAAGGAATAATGGCAGACATCATCAAAAGGAGTCTTTTTAAGTATTCATCCATATCTTTCATGGAAGCCATTATCTGGAGCGTATACACTGCATTTCCTCCTGATTCTACGCTGCTCCAGTATGAACGGTAATTTTCACCTGATGGGGCTTTAACGGTCTCCGTAATCTCCCGGTTATGAATGGTATTCTTCCATTTTTCCCCGTCACCTGCAAGAGAATCGGAAATTATTTTATTCCCTTTCGTGTCGTACAGGGCAAGCCTGACATCCCTGAGCCCTTCGGCCTTAACAGATCTGATATCCTTTAAGTCAATGGAATGCTCATCGGAAAATTGTTCTTCTATTTCTGAATGAAGCACAATAGCATAGCTTTTTATGCTGCTGTCGATTCTTTCAGTTTCATTCTGCCTGATGGTCTGATATATAATAAAAGCAAAGAGGATGAGTACCGCGCCAAAGACAAATGTGTAGGCAAATATAATTTTCTGTTTAATTGAAAGCGTCATTGCTGCCTCTCAGAGAAAATGTATCCCGCCCCTCTTACCGTATGGATCAGCTGTTTCGGGAATCCGTTATCAACTTTCTGCCTCAGGAATTTTACATAAGATTCAATTATGTTGCTCCTGGGGTCGAAATTCATATCCCAGAGGTGTTCCGATATCATTTCTCTTGAGAGTATCCTGTCGGAGTTCAGCATGAAGAGTTCTAGGAGTGAAAATTCCTTGGCGGTAAGTATAATTTCCTTACCCTCGCGCAATGCCATGTGTGTATTCTGGTCCAGAGAGATGCCGTAGCTGTTAATAACTGTGCTTCTTACCTTGCTGTTTCTCCTAATAAGTGAGCGGAGCCTTGCAAGGAGTTCTCCGAAATGAAAAGGTTTTGCCAGGTAATCATCGGCCCCGTTGTCGAGGCCTTTAATCTTGTCCGAAACATCGTCAAGCGCCGTTAACATCAGTACCGGAGTCAGTACATCCTCACGCCTTAAATTAATGCACGTTTGAAAGCCATCCTGCCCGGGCAGCCTTATATCCAGAATAATTGCGTCATAATCGTTTATTTTAGCAAGTTCCTCACCCTGAAGGCCGTCGAAGGCCTGATCCACGGCAAAACCTTCCTGCCTGAAACCCTTAAAAAGGGCAGAGGATATCTTTTCATCATCCTCAATGATAAGGATTCTCATAAATTAATTGACCCTTTTCCATAAAAGTCACGGAAATAGTTAAATTTAATTCTCAATATACCAAAAATAGTAAAACTACCTTATCTGGAGACGATCAGGACGCCAAAGCTTTTTTTATTATTTTTTCCCTCTATCATTCCTATGAGATAGACTTTATGCGAATTATTGTCTACCGCAAGCGTCCTCAGCCCCCTTGCCGTAGGAATGTTATCCAGTACTTCATACCTGTCCGGAGAATACTGTAGTATTACACTAAGTGTTCCTTCTCCGTTTGAGGCAAATACAAAGTGTGTGGCTGGATCATAAGCGCATCCGTCAACCCGGCCTCCAATTGTGAGCGCGGCTACCACTTTCCCGGTTCCGGCGTCCAGCACTGCCATTTTCTTATTGCTTCCTACGGTAAATAACCTGTTGTTTTTAAGATCTATTGCAAGTCCTGAGGGCTCCCGGCAGGGAGCAATTGAGAACTTATTGGTTACTTTCAATGCTTTGGGGTCGAACTCCTCGATTATGCTCTTGTCTTCAATATTCACGTACATTCTGCCCTTGAGGTTTGAAACGGAAAACTCGGGCTTTCCGTCGAGCGCAAGTGTGCCTGCAATCTTGTCTGTGGTAACATCGATGGCTGTAGAGTTGGAGGACCTGCCGTTAAATGTAAATACCCTTTTTGAATAGGGATCATAAACAATTGCATCGGGATTACTCCCGGTAACATTGATTTTTCCGGTTACTTTAAGCGTTTTCAGGTTAAAAACTGTTACTGTGTCACTCCTGCCGTTAGAGATGTAACCCTTATTAAATTCATTTACCAGGGCTATGCCGTGCACGCCGTTTAAGCCCGTGATCTCACCTTTAGGTGAATTTGTCTTCAGACTAACTACATTGACTCTGTTGCCGTGAGTAACGAAAAGCTGCTGATTTATGGTGTCGACTATACAGTAGTCCCATCTTTCGTCGCCGCCTATATCTATGGCTCCGGTAACTTTATAACCTGAATGCTTTGCTGGTTTGTTGCCGGAATTCTGGGCGGAAAGGCCTCCCGCCAGAAGTAAGAGCATCAGAAAAGCTGCGGCTGCAATTATGAGAAAAGATTTTTTCATTTTATTTCCCCTTTGGAAATGAGAGTTCATTAAATAAAGATATAAAGAATAAATGAAAATAAAATGAAAAGAGTGGGACAGGGGGGAAAAGGACCCTTTTGCTATAGCCTCACGCTTTTGTCAATTAGTATTTGCTTTTTTGACATCTATGTCTGATTTTACATTATCAAAAATAAAACTCTTCAGATAATTATTAACGTTGTTAACCTGGAGGAAAAATGAAAAAGTTGCTACTTTTCTTTGTTTTATTCGTGTTTGCCTCTATAAGCTCCTATCCGCAAAATTTCAATGCTCAGCTGACAAGCCCTGCTCTCAGTCCTTTAAGTAATAATACTAAGAGCCCCGTTCAGGGAAAACTGCCATTGCTCCCTGGAGAACTTCTTAAGAAAAGACTTAATAAAACAAATGGCACCGCCTATAAACCCCTTGAGGTTATTGCCGACAACAAAACAAAGGAAACATATACTTATGATTCCCGCGGCAATCTTATATCCCTCCTTACCGAGGAAAACAGAAGCGGCGACTGGTTTAAGCTTACCAGGGAGCTGATGGAATATGACGCTAATTGCAACGTGACTTCTTCGGTTAGCGAAAAGTGGACAGACGGCTCATGGGTAACAAGTGAAAGTTATTCTTACACTTATAACTCTACTGGCCATATTCTGAATTTTATTTATAAGGGATACGAAAACGGGGCAGTCTCATTTAGTGCCCGTGGCACTTACACTTATAATGATAAGGGAAAGATGCTTACAAATGTCTGGGAGACTGAAATTGACGGCAGCTGGATAATAATTGACAGGTATACAAATACCTATGATGCCGCAGGCAATCTGGCCGTTTCTCTTTATGAAAAAATGGAATTTA
>JBLMYS010000297.1:0-4740 GCA_050258415.1 Acidobacteriota bacterium | reverse complement strand
CGCATTCCTTTAGTTCCAGGACTTCAACTTTGACTCCCCTGGAGGCCAGAAGCTCTTCCTCCCCCATAAAAGTCCTGTTTTCACCGATAATGACTTTTGGTATTCCGTAAAGAAGGACCGCCCCTGAGCACATTGCGCATGGAGAAAGCGTGGTATAAAGGACCGACTCTCGGTAGACTTCGGCCTTTTGGCGCCCGGCATTCTCCAGGCAGTCAATCTCTGCGTGAAGAGTCGGGCTTTGTTTCTGTATTCTTCTGTTATGGCCGCGTCCTATAATTTTGCCATTATGGACCAGGACTGAACCAATCGGGATTCCCCCTTCCTCCAGACCCGTTTTGGCTTCCTCAATTGCCGAGAGCATAAATTCATCCATAAAATCCCCCTTTAATTGTGTGACAGAAAAAAAGCCTTAAAAACGTGAGCTTTTAAGGCTTTTATTTCAAGAGTCTAAAATCTCTTATTCATTTACCTGATGATCTTCAGGATCCTTGACCCCGCCTGAATAAAAAGAAGCCCTGAGTTCTTCCACGTTTTTGTCCAAAGAAGCCAAGTGCTCAATAAACTCGGGCACCTCACGTTCTGGTTGATGTGAAAGCATTGTCTTCATTGAATGCAGCGTCTGCTGGATGCATGTAACCGCATCAAAGAGCTTTTTATTAATTTCCTGCTGACTTAAAGCCATAATACCTCCTTTGGGGATTAAACTGAATACCCCTGATTTATATTTCAGTAATTTTCGTATTCACCACTGGATACGGGCTAAATTCCCCGGATCGGTTAACTTAGAATATGCATTAAATAATTAAAATTCAATTATTTTCTTTCTTTTTCATCTCTAAATGCGTAATTCTTTGGCCACTTTGCTAAAATCAGCCACTTCAGTGAGCTCAAAGGTAAAAAATCACTAAATGAGACAAAAAATCTTTTGGTACGGAATTAGTGTATTAATAAGAAATTAGATCCGAGGTTTTGGAAATGAACAAGTTAATACTAGATACGTTTTTATATGTAACTGATTTTGAACTGAGCTCGTATAGAATTCTGGACAGTTTAAAAAATTACAACAGTGAATTCAACCATAACAGGCTTTACCCCGGCCTCTCAGAGCTGATAGAGTTAAATCTGCAGTTAAAAGACATAGATGAAAACAATCTGAATGACATCTATATTGAAAACTTTGCAAAGAAGAAGTCAAAAGACGAACGCCTTATGGTTGAGACCATAGAGGTAACAGATGACTATATTCAGCAGGTAGTTGATCTTATTGAATGGGCAAAACCTCTGATCAAAGAGACTATTGACGAGGGGAAAATTCTGTACGAATTCGTCAAAAAGAACATTTACATTGAAGAAATCGGCATTGCCGATGCAAGCCGTGAGGAAGGTTACGTTCTCATTCCCGACAACAAGAAGTCAGTAATTCAGGTGCTCAGATACGACATATCGATGATGACCAGCGGTAAGAAGTCGCAGAGGAGGTTAAATACAAGGGTACTGCAGTGCGTTGACAAGATATTTGTAAATCAGGCTCCGAACGAAGTTATAATGGATCTTTTTGAGCAGTTTGCAGACATGCCGAACTCCTCCACCTTCATCTGCACGACAGACCTGGATTTTCCATTTACGGAGACGATACTGCCTGTAGTAAAAAGGAAGCTGATGTCGCGCATGGCAGCATAAGGGAGTACAATGTTGGCCAGTTATGGATAATAATATTGCGCAACTGTTTAATATTAGCCAGACCGGCTTCGATTTTCAAATAAAAATCTACATTTTGTCTGGTTATAATTCTGGAACGGTAATTGGACACTGTATAATAGAGTTTATTTAAGAAGGGATGAAAAAGATGACATACTTAACAATCGACACGTTTTTATATGCAGATGATTTTGAATTAGGCCAGTACAAGGTATTAGGCGCATTAAAGAAGTACAACGAAGAATTCCAGAATAAAAACACACACCCGTATCTAGCTGAACTGACTTCTCTTGTAAACACACTCATCAGAGTTGAGAAGAAAAGAAGCAAAATAATAGATCTCTTCCCCATTCCTGTGGAGAAAGTCGATGCTGAGAAAAAGCAGCTTGTCTTTGAAAATTTCATCCTTTACAACGAAGATATTGAAAGAATATTCGATCTGATCAAATGGGCTATCCCGGCGATACATGACACGATAGATGAGGGTTTATGTGTCAGCAGATCCTTTACAAAAGAACGTTCAACAGACGTTTTAGTTTAAGAAAACAAAGAGTTTTAAAGTTATTTTTTATCCTCTCATTTCAATCCCCATAACAGCAATGATATGGGGGTTTTCTTTTTTAAACCAATAGATGCTCAAAGGCGTCTAATAAATAACACAAAAAAAGAGGGATTTGGCTGAACTTCAGGAAATTAAAACTGTTTACATATGCAGAAGTCTTTTAAATTTAAAAAAACCTCTTTTTTTATTATCTTTGAATAGTTTAACAGGAAAATCATATGAACAGAAATAAAATTATTCTTACCGGATTTTTTGTACTAATCATGATTTCCGCGGTTTTTGCCTACAGGCTCTTCTCTACGGATAAGGGAGGCAAAGATCTCTACTTTAATGTGAATGGTGGCGAGCGTACTCATCTGGTGCCCACCGGGCAGCGCCAGGCGGCAAATGACCAGATCACTTCGTCAAGAAATAACCTGATAACCGAGACTGTAAAGGCCGTAAGCCCGGCTGTAGTGGGCATTAATGTCACCGAAGTGGTCCAATACCAGGATCCCTGGGCAAGCGACCCGTTCTTCAGGAATTTTTTTGGTGACCGGTCCTATAACCAGGAAGTAAAAAGCCTCGGCTCAGGAACAATTATATCTCCCGACGGCTATATCCTGACAAATGACCACGTGGCAGGCAACGGAGTGAAAATTACCGTTACAATGACAAACGGCAAGCAGGTAAATGCAAAGAAGATAGGAACCGATCCGGCAAGCGACGTATGCCTTCTGAAAATTGACGGGAATAATCTTCCCTACATTCCCATGGGCAACTCGGATGATGTTTTAACAGGAGAATGGGTTATCGCCCTTGGCAACCCGTTCGGACTTTTCGAAATTAACGACCAGCCGACAGTTACAGTCGGAGTTATAAGCGCCAAGGGGATGAACCTGGAGCCTGACAACAACAGGTATTACCTGGGCATGCGTCAGACAGATGCCGCAATCAACCGGGGCAATAGCGGCGGGCCTCTTGTCAACTCAGTTGGAGAGCTTATCGGAATGAATACACTGATCTTTACAGCTGACGGCTCTTCAGGCAACATAGGCCTTGGCTTTGCAATACCGATCAATAAAGCCAAGAGGATCATTGCCGAGCTGAAGGAAAAAGGCGTGGTGGACAGAAATTTCAAGATCGGGCTTGATGCACAGACAATTGATGAAGGGGTTGCAGAATATTACAAGCTCCCGAGCACGCGCGGAGCCATTATTACTGACGTAAAACGCAACTCCCCTGCCGAAAAGGCGGGCCTTGAGCCGGGGGACATTATAGTGGATGTTGAAGGCAACAAGATCATTAACCGCGGATCTCTGGTGGGAGTTTTCCAGGAGTTCCGTACCGGTCAGACCATTAATCTTACAATAATCCGTGATAAACAAACATTAAACAAAAAAATGAGGCTTGAAAGAGCAGATGATCGAAAGATATACACTCCCAGAAATGGGTAAGATCTGGCAGGATGAATTTAAGTACCAGACATGGCTCAAAATTGAAATCCTCGCCTGTGAAGCAAGAGCTTCGATGGGAGAAATCCCGCAAAAAGACGTTGAGGTAATTAAGGAAAAGGCCAACTTCGATATTAAGAGAGTTCTTGAAATTGAAGAGACCACAAAACATGACGTAATTGCCTTTCTTACAAATGTTGCCGAATATGTGGGGCCTGAATCTAGGCATATCCATTACGGGATGACCAGTTCCGACGTTCTGGATACATCGCTTTCCTACCAGATGAAGACCGCTGGAGAACTTTTGATGAAAAAGCTCCTGGATCTTAAAGTGGTCCTGAAGGAAAGAGCTTTAGAGCATAAAAACACGCTCTGCGTCGGGCGCAGCCACGGCATTCATGCCGAGCCCACAACAATGGGGCTTAAGTTTGCCCTCTGGTATGAGGAGACCAGGCGCAACATTACAAGGCTTGAGGCTGCAATTAAAACAATAAGTGTCGGACAGATCTCAGGCGCCGTTGGAACCTTCGAGCATCTTTCACCCAAAGTTGAAGAATATGTATGCAATAAAATGGGTCTTAGCCCTGCTCCTGTTTCAACACAGGTAATACAGCGTGACCGTCATGCCGAGTTTCTTACGACACTGGCAATTATAGGCACCACACTTGAGAAGATCTCAGTTGAGATCCGCCACCTGCAGAGGACTGAAGTTCTCGAAGCAGAAGAATACTTCTCCAAGGGACAGAAGGGCTCTTCTGCAATGCCGCACAAGCGCAATCCTATTACGTGCGAGAGGATTACTGGGCTTTCCAGGCTCTTAAGGAGTAACTCAATGGCAGCCATGGAAAACGTTGCCCTCTGGCATGAACGCGACATATCACATTCCTCCGTTGAAAGAGTTATAGTGCCCGACAGTTGTATTATACTCGATTATATGTTACATTTATCTATAAAGCTGATCAAAAATCTTCTGGTTTATCCTGAAAACATGCTGAAAAATCTGAATCTTACGCGCGGTCTTATATTCTCACAGACCGTGCTTCTTAG
>JBLMYS010000296.1:0-23032 GCA_050258415.1 Acidobacteriota bacterium | reverse complement strand
CACGTCTTAAGTTAAACTTCCTTAGCAAAGATATGGAAGACAGCATAAGGCTTGAGAACGATTCCTTAATTCTGGATGCCGGACTGACAGTTACGGATCTGATGAATTCTGTTGTCCTGAGTAATTTTTTCCCGCAGATTAAAGGCTACCTTAAACTCTTCGGCTCCCACCAGATAAGAAACCGTGCAACACTTGGCGGCAACATAGTAAACGCCTCCCCTGCTGCAGACCTGGTTAATATACTTCTTGCCATGGACAGCACTCTTGTAATTAAGGACAAAGAGGTGCGCGAAGTGGCCTTAAAGGATTTTTACCTTGGGTACAAGAAGCTTAATAAAACCGAAGATGAACTGGTTGTAAAAATTAAATTTCCTGTTCCTGAGGCCGGGTACTTTTTTAATTATGAAAAGGTTTCCAGGCGGGTTCACCTCGACATTGCAAGCGTCAATTCCTCAATTTATCTGAAGGCAGAGGGCGGGTTTATAAAGGACATTAACATTTCCGCCGGCGGGGTTGCCCCGGTTCCTTTATATCTTAAAGAAACAGTTTCATTCCTAAAAGGCAAAGAAGTCACTTTTGAAAACATTCATCATGCAGCTTTAACCGCCGAGGGTGAAATTAGTCCCATAAGCGATATAAGAGGTTCCAGGGAGTATAAAAGACTCCTTTTGAGGCAGCTCATATTTGCCCATTTCCAGAAATTTTCTCCTGAACTAATTGAAAGTCCCGAGATGCTCTTAACTTAAGAAATATTTTGTCCGGTGAGGTAACATATTTTTCAGCACAGGGAGGGATCTGAAGTAATATGAAAAACAGCGACAATATTTATCACGCGCGCGGCGAGTCTAAATTTATTGACGACCTGAGTCTACCTAAGAATGCGCTTTATGCCGCAATATATTACTCCCCCATTGGGCACGGGGAGATACTGAATCTGGATTTAATAGATGCATATTCCACTCCCGGGGTTAAGGCCATTTTAACTTATGCGCACATACCGGGTGAAAACCAGATCGGGGGCGTCATTTTGGATGAGACTTTGCTTGCCGAGGATTTTGTGCACTATGCCGGGCAGCCCATTGCGCTTGTAGTTGCAGAAAGCCCTGAAGGGGCAAAGAAAGCCGCAAAGGAGATAAAAGCTGAATTCCGGGAGGCCCCCGTTGTTACAGACCCCCGTGAAGCATTTAAGCGCGGAGATTTTATCATTCCGCCAAGGGTGTTTTCGATTGGGGATACTTCACTTGCATGGGAGAGCTGTCCGGTTATTGTGGAAGGCACGGCTGAGACAGGTGCACAGGAACATCTTTATCTTGAGACGCAGGGTTCAGTTGCATACATGACTGATTTTGGGTCGCTTAAGGTTATCTCTTCAACACAGGCGCCAACAGCGGTGCAGAGGGCGGTCTCCAGGGTAACAGGCCTTCCGATGAATAAAATTGAAGTTGAGGCTCCTCACCTGGGAGGCGCTTTCGGGGGAAAAGAGGATCAGGCAAATGCCTTTGCCGCAATGGCCGCCCTGGCAGCATTGAAGTTAAACCGTACGGTAAAGCTTGTCCTTTCAAGAGAGGATGATATAAGAATTACGGGTAAAAGGCATCCTTACTTTTCTGATTTTAAGATAGGGCTAAATCAGGAAGGAAAGATACTTGCCTATGAGGTAACATTTTATCAGAATGCCGGGGCTTCAGCAGACCTCTCCCCTGCCATACTGGACAGGACGCTCTTCCACGCGACAAACAGCTATTATATTCCAAACGTAAAGGCAACAGCATACAGTCTCAGGACGAATCTTCCTCCAAACACGGCATTCCGCGGCTTCGGGGCACCCCAGGGGATGTTTGTAATAGAAAGCGCAATTTATAAGGCCGCTGAAAAAATGGGAGTGGAGGCAAGGCTATTGCAGGAAAATAACCTACTGAGGGAAGGAGACCCATTCCCATACGCCCAGAAGGCAGAATGCTGCAATGCAAAGAAAAGCTGGGAGGCAGCGCTAAGAAATTTCAGTATAAAACAGATTGAAGAGGACACAAGAAAATTTAACCGTGAGAATAAGTTCATAAAAAAAGGCTTTGCCGTGATGCCCATATGTTTCGGGATCTCATTTACGAACACAACGATGAACCAGGCGGGCGCTCTTGTTCACATATACCAGGATGGCACATTGGGAATAAGCACCGGGGCAGTTGAAATGGGACAGGGTGTAAACATGAAGCTGAGGCAGATTGCCTCAAAGATATTTTCTGTTGATATAGACAAAGTAAAAGTTGAATTAGCCAACACAACGCGTGTAGCCAACACATCGCCCACAGCCGCCAGCTCGGCTGCGGATATGAACGGCAAGGCGCTGGAAAAGGCATGTAAAGAGCTTCTGGAACGCCTGATAAAAACTGCAGCTCTTGAACTGGAGTCTGAGGAGATATCGGAGATTACAATTGAAAATGAAGAGGTTTTGCTTGGAGGTGAAATGACAGGAATAAGCTGGAAGGAACTTGTTCAGAAGGCCTTCAGGCAAAGGTGCGATTTGTCCTCGCATGCCCATTATGCAACGGCCGGAATTTATTTTGACAGAAATATTAACCAGGGTCGTCCCTTTAATTATCACGTCTATGGAACAGCGATAGCTGAAGTTACACTTGACTGCATAAGGGGGACATATGAAGTTGACTCGGTTAAAGCCGTACACGATTCCGGCAGGTCATTAAATCCACTGATTGACAATGGGCAGGCTGAAGGGGCAATACTGCAGGGGCTCGGGTGGCTGACGATGGAAGAAGTGGCTTATGATAAAAAAGGAAGGCTTTTAAGCAATGGGCTTTCCAGCTATAAAGTGCCCGACATATATTTTTCCCCCAAAGAGATGGAAGTGGAGTTTCTGGAGAATTCAAATAATTCCCGGGGCATCTTCAACTCCAAGGCAATTGGTGAGCCCCCGTTCATGTACGGGATTGGGGTTTATTTTGCACTTCTTAAAGCCATGAAAGAATTCAGGCCGGATATAGAATTTGACTTTACAGCGCCCGTTACTCATGAAAGGGTACTCATGGCGCTCTACAGGGAAGAAAAGCATCCGGTAACCGCGTAAAGAAAACATTTTCAAATAATAGGCAGGTATAAAATGCTGTTACTAAAAAACTGCGCTTATATAGCACAGCCGGACGAAGACGTGATAATAACAAACTCCGACATTCTCATTGAGGGTAACCGGATAAAAAGGATCGGTAAGAATATCGGGGCAGACTTCACTTCTGAGAAGGTACTTGACTGCCAGGGATCGATTGTAATTCCGGGGCTTGTAAACACGCATCATCATTTTTTCCAGACGCTTACACGCAACCTGAAGGAAGTGCAGAACGCAAAACTTTTCGACTGGCTTACCTATCTTTATGAGGTGTGGAAAAATATTGATGAAGAGGCGGTTTATATTTCTTCAATGATGGCAATGGGAGAGCTTCTTAAGACGGGATGCACGCTTACAACAGACCATCATTATCTTTATCCCGAAGGCTTTACAGGGGATCTTATGGGTATACAGTTTGAAGCCGCCTGCCAGCTAGGCATACGGTTCTCCCCCTCACGCGGCTCCATGTCCCTGGGTAAGAATTCCGGCGGGCTTCCGCCTAATAGCGTAGTGCAAAGTGAGGAGGCCATTTTAGAAGACAGTGAGCGTGTAATAGAAAAGTACCATGATGCTTCAGAAGACTCGATGAGGAAAATAGTTCTTGCCCCCTGCTCCCCTTTTTCAGTTACGAAAGAAAATATGAAGAAGACGGCAAGTCTTGCAAGAAAGCACAATGTAAGGCTTCACACGCACCTGGCTGAAACGATGGATGAGGAAGTTTTCTGCAATGAAATGTTCGGGAAAAACCCCTTAGCGGTTATGGAAGAGGTGGGCTTCTTAGGCCATGACGTTTTCTTTGCGCACGGGGTTTACTTTAATGATGAGGAATTAGAAAGGCTTGCCCAAACAAAGACTTCAATTGCGCACTGCCCGTCTTCAAATATGAGGCTGGGCTCGGGGGTGGCAAGAATTAGAGACATGCTAAGGCTCGGGATAAATGTGGGGCTTGCCGTTGACGGCTCGGCCTCAAACGACACTTCAGACATGCTTGGCGAGCTCAGAAATGCAATGCTTTTGCAAAGAGTAAAGTATGGTGCCGATGCACTTACATGCCTGGATGTCTTCAGGATGGCAACCATAAACGGTGCCAGGATGCTCAACTTCCCGAATACAGGCAGGATTAAAGAGGGGTATCTTGCCGACATGGCAGTCTTTGACCTGAATAAACTGGAGTATACAGGAAGCCTTTCGGATCCGCTGGCCGCGCTGATTTTCTCAGGCATCAGCCATGAGGCAAAACACACAATTGTTAACGGGAAAGTTGTTGTTGAAAACGGATGGCTTATTGGAGAGGACGAAGAGTATTTAATGAAAAAAGGCAATGAGGCTTCGATGAGGCTCTTAGGAAAGCTGAATTAGAAATTATTCACAAACATAAAAAGGCGAAAAGTATGCTGCCGGAAAATTTACAATGGGAATTCCCCCGCTCGGCTGAAAAGGCGGCGCGGATGGTTATGCGCCCGGGCGCGATCCTTCACGCCGGAGGAACAAGGATACTTAAGACCTGCCCCGCATCCGTAAAGCTGCTTGTTGACGTGGGAGGACTGGGGCTTAATTACATTAACTTCATCGACAACTCATACTACATCGGTTCAGCCGTAACATTCTCCGAGATAGTAAAATATTCAAAGCAAGAAGGCAGGCTTAACCTCCTTGGAGAGGCCCTTTCAAGTGCAGCCTCAACACCCTTAAGGAACAGGATTACGCTCGGGGGCTCACTGAAGGATTTCCCTATCTGGTCGAGCCTTTACGCGCCACTGATTGCCCTTAAGGCAAGAGTTGAAGTACTCAGGAAGAAGCCTGAGATCTTTACAGTAGAAGAATACGTCTCCTCTGGAATTATTAAGACACGCCACCTGATAAAGCACGTGATAATTGACGAGGAGGCAAATCTGGTTTCGGGGGTAAAGAGGTTTTCAATTATAAAGTTTGAATACCCCCTGTTTACAGTTGCCGCAAGCCTGAACGTGGAAAGGGGCATTATAGAAAACGCCAGGCTTGTAATAACAGGTGTAAGAGGAAGGTTTAAGAGGTTTCTGAAGGCTGAAAAGATGTTAATTGGAAAAGAGCTTCGTGAGGTGCCGGTTGAAAGCATCGTTAAGCAGATCAATCCCGGCTTTATGAAAGACTACAGGTTCAGCGCACAATACAAGGATCATGCAGCACGCATTTACTTTATGGATCTTCTTAATGAATTAAAGGGAGGCTCAAAATGAAAATTTCCTTTAACATAAACTCCCGCCTAAGTGAGCTTGAATTAAAGCCGAATGAGACACTTCTGAATGTTTTAAGAAATAATGACTACACAGAGGTCAAATGCGGCTGCAATGAAGGAGAATGCGGCGCCTGCCTGGTTTTACTGGATGACAAGCCGGTCAACTCCTGTCAGGTTCTGGCAATGAGTGTAAGGGATAAAAAGATCAAAACCGTAAAAGGGATCGGGACAATTCATCTTCCCCACCTGATACAGAAGGCTTTTGTTGAGGCAGGGGCCGACCAGTGCGGGTTCTGTTCCCCCGGAATGATAATAGCCTCATACAGCATTCTGAAAGAGACAGATAACAAACCTACAAAAGAGGACATAAAGCACGGCCTTGACGGAAACTTATGCCGCTGTACGGGATACGTTAAAATTGTGGAAGCCGTTGAGAAAGCGGCCAGCTCTTCAGTTGAAAGTAAAACTCCGGAGGCAATATGTTCAGATATGTAAACCAGCCGGCAGAAAAAGTTGACGGAATGGCCCTTGTTACGGGTGAAGAAAAATATACCGACGACTTTAAGTACAAGGATATGCTTTATATTGCCATTTTGCATTCGGGCTACGCCCACGCAAAGATTGAGGATCTGGATGACAGTGAAGCACGCAAAATGGAAGGTGTTGTTGAAGTACTTTCATATAAGAACACACCCGGGACTCTCTATACTACGGCAGGACAGGGATATCCCGAGCCATCGCCATACGACACACGTCTTTTTAACGACGTTATGCGATTTGCGGGTGACAATGTATGCGCCGTTGCAGCAGAGACGAAAGAAATTGCAGAAAAAGCGCTGGGCAAAATAAAAGTAAAATACAGGGTCCTGGAAGCTCTCATAGACTTTGAACATGCCGAAGGCTCAGGCGTGGTAATTCATGATGGTGACGGCTCACAGGCAAAAATTCCTGTATATTTTAATCCCTCTGAAAATCTGGCGGCAAAAGTTGAAGCTGAGGCAGGCGATTTTGAGACAGCCTTTGAAGCCTCGCCTAAAAAGCTCGTGGCAACGTTCCACACTCCTTACGCCTCACACTGCGCTCTTGAGCCTCATGCGGCAATAACTTATCTGGACAGGCGCGGGCGTCTTGTAATCCGCTCCACCACACAGGTGCCTTTTCATGTAAGAAGAATCGTTTCTTCGGTCTGCGGGATCCCCGTTTCACAAATAAGGGTAATAAAGCCCAGGATAGGAGGAGGCTTCGGGGGTAAGCAGGAAGTCCTGCTTGAACCGATTGCGGCCTTAATTACCCTTAAGACTAAGCGCCCGGCAAAGATAACATATTCAAGGCGTGAAGTTTTTCGATCCACACGCACACGCCACCAGTACAGGACAATTTTTAAGGCGGGCTATGACCTAGACGGCAGGATCAATGCTTTGCATCTTGATGCGCTTGAAAACTCAGGCGGCTATGGGTCACATGCGCTTACAGTATTGTCAAATGCCGGAAGCAAGACTCTCCCATTACTGAATAAAATTGAACATTTAAAATTTACAGGCAAAGGGGTATACACAAATCTTCCCTGCGGTGGGGCCTACAGGGGCTACGGAGCCACGGAAGCGTATTTCGGCCTGGGGCAGATAGTTGATATGATCTGCGAGGACACAAAGACTGATATAATTGAGTTTTACAGGAAGTGGACCATAAAGCCGGGCGAGACCTCCCCTATCTTTCAGGCCCTTGGAGAAGGAAAACAAGGCGTTGCAATGACTATAGGCTCTTCATCACTGGATGAATGCATTTCCATTGGCCTAAGGGAATCTGGGTGGTATGAAAAAAGGAAACTCTACTCGAAAGATTTTAACCAGGGACGTTTCAAAAGGGGTATTGGGATGAGCGTTATGATGCAGGGATCCGCAATACCTGAAATAGATATGGCTTCAGCCTATATGAAGATGAATGACGACGGGTCTTTTAACCTTTTAATAGGCGCGACGGATCTTGGAACGGGCTCCGATACTGTTCTCTCCCAGATTGCATGCGAGGTGCTGGATACCCCTATAAGCAAGATTATTGTTACCTCATCCGACACGGACTTTACGCCTTTTGATAAAGGAGCCTATGCATCCTCAACAACTTATCTTTCAGGGCAGGCGGTAAAAAAGTGTGCCGAAGAGATACGCAGACAGATCTTAAAGACCGGCTCTGAGATCTTAAATATTGCAGAGGAAAACGCTGAAATAAAAGACAGCACGGTTATTTCAAAAGACGGTTTATTAAAAGCCACTTTTGAAGAAATATGCCGCTATAGCTATTACGGGAAGAACCAGTACCAGATACAGGCCACGGCCTCGCATATGTCGCCAAAGTCGCCTCCCCCCTTTGCAGCGCATTTTGCGGAAATTGAGGTTGACACATTAACGGGAATGATCAAAGTTCTTAAGTATGTTGCCGCGGTGGACTGTGGAATACCGATTAATCCGGTGCTTGCCGAAGGGCAGGCTGAGGGAGCGATAGTAAGCGGCCTTGCTTATGCGCTTTTTGAAGACTATTACTTTTCTGGAAAAGGAAGGCTCTTAAACGACACTTTCGGGAAGTACGGCGTAATGACGGCCGAAGACATTCCTTCCATTGAAGTATTTCTTGTAAACTCCTATGAGGAGACAGGGCCTTTTGGGGCAAAGTCAATTTCTGAAATAAATATTAACGGGGCGCTTCCATCGGTTGCGAATGCTTTTTATAATGCCACAGGCAGAAGGCTTTTCAAGGCGCCATTTACGCCTGAAAGGGTTCTTGAGGCACTTGAAAACTGAATTTTTAATAATTAACTTGCCTGTCAGTATATAAAGCCGGAGTAATTATGATATTAAAGAACTGTCTTATATACGACGAAATCACGCAAAGTGAAAGAGTTGTTGATATTCTTTTTTCAGATAAGATAACGGGCTATGAAGAAAACATCTCGCAATTATTGCGGGATGCAAAGATCTACAGGCTAAAGGATCTTACCAGCGAGGACGTCAGAAGGATCAACAATGAACCGGAGAGGTCCGTTATTGATGCCGAAGGGATGATTGCCGTTCCTGGTGGAATAGACCCCCATGTGCATTTTGACACGCCGGGATTTACTGAAAGGGAAGACTTCCACCATGGCAGCATGTCCGCTGCAGCAGGGGGCGTAACTACCGTAATCGACATGCCCTGCACGTCCATTCCGCCGGTTACAAACGGGCGCAATTTCGACCTGAAGATGGAAGCCGTAAAAAGTGAGTCGTGCACAGATTATGCGTTCTTTGGCGGTGTGGATGCCGGCAAATTTGAGAGCTACAGCAGGTCGATGTGTGAGCTTAAAGAGCGCGGTGTAAGAGGTTTTAAGGCCTATTTTACCTCCGGGATGCAGACATATCCCAGGGTAACAAAATACCAGTTCTTTAAGATAATGCAAAAGGCAAAGGAGCTGGCGCTTCCCGTGCTTCTGCATGCGGAAGATTTTGAGCTGATTAAAGAGATGGAAGGCGTATTAAAGGACAGGCCTGATGACTATATGAGGTATTACCAGTCGAGGCCCGCCATGGCTGAAATCCTTGCCGTTGCCCATGCCGTAGAAATAGCAAGAGCCGTTCAGGGAAGTCTTCACGTTGTGCACGTAGGTTCGCAGGCTGCGGCCAGGATAATAAACGAGATAAAAAATAAGCTGGACGTAACCTATGAGACATGCCCTCACTATCTCCTGTTTACCTACAAGGACTATGAAACTAAAGGCTCAAGCTTAAAGACCATGCCGGGCGTAAAGGATATGATTGACAGGGAATGCCTCTGGCAGTATCTGAAAGACGGGAGCTGCTCGTTTACCTCTTCAGATCATGCCCCGGCAAGCATGAAGGAAAAAAGCTCGGGTTCATTTCAAATGGATTATGGGGGCATACCGGGCACGCAGACGCTTATCCCCTCCCTGTTTTCCGAAGGTTTTATGAAAGGGCGCATCAGTCTTAAAAGGTTTATTGAAGTCACCTCAAAAAACGCGGCCTTAAGGTACGGCCTCTACCCCAAGAAAGGGTGCATACTGAAGGGGTCAGATGCAGATCTGACGCTTATTGACAAAAGTGAGGAGTGGAAATTCAGGAAAGAGGATCTTCTTTCAAAGGGAGAAACCTCACCGTTTTTTGATGAGACCTTTAAGGGAAAAGTCGTCCTTACAATTTTAAGAGGCAAAATAATCTACAGCAGCATTGCGGGAATAACGGTAAAGAAGGGATACGGGAAGTACTTAGACAATTAAAAATTAAAAATTAAAAATTAAAAAGTGAGAAAAATAAATCCCGGCTTTTGGGGCCGGGATTTTCAACAACTAATTAAAACTTACTTCTTTTCAACCGTAAGAGCCGTGTTTACGATCTTCCAGCTGCCGTTAACCTTCATAAGAGTAACAAATTCAACCTGCTTCAATCTTGCGTCTGTAAGCTCAACTTTAGCCATAGCCATGTTGTCGTTTACATCAACTGAATTGATTGTCAGGTTTCTTTCCCATCCGCCGATTTTGCCGGCTTTTACAGAACTGATATAATCAGCTGCTGCGAACTGGGAAAAGTTGTTGTTGATCTTATTTAGTGTTGTGATTGTGGCGTTGGAAGCCAGAAGCTGCTGGAGGTTGGAAACATTTTTGGTATCGATAGCTTTTTCATAACTTGTTACTGCCTGTTTAACTTCATCTTCTCCCTGAGTAGCTGCTTTAAGAGTAAGAGAAAGACATAAAACAGAGACAAATACGAGTAAATAACGCTGGATCCTCATAATAACTCCAATTAAATTGTTTGATTTGTAAGACGCAGAGGATCTGTGGATTCCGGATTTTGCAGAAAATTGGCTTAAGGAGACTAATGAAATTCATTAAAAGCAACCGGAGAACTAAAATGTGAGAATAGCTGCTCCTAAGTC
Source organism: Acidobacteriota bacterium (assembly GCA_050258415.1). Taxonomy (GTDB): domain Bacteria; phylum Bacteroidota; class Ignavibacteria; order Ignavibacteriales; family SURF-24; genus JAAXKN01. The sequence goes on along the minus strand of JBLMYS010000296.1, from coordinate 12,782 downwards.
TATATAAGTAAAAATAATTTAAGGTCCACTTAAATATTTACTTTCAGCACAAAATTCGGGATTACAGAATACCTCATTTTTCCCTTTTATCAGTAATTAAGACGATTAGTAAATAGATTTTGTTCCGTTAAATTATATAAATTTTCTGAAATTTTATAACAATTAATTACAAAAATTTACTGTAATCCAGCCTCAGGTGTTTCATCTCTTTGCCGTGTTTAAGGGCCTGAATTTCGGATAAAACACTCAGTGCAATCTCATCTGGGCTATTGCCACCAAGGTCAAGCCCAACCGGGGCATAGAGGTTCCGGAAGTCCGGATTACCGCCGAGTTCCCTGTTTACAAAAGAGACAGCCTCCTTCACCTTGCGGACAGAGCCGATGAGTCCGATATACTTCAAACCGGGATAATTCCTATAAAGGTAATGAAGAACGTTCATGTCATTTAAATGGTTATGTGTAACGATCAGTGCAAAGCCTTGAGTGTTAAGGTCAAAAGGAGCTTTTGCTTCAGAAGCCAGTTTCGGAAAATCAGCGTAATGCTTTTCATTATAACAGTTAATTGGAATCTCACCTAAGACATCCTCCCTGTTATCGATCATAATTACATTATAGTTTAATAATTTACCCATTCGGGCCACAGCCTGCCCCACGTGTCCGGCGCCGAAGATATAGAGCAAATTTGCAGGGTTAAAGACTTCATAGAAGAGCGTAACCTCGCCTCCGCAGAGTGAGGGGATTTCAATTTTCCCGTCTTCCCTCAGGTTTGTACTGCCGCCTTCTGCGGTGGATTCTCTCAGGATAAGTGTCTCAGTTACGAAGTTACTTCCTTCGGCCAGGAGTTCTTTACTTCTTTTAATTGCATAGAACTCCGGTCCCCCGCCTCCTATAGTTCCCGTAAGTCTCCCCTCTTCTCCCACGAGCATCTTAAAGCCGGGCTTACCGGGTGAGCTTCCCCTGGAACCGGTAATTGTAATAAGAACCGATGCCTTATTTTCCTTTTCTCTTTTCTGAAGTTCTTCAAAAACCTCTATCATATGCATGCAACCTCTTTGTTAAAGTCTTCAATCAGGCGGTCTATTTCATGAGCCTGTCTTTTGATACTGTTCCAGTATTCCGCGTCGTACCACTGAAGGTTCAGCTCATCAGGGCTTTTGCCCTGCTGTTCGACCCAGGTAAAATACTTTAAGTTATGGATTTTTTTTCTGTCGTAATAATTAAGCTCCTTAACGTACGAAATGTCCATTGAGGGTGTCAGGTACGTGTCGAAAGCCCTGGAAGCCTCTCTTAAAGTAAACTCCCCTTCGGAGGCTCTTAGTTCACGGATTCTGGAATTATAGAGGTCTGCTGAATCCGTCAGGACAGTAAAAATAACATCGTTTTCCGAAAGTTCATAGTATCTGGATATTTTTATAGCCGAGAGGAGGTTAGCGATGCCTGAAATGCCTGAGAGTTTAAGTTTCATGACCAGGTCTGAAGGGATTCCTTCTTTAATCAGGAATTCACGCCCCAGGGGCTCGTTAAAGAGCCTGAAGAGGCTGATGCAGGCATTATCATCAATATCCACGGCAAGGTCCGTATTGCGCACGTTATGAATCCAGGGGATGTGTTTATCGCCAATTCCCTCGATCCTGTGGCTGCCGAAGCCGTTCATAAGGATTGTGGGGCACTGGAGAGCCTCGGTTGCGGCAATTTTCAAAGAAGGGTACCTGTCCTTCAGGCAGTCGCCTGCGGCAATTGTTCCGGCAGATCCGGTTGATGAAACAAAAGCCGCAATATTGAGCCTGTTGTTTTTTTTCTTCAGGGTCTCAAAAAGTTCAGAAATTGCGCTGCCCGTAACATCATAATGCCAGAGGTAGTTGCCAGGTTCATCGAACTGGTTGAATATTACGGCCTCGGGTCTTTCTTTTTTGAGCTCCCTGCATTTATCGAAAATCTCCTTAACGTTGCTTTCACTGCCGGGGGTAGCAATTACCTCTCCGGAGAGGTTTTTAAGCCATTTAAAGCGTTCGATGCTCATTCCTTCGGGCAGGATTGCAATGGACTGGCAGCCAAGCAAAGCCGAGTTAAAAGCTCCACCGCGGCAGTAATTTCCAGTAGAGGGCCAGACGGCTTTCTGCCATGTGGAGTCGAAGTTACCCGTTACGAGCCGGGGCACGAGGCATCCGAAGGCCGCGCCTACCTTATGGGCACCTATTGGGAACCACTTGCCCAGAAGAGCTATAATTCTTGCCTTAACGCCTGTAAGCTCTTCGGGGAACTCCAGGTAATTGACGCCTGAGAAAAGTCCCCCTTTTTCTTTGGGTTCATTTTTCCACGTAATACGAAAGAGGTTAAGGGGGTCTATATCCTTCATTGCGGTTTGTTTAAGAGACTGCCTGATCTTTTCAGGAACAGACTCGGGATTTTTCATCTGGTGAAACGAAGGGATTATAATATTCCTTTCCCTGCATCTTTGAATATTATTCCTGCGGGCCTTCCCGTTTACTTCAAGGCTGATCATAGTACTACCCCCTTATTAGTAAGAATAGCATTATTAAGAATATTTATAGCTGTCATCCAGATATGAAAGAGCTTTTTCAAGATCCTTTTCCTCATCAATATCGAAGCAGATCCCCTCGTCCCCGACAGTGCAAAGCTCAAAGCTAAAGGGCCTGAGAACATCCCTGAAAACGGCATCATTTTCATTCCTTATGATCTGGTCTTTTATCCTGCCTCTTAAGAGAACAGGATGCCCTTTTTTCCAGCGGACGCCTCCAGCTTCCATATTTATTAAAGTAGCCGGGAACATAATATCTTTGTCGCTTCCGGAGGCGAGCAGATCCGAAAGTTTTATATATGTATCAAGTCTGACAAAAGGCATATCCCCGGGCATAATAAAAATGCCGTCGCTGTTCAGATCCGTTTCTTCAAGCCCCCTTTTTACCGAGGAGAACATACCCTTCTGAAAATCCTCATTTTTAACGAGCCTGATTTTTTCCTTTTCAGATCCCATAGCGCCGGAGATTGAGCCGATCAGTTCCGAGAGCTTTTCAATGCTGAATCCGCCGACAATTATTACCTCACTGCACACTTCAAGCATCGGTCTTATTGTATAATAAAGGAGCGGGCGGTCTTTTATTTTGAGTTCCATTTTCCAGGTATTCATTCTTGAAGAAAACCCGGCTGCAAGTATTACCCCAGATAACTTTTGAGTTCCAGAAATCATTTTATTGACAGACTTTCCCCTAATTCAAGATTCTTAATTATGTAATTCAAATCGGGTTCAAAAACCCCGGGAAATTTAAGCTTTTTTGCTGAAACTTCAATGTCCTTCAGGCCGTGTCCGGTAAGAAGAATGACAGTATTTTCATCTTCAGAGACATCATCTTTCATTTTAATAAGGCCCGCAAATGCGGCAGCCGAGGAAGGTTCAGAGAAAATGCCGGAAGATTCAGAGATCATTTTCTGTGCATCCAGAATTTCGCCGTCGCTAACAAGCACCACTTTGCCATTTACGTTCTTAAGGTCTTTTACGGCGGTGTAGGCATTCCGGGCCACATTGACAGAAATTGAATCCGCGGCGGTTTCAGCAATATAGTTCAGGTCGTATATATTTTCACAGAATGCCTTATGAATAAATGAGCTTTTTTCTGCCTGGACTCCAATTATGCGGGGGATTTCTTCAATGAGGCCCAGGAATTTAAGGTCCATAAACCCTTTAATTATGCCGCTTAGTATGACTCCGTCGCCAACCGGGAGGAAAACCTGGCTGAGGTGCCGGCCCTTCATCTGGTTAACGATTTCAAAAGCCGCAGTTTTCTTTCCTTCGAGCGTCATGGGATTATAGGCCGTATTTCTGCTTAAGAAGCCCGTCATGGCTGAAAATTCGAGTGACAGGTCAAATGCATCGTCGTAAGACCCGTTGACCGGAATAAGCGCGGCGCCATACTGGAGGCACTGAATGAGTTTGGCCTTTGGTGCACCGGAAGGGATAAAGACGAATACCTTCTGATGTGCCTGAGCCGCAATGCCTGAGATAGAGGAAGCCGCATTGCCGGTTGAGGCGACAACTATTTTATCCTCACCCCACTTCTTTGCAAGTGCCGAGACGAGGTATGAGGCTCTGTCCTTATATGAACCCGTAGGGTTAGTGCCGTCAAATTTGAGGAAGATATTATTTATGCCGAGCCTTTCTTCGAGGTTATGGGTTTTAAGAAGAGGTGTATTCCCCACAGGGAATTCCGGGAAGAACTCTCTTTCAACGGGCAGGTAGTCAAAAACGTCGAAGTTATCGCCCGGGTTTTTTGAATTCCACATATATTCAGGGAGCATAACCTTAAGGACGCCTTTTAGGGGTTTACCCTTAAGCTCACCCTCGCGGCATTGGGGGCAGAGCATCATGTCTCTGGAAATGGGATATGTTCTGCCGCAGAGGGAGCAGATGTAGTAAAAGTCGTCTTTCATAATATGATCTCAGGTTAGATTCATATAAGATGAAAACTATTATTTACATCGTCAGGGCCATTATGGCCTTGGCGGTATGGAGGCGGTTTTCGGCCTCGTCGTAAATGATTGAAATCTCCGGGTTATCCAGGATTTCGTCTGTCACCTCGTGTCCGCGGTCCGCCGGGAGCGCGTGCATGAGCTTCACGCCTTTGGAAGCAAGCCTGATTCTTCTTTCGTCACATATCCAGCTTTTGTATTTCGAAAGGTTTTCCTTCATTTCCCTTTTGCATTCATCCTCATTCAGGAGGTAGTCTTCGACGCTGTAGCGTCCGAAGCCGCCCCAGTTCTTTGGGATCACGATATCGGCTCCCTCGAAAGCCTCGTCCATATTGTTTGTAAAGCTGATACTTCCGCCGCCGGCCTCAGCATTTTTGCAAGCCCTTTCCATAATATTCCGGCTTAAGGGGAACTCCTCCGGGTGTGCCACGGTCACATCGATTCCGTATCTCGGGAAAAGGAGTGCCTGGGTCTGCGGCACTGAAAGTGGTTTTGAGTGTGTATCTGCGTAGGCCCATGAGACAGCAACTTTTAGTCCTTTGGTATTACGTCCGAAGTGTTCGAATATTGTCATCAGGTCGGCCAGTCCCTGGAAGGGATGAAAGACGTCATCCTGGAGCGACATAACGGGCACAGTTGCGTACTTAGCCATCACGTCGAGGTATTTCTTTCCCGTTCCATAGAAGCAGTTGCGGCAGGCGATTCCGTGGCCCATTCGGGACAAAATTATTGCAGTATCCTTTGCCGACTCGCCGTGGGATATCTGCATTTTGTCTGCCGTAAGGTCGTGTGCGTGGCCACCCAACTGAGTCATACCGGCTTCCATAGAGTTACGCGTGCGTGTAGATTGCTCAAAGAAGATATTGAATAGTGTTTTATCCTGAAGGAACCTGTGTGCCTCTCCGCGGGCGAACATTTTCTTCAAGTCGAATGCGGTTTCAAAAGCAGTATCAAGTTCCTGCCTTGTCCAGTCATCGTCACTCAGGAAGTGCTTTCTGAAAAGATTAGAAACCATAAATACTCCCGGATTACTTTTACATATTTGAACGGCTTATACTTTAGACGTTAGATAAGCATAAAAGGCAGATGCCTTCATGAGGTCTTCAGTGGGGACCTTTTCATCAGGGGCGTGGGCCATGGCCTCATTTCCGGGGCCGAAGCCGAGGACAGGAATTCCGTAGATTCCGTTTATAACAACACCGTTTGTAGAGAAGGTCCATTTATTTATAGAGGCCTTTTTATTAAAAAGTTCTTCGAAAGTTTCCTTTCCCTTTTGAATCAAAGGGTCATCCTCTTCAAGTTTCCACGTCGGGTAATATTTTTCCATTCCGTATTCAAGGCCCGTGTAAGCCTTTTCTTTATACTGTAGCACCCCGGCCTTAGCGTTCATATCGGTTATGAGTTCCTGTATTTCGCAGAGCGCCACCTGACGATCCTCACCCCATGTAAGTCTTCTGTCGATGTGTATCCTGCTATAGTCCGCAACAGCGCATAGTGAAGGGCTGGAGGAGACAAACTCAGTTACGGTAAGCGAACCTTTCCCCAGGAAGCCGTCGCCGGTAAGGAATTTATTCAGGAATTCGATTTTAAGGGCGGTTCTTGATCCCATATAGATTGCGTTTATTCCCCTTTCGGGGGCGCTTCCGTGAGAAGAGAGGCCATGGAAAGTGATTTCAATTTCAATTCTTCCCCTTTGTCCGCGGTAGATATTGAGGTTTGTGGGTTCAGTAACGACGACAAAGTCAGGTTTTATTTTGTCTTCTTCAATTATGTATTTCCAGCACAGGCCGTCGCAGTCCTCCTCCATAACCGACCCGGTAAAATAAATTGTTTTACCTTCTGAAAGTCCGAGTTCTTTAATTATTTTTCCAGCGGTAACAAAGGCTGCGGCGCCACCTTTCTGGTCGACTGAGCCCCGGCCGTGGACGAAGCCGTTTTTAATTTCGCCGCCGAAGGGGTCAAAGTGCCAGTTGTCCAGACTACCGGTATCAACCGTATCGATATGGGCGTCAAAGGCGATGACTTTAGGGCCAGTGCCTATTCTTCCAATAACGTTACCGAGGCCGTCGGTTTTAACTTCATCAAAGCCTGCCTCTCTCATCATTCTTTCAAGTTCGAGGGCAACAGACTCTTCCTTTGTGCTTAAAGATTTACATCTTACTAATTTTGAGAGGTTCTCTGCAGTAAACTGCTGATATCTTAAGGCGCGTTCGAAAATCCTTTTTGCAAGTTCCATATATCATCCCTTGTGGTTTTATACTGACCGGCATTATCTAAAGGAAGTTTTCTTAAAAATTTCTTTTATATTAAAATGATTAAGCCATTGATATCAAATTAAGGTGTACCCTAAAAAATATAAGTTTTTTCTTTAATAGCAACTCTTCGTGCGAAGAAATTTTACGCCGGGATTATTTAATAAAATATTTTTATATTGTCTATTACTTTCCGTTCTGGCCATAAGATTTCAGCCGGCTTATTTCAGAAATTAAATGCTCTTTAGTTAAAATTTTTAAGGAGCCTGTATATATGTCCGAATGCATGAAGCCCATTGCCCTGAAGGATCAACTTGAATGGATTTTGAGTGAATACGTTTACCAGAAGTCCATTTTCGGAATTCCTGAAGAAAAATTCTTTTATAAGAAAAATATTTCTTCATCAGTTATTTTCAAACAGAGGCTTGACCTCCCGCTTGGACCTGCTGCAGGCCCTCATACACAGATGTCGCAGAACATTGCCTCAGCCTTTCTTTGCGGCGCAAGGTTCTTTGAGCTAAAAACAGTTCAGAAACTGGACGAGATAAAAGTTGTGAAGCCCTGCATTGATGCCGAGGACGAAGGCTACAATGTGGAGTGGTCGCAGGAATTATCACTTAAGGATTCATACAGTGAATACCTGAAGGGGTGGTTCTTAATTCATTTTCTCAATACCGCATTCGGATTTTCAGAGATATCCCAAAAGACATTTGTTTTTAATATGAGTGTGGGGTATGACCTTGAGGGAATAATGTCTGAAGAAATGGACCGGTTTATCGAAGGCTTAAAGGATGCCTCCCAAAGTGATCTTTTTGATGAATACCGTAACACTGTCCTATCCTTAACTCACGGCAGACTCTTCCATGTCTTTAGTGAATCTATTAAAAATAACGGCTCATGGAGACTTGCCGAAAGAATAATAGACCAGTTTGAAAACATCTCCTCAAAGTTATCCGATTCGGTTACACTTTCCACAATGCACGGATGCCCTCCCGGCGAGATAGAAAGGATAGCAAAATATCTCCTGAAAGAAAAGGAGCTTAATACATTTGTCAAGATGAACCCCACTTTATTGGGTTACGGGAAAGTTGATGAAATTCTTAATTCCCCCTCGCGCAAGTTTTCTCTGGATAAGGGTTCTTTTGAGCATGACCTTGGATTTAATGAGGCTGTAGGCTTAATCAAGAACTTACAAGCCTTTTCAGGAGATACCGGGAAGGCCTTCGGCGTGAAGCTTTCCAACACGCTTCCTGTAAATAACAATAAGCACAGGTTTTTGGAAAGCCAGATGTACATGTCGGGAAGGACACTTTTCCCCCTGACAATGAGTCTGGCAAATATTCTGGCCCGTGAGTTCGGGGGGAGGCTAAGTATGTCTTATTCGGGAGGAGCAACCGCCAGGAATATTTTATCAATACTGGAAACGGGCATTTATCCTGTAACTCTGGCTACAGACCTCTTAAAGCCCGGCGGATATATGCGTCTTAAGCAGATGGCGGACATAATTGAAGACAGCGGTCTGCTTAATTCACCTTTCAATGAGGCGATTGATCTGGAAAAATTAAAAGAGGTTGCTGAGAACTCCTTAGTAAATCCGGAATACAGCAAATCGAAAAAAAGTGTAACGGCAGCAAAAGTAACCTCAAAGTTAAAAATGTTTGACTGCTTCCTCTCCCCGTGCGCTGAAGCCTGCCCTGTGCACCAGGACGTTCCGGAATACATAAGGCTCATTAAAGAAGGCAGCTACAGCAAAGCCTTTGAGCTCATTGTAAAGAAAAATCCCCTTCCGAATATTACCGGATATATCTGCGACCACAGCTGCATGCAAAACTGTGAGAGGCGCCAGTACGATGAGCCCGTTCAGATCAGGGAGCTGAAGAAGTCTGCCGCTGAAAAAGGAATCACGGAGTACTTAAAAGAAAACGGAGAAAAATTAACATTAAAGCCGAACGGCATTAAGGCAGCCGTAATCGGCGCAGGGCCATCGGGTCTTTCGGCGGCATATTTTCTTCGTAAAGCAGGTTTTGAGGTGACGGTTTTTGAGACAGGCGCAAAAGCCGGCGGGATGGTAAGGCACGTAATCCCGAACTTCAGGATTCCGCAAAATGCAATAGATCAGGACGTTGAGTTTATAAAAAGCCATGGTGTAAAATTTGTTTTCAACGCGGATAAAAATTTCTCCATTCAAAGTCTTAAAGGCGGGGGCTTTAAGTATATATATGTTGCCATCGGAGCCTCACTCCCGGCCCTTCATGGCATAAGAGGTGGCGGAAGAATTTATAATGCAATTGAGTTTTTAAGGTTCTTTAATTCCGGCAGTAACATTCCTCTAGGCAGAACCGTAGCCGTAACAGGCGGAGGCAATTCAGCTATGGACTCTGCAAGAGCCGCGCGAAAGACGGAAGGAGTGGAAAATGTTTTTATTGTTTACCGCAGGACGATGGAATTCATGCCCGCCGACAAAGAAGAACTTGAGGCGGCCATAAGTGAAGGGATAGAAGTTAAAGAACTCCTCATGCCGGTTGAATTTAAGGATAACATACTCAGGTGCCAGGTAATGGAACTCTCGCAGCCCGAAGCTGACGGGCGCATGGGAATCAAGGCTGTAGAGGGTTCATTTTTGGAGATTGAAGCCGAGAGCGTGATCTCGGCTATTGGAGAGCATACAGATTATGACATACTAAAGAAAAATAATTTAATTGGAGATGGAGCCCATAGCCCCGGAGTAAGCATTACTTCAAACGAGACAATGCTTGAGAATGTATTTACGGGCGGGGATACTCTAAGAGGACCTTCAAGCGTAATAAATGCTATTTCAGACGGGAAGAAAACCGCAGAATATATCATTAAAAAGGAAGGAATCCTCCCTTTAGAAGACTCCCCCAGAAGTAAAAAAGATTTATCCGGAATCACCCAGCTCAAAGGAAATATACTGAGCAGTAGTCCAGGTTCTGACCAGGAGAAGGCAGGCAGGTGTCTTAACTGCAATCTGCTCTGCGGCATTTGTGTTGAGGTCTGCCCCAATCGTGCCAATGTTTTAATATCAACTGAAGACTGCGACCTCTTCATAGATAGATATCAGATACTTCACATTGACAGTCTTTGCAACAGCTGCGGCAACTGCGAAACCTTCTGCCCGCATGAAGGCGCTCCTTATAAAGACAAGCTTACACTCTTTTATGATGAAAAGTCATTTAATGAAAGCAAAAACAATGGTTTCTTTATTGATCCTCTAAACCCGGCAGCTTCCGCTGCCGCCAGATATGAGTGTGAAACAGGTATAATAATGCTGGACAGATTTGGTGAAGTAATTTTTACGTCATTTGAAGAGAACCTTCAGGACGAAGCTTTCCACCAGTTCATTAAAGCCATAGTGACAGTCATTAAAAATTACAGGTATCTTATACCCCGAAGTCCAATGAAAGAACTATTTGACGGGAGGTATCAGAGATGATAGTACTAAAAAACGCAAACATAATAAACCTCTATCCCCCGCAGGTAGAGAAAAATCTGGACGTAGTAATAAAGGGTAATAAGATAGCATCAAAGGGAAATCATTCGCCGCAGGAAAGCAAAGATAAACAGAAAAGCAAAGATATAAAAGTAATTGACTGCAGTGGGAAATATGTATCTCCGGGGCTTGTTTGCTCGCATAATCACTTTTATTCAATGCTGGCAAGAGGCATAATGGCAGGCATCAAACCCTCGAAGGATTTTATAGGCATACTGAAAAACCTCTGGTGGCGCCTCGACACTGCACTGGATGAGGAATCTCTGTATTACAGCGCCATTACAGGAGCTCTTGAAGCCATAAAGTGCGGCACCACGGCAGTAATTGACCACAACGCCTCACCGTCATTTATAAGGGGTTCTCTTTCCACGCTGAAAACCTGTTTTCTAAAGGCGGGTCTCCGGGGCATTTTGTGCTATGAGGTTACGGACAGGAACGGAAAGCCCGGGGCTTTAGAAGGAGTGGAGGAATCGGTTGATCTGATAAAGAGCATTGACTGCGGGAATCTCAAAAGTAAAGAAGACAGCCTGGTTGAGGGCGCAATTGGGGCGCATGCTTTATTTACGCTGAGTGATGATTCGTTAAAGCTCATTTCCCATGCAGTCAGTGAGACAAAAAGAGGCATTCACATACATGCAGCCGAGGACCAGTTTGACTCTTCGTATTCGCACCGTTATCATGAGATGGATATAGTTGAACGCCTTGAATCTTTCGGGCTTCTTAATGAAAAGGCAATTCTGGCTCACGGAGTACACCTTAAAGAAAATGAAATAGAACTCATGAATAAATACAGTTCTTTTCTTGTGCACAACCCGCGCTCAAACATGAATAATTCAGTTGGTTATTCAGACAAACTTAGTCTTATTGATAACCTCACTCTAGGCACTGACGGAATAGGATCCGATATGCTGGAAGAGCTGAAGATGGGCTTCTTCAAAAGTTCAGATGCCAGGTCACCACTGATATTAACGCGTCTTATTCAGGCACTGCAGAATGGCAACATGATTCTTGAGAGGTACTTCGGGCAAAATTTCGGCAGGGTTGAAGAAGGCTTTACAGCGGACCTCGTTATTTTTGATTACAACTCCCCCACCCCCGTAGTCTCAGAAAATCTTCCTGGGCATCTGGCATTCGGGCTTTCTTCAAAAAATGTGGAAACGGTGATAATTAACGGGCGGATTGTCATGGAATCGGGAGAATTTCCTTTCGATACACATCCTATTTACGAAAAATCGAGGAAGCAGGCCTCAAGGCTCTGGGAAAAGATAAAGGCTGGATAAATGGCTCATCTCACAGATAACCTTTTTTATTTCTTAAAGTATTACTAAATTCAGCTTTTCAAAATTAATACTTTATTAAATGGGTGACATTTCAAAGTTAAGAGATGCAGCTGATCTCCTGTTCGGCATGGACAGATATGATGAGGCATTTGACATATATGATGAAGTTTATTCTCAGATCTGGAGCGCACTGGCTTCAGTTCAAAGCGGGCTTTCGGATTTCTCATTCAGCTATCTTACTCACAATATACGCCAGGCAATAGAGTTCAAGAATCATTTCTGGACTCCTGCCGTAAATACTGTATTCCTCAAGTGGTTTAACCTGGATATAGACCAGACGCTTAATGAATTTATTTTTTCAGCCTCCGGGCGCCTGCAATGCATCTGCCTGTGCAATTCACTTTTGGAAAAGCAGCCCGCGGGCAATGTAATTACAGATTACCTCGTACTTTATAATCTTATACTGCACGCGGCAGACGACAAATGGATCACACATATTTTTAAGATTGCAACTCCCGTTGCTGAGATTTACCGGCTGAAGAAAATAAGGCTTAATCTTGCACCTGTAGCTGCCGATAAGCTTCTGGTGCAGTCGGCTGAAAAGTTAAGGCTGACAGACTGGAACAACCTCAATCTCACGATACTCGATTATCTGGATAAAACGACGGGAAAAAGCGAGCTTTACCGCGCCATTTTCAGCGTTACGGGACAAAGCAAGGAGAAGTGGAAAAAGCACAGCAGGAATGACAAAAAGAAGGAAAAATCTGATAAGCACGAAAAGACAACGTCCAACAAGGAAAGTTATTCCTCAGGAGAAAAAAAAGAAGAATACCAGTTCAGCTTTTCTGATTCAACGGATGAAGAAAAAACGCGGTATTTTGGCGCAATACTTGGTTTGAGGGGAAAGGTAACAAAGTCTGAAATAAGGAAAAGATACATTGATGAAATGGCAAAGTATCATCCCGACAAGGTGGCAAGCCTGGGAGATGAACTGATTGAACTGGCTGAAAAGAAAACCAAGGAAATTAATGCCGCATACGACTGGCTTAGAATAAGATTTAAGTTATAAAAACTTACTCTTTAATAAAAAGAAAAAGCCTTAACAGATATGTTCTAACTGTTAAGGCTTTTCTATTAACTTCTTATCAGGTCTAGTTACTTCACGAGCATCATTTTTCTGTTCTGGACGAAGTTGTTCGTCTTCAGTTCATAAACATACATACCGCTTGTAAGATTTGTACCATCGAAAGTTACC
>JBLMYS010000295.1:0-23525 GCA_050258415.1 Acidobacteriota bacterium | reverse complement strand
TTGAATCGTTTAAACCTTTTTTGTACAAAGGTTGACTAATATGTACGATATAAATGATTATTAATGATTTAGGGTACCATGAAAAAGTATTTTGTCCTGTTTTTTGTTCTGTTCCTGGTTTCCAGCTCTTTTGCTCAGAATTTTACTGTAAGAGGACAGATCGCCAGCTCAATAGATAAAAATTCCCTGAGCGGCGCTACAATTGTGCTTGTACACCTTCCCGATTCTACGGTTCAGGGCGCGTTTTCAGATGAAAACGGGAAGTTTCTTATAGATAAGGTTAAAGCAGGCCGCTACCTTATAAATGTTACTTATCTCGGATTTTCTAAGTATGAGGATAAGGTCTTCGTCCGCGGTAAATCCGTCGACCTTAATAAAATTTTCCTTACTCCCGAAAACGTTAAAACCGGCGAGGTTGAAATTATCGGTAAAATGCCCCCCGTCGTCCAGAAAAGCGATACCGCGGAGTTTAATGCCGGAGCTTTCAAAACTAACCCGAACGCCTCAGCTGAGGACCTTGTCACTAAAATGCCCGGTATGGTCGTACAGGATGGGAAAGTCCAGACCCAGGGCGAAGACGTTAAACGCGTGCTCGTCGACGGGAAACCCTTCTTTGGAGATGACCCGAGCGCAGTCCTCAAAAATATCCCCGCCGATGCGGTAGATAAAATCCAGGTCTTCGACCAGCAGAGCGATCAGGCCCAGTTTACCGGCTTCGACGACGGTAATACCACCAAAACTCTTAACGTCATTACCCGCTTGAGAGTTAAAGAGGGAACCTTCGGACGCTTCCTGGGCGGCTACGGCGACGCACAGAAATATCAGACCGGCGGCAATATTAACTTCTTTAATAACGAAAGAAGAATTTCTTTACTTGGACTCGTAAATAACGTTAACCAGCAGAATTTCTCGAACGAGGACCTCCTGGGCGTTATGCAGGGCTCCGGCGGCGGCGGCCATGGAATGGGCGGTGGACCAAGAGGCGGTGGCGGCGGCGGCCCAATGGGCGGCGGCTGGGGCGGCGGTAATGCACAGAATTTTATGGTAAATAACCAGAACGGCATTACTACAACTAAGGCTTTCGGTCTTAATTACTCAGATAAGTGGGCCGATAAACTTGAACTCTCCGGAAGCTATTTTCTTAACTTTACCGACAATAATTCACAGTCTGATATCAGACGAAATTATTTTATCGGAGGAGCTTCAGGCCAGAATTATTTCGAAAACGGCCTTTCAAACAGCGGAAACACTAACCACCGCTTCGATATGAAACTGGACTACCAGATAGATTCCCTTAACTCTATTACTTTCCGCCCGAGAGTCTCTTATCAGAAAAATGACGCTAATTCGGGCACAATTGGAAGAACTCTTGCTGCACTGCAGAACTTAAGCTCAATGACAAATAATTCGGCATCCGACCGCTCGGCACTTAATTCTTCTGCGGACCTCCTTTTCCGCCATAGGTTCGAAACTCAGGGGAGAACTTTATCCCTCGGCTTTAGCGGTAATTTTAAGAAAACTAAAGGCAATAACAGCCTTTTCTCCGAAAACCTCTATTATGATAAAATGGTCGACTCCGATACACTCGACCAGATTTCTAATACAGATAAAAACGGACGCTCGGGTTCGGCTAATATCGTCTATACTGAACCTTTCCTTGAAAATACTCAGCTCCAGTTCAGCTCCAGAACTTCTTATTCTGAGGATGAAAGCGACCAGAGGACATTTAAGAATACTTCCTTGCTTAGCGACTATTCACTGCAGGATACTTCCCTTAGCAACGTCTATAAAAAACAGTATACTACCCAGGCTTTCGGCGCCGGCTTCCGCTACCAGAAAGAGGCTTTGTCTTTTATGGCTAACGTGAACTATAATATAGCTCATCTCAAAAACGACCAGACTTTCCCGCACGACCTTACGCTCGACAGGCCATTTTACTCCGTACTGCCGTCAATGATGCTCCGTTTTAATATCTCCAGGGATAAAAACCTGAGAGTATTTTACAGGGCTAATAATAACGACCCGAGCGTCGAACAACTTCAGGATGTCGTCGATAACAGTAATCCGCTCTTCTTATCCACTGGTAACCCGAACCTGAAACAGGATTATAGCCATATGCTCGCGGTCCGCTACTCCCAGCTCGATTTTAAGAACCTCACATCGTTCTTCCTTATGATGGGAGGAACAGTAACTAAGGACTATATCGGCAATAGCTCCTTTATGGCTTATCGCGATACTGTAGTTAATGGCGTCGCCTTAAAACGCGGCTCCCAGCTCTCAAGACCTGAAAATATGGACGGCTATATGAACTTCCGCATGTTCTCTACATACGGACTCCCGGTCTATTTCCTGAAGTCGAATCTTAATATTTCTCTTATGGCAAGCTATAGCCGTACCCCCGGCATTATTAACGGAACTAAAAGCTATTCCAATAATACTGTCCTGGGACCTGGCTTCGTCCTTGCTAGCAATGTCGGCGATTATCTCGATTTTACTGTCTCAAGCCGCAGCAGCATAAATCTTGTTAAATCAACCTTAAGAGAGAACTCAAACGATAATTACTTCTCGCAGAACAGCAGCCTGAAATTTTACTGGATGTTCTGGGATGGATTCCTGTTCCAGACCGACTTCCAGCACCGCTACGACGGGGGACTGCCTGAAGGGTATGATAAGAATTCTTACCTGCTCAACCTTGCCGTTGGTAAGAAATTATTCAGCAAGGACCAGGGTGAAATACGCCTTACTGTAAACGATGTCCTTAATAAAAGCAATAGCCTGCAGCGTACGGTTACTGATTCATACTACGAAGATTCCCGTACAAATGTCCTGGGAAGATACCTTCTTCTAACTTTTACATATAATATCAAGGCGTTCTGATAGGCGAGGGCAGGAACCATTTCCTGCCCGTACATTGTATGACAGACTTTATCCCTCCCGCGGCTTTAGTATCCCGTTTCCCCCAACTTGGGGTCTGAAGCCCCCTCCGGGAGGGAATTATTTTACTCCCTCAAAATCGGTACAAGCTTAATAGAAAGCCGGCTGCACTTTAAGCCGGCTGCACTTTAAGCCGGCTTTTTTTTCTCTTTAATCCTCTCAATTACTTTATAAGCGTCATCTTAAGAGTCTTAATAAACCCTCCTGCCTTAAGCCTGTAGAAATATGTACCACTTGAAAGGCGGTCTAAATGAACATTTAATCTGTGGTATCCTTTCTGCATGTATTCATTTACTAACGACGAAACCTGCCTTCCCGTAACATCAAACAATGTAAGCTCTACAAACGTATCCTCCGGTAGATCATACCTGATTGTTGTTGCCGGGTTAAACGGGTTCGGGTAGTTCTGCCTCAGCTCATAGGTTATTGGGTTTCTTGAGGCATATTCATCAACTCCGGCTACCGATAATGCCTCACTGAAGACTGATGTATTGCCGTCTTTGTCTGTACAGGTAGCTGTCAGATATTTTAGAATCTTGACAGTATCGGGAGTAACAAGGCTGAAATTACCGGAATTATCCGCAGTAACAGATCCTAAGAATATTCCTCCCTGATTGGCGCTGTCCGTAAATACTTCTACTGTGTATCCGGCACCCGTGGTTCCTTTGACCCCGGAAGGTGATTTTGAAATGAGAACCGGCGGAATGAGCTCTTTATTGCCGCCTTCCCAATTGACAATGCCTGAACCTTTATTTTGCGAAATGATATTCCCGAGTATACTGTTCTTTACAGATTCTTTTCCCCTGATGGAAATTCCAAATCCATTAAATTTAATTATATTCTTCTCTATCATATTATCATGCGATTTGTCATGTATATAAATCCCCTCATCCCGGTTGCCAAGATTTGACTTGGCGCTTTTATCGGTTCCAATATAATTCCCTTTGAGAAGAATATTGTATGATTCCGAGATCGACATGGCAGAAGAATTTCCGGCAATTATATTGTCCGATATCTCTTCATCGAAACAGATGTACGCCAGATCCAGGCCATATGCGTGGTTTCCGAGCGTATCGGTCCCCAGACGGTTTACCCCAATGTAATTCCCTTTAATTTTAATTTTTACTGATGAATCGGCAATAAAAATTCCATCCCGAAAATTCCCTGAAATCACATTCCCGGGTGCCTCAATGCTGTCTATGGGACCTATATAATAGTTCAGTGTCTTGTACCACAGTGAAATACCGTGCTGGTTGCCCTCGGCACTCATGCCGGAATAGTCTGTCCCAATGTAACAGCCCGAAATTATTCCGCTGTTGCTGCCCCGCATTACAATGCCGCTGCCGCCGAACCGGTTAATGGTAAGCCCGTAAACTTCAATTGAATCTCCCATAATTATCAGTCCCTCTTTATTGCCTTCCTGCACCAACTCCTTTCCGCTTACAACAATCTCGGGCCCGAAGGGATTGGTATCTTCTTTAATGAATTTTGCCTGTGAGAATCCATTAATTACCAGTCCTGCGTCATAAATATTCGGCAGTTCTGTCCTGGGGTGTATTGTCCACACACCCTGCGCCGGATTAAAATTATAATCGGTTTTGGGTATTGCAAAGTTAATAGTATCAGGACCTTTTTTGTTTTCAGCCTCAATTAGAGCCTGCCTTAATGAGCCATAACCCGTGTCATGTGTTGTAGTTACAAGTAATGTCTTATGAATTGTTGATTCCGGAGCCATAGGAAGCATAACTGCAAAATCTGAAAGATGCTGAACCATACCTGAAATCCGGCTTGTGCCTGCATCAATAGTGTCTGTTACATCGTTCCACTTTGAGTATTCATACTCCTGCAGCTTAAGTGTCTTTTCCATCTGCTGAGAGATGTTTTTGTTGTCGTACAGTATGTCGAGCTTAATTTTACCCGAGAATTCCGCGCTTGTAGAAATTGTATAGAATTTTGGAGAGCTAAGCGGTATCACGCTGAAACCTTTTGGGGCAGGGGGGCCGTTGCCCTTAATACTCAATTTTGTATCTCCTTTTTTTGTTACATTGCCGAACTTTATATAAACCCCCTGGCCAAGATTAACAAGTATGTTTTTCCCTATGGGAGTGTTACTGAGTATCTGCGCTGCATTTGAAAATTCAGAAGTATTGCCTGAAGGATCAGTTGCCGTAAGCGTAATGAAATATCCCGCCGGCACAATTGTCCCGACAGACGTAAGGAAATCTACATTGCCCTGTGCGTCAGTGGTAACTTCTGTATTGCCAATGAAGAATTCTCCTTCACCATAACCACCCGGATCCTCAGCTGAACTGCTGTATATATCAATCTGATAAGTGGTGCTCGGAGAGCTGTTAAGCGAGGCATTGAAGTATATTCCGTTTTCATCTGCATCAACGGAGCTAATGACAGGATAATTTTGAACGTTATTTGGACCCGTGTCACTATCCCCGGGGTCATTCGGAGTTACTTTGTTAGCATCTTCACCCGTGGGGGAAAGGTTAATTCCCATTTTGACATTTTTGAAAATTGAATTACCCCTGATGCTGTTTCCAATGGCGTTACCGGTAACAGCTACTCCGTCTAACTCATTAAGCCATATCTTATTGCCTGCTCCTTTTTCCATTCCTCCGATTATATTATTTCTGGAATTTTCTCCGATGAGTATTCCCATACCCCCGTTACCAAGGTTTGTTGTCCCATCTGGCATTGTGCCTATGAAATTCCCCTTTATTATGTTTCCGTCTCCCGAAATATCCATGCCCTCAAAATTTCCTGAAATAACGTTTCGTTCAGCTTCTGCTGTTCCTCCTATTATATTATTTGAGGAATTAATAATAATGCCTTTCTGGTTAAATAAAACGTATGTCCCTGTAAGCTTTGTCCCGCCGCCTTTCAGCAGAATCCCGCACCGTGTAAACATCTCAACTTTAAGCCCGCTTATAGTTGTGTTGCCGGTGTTGATCTCAAGCCCAACGGAATTTCCTCCGGCCACAGTGCTGCCTTCGAGGATAATAGTAATTACTGCGTTACTGCCTGCTTCCATAGGATTCGTATTGATTTTACTTCCGGGCTGAGTATAACCGTCAATTATTACCGGGTCTGTTATTGAAGGCAGGGAAGAAAGAAGCTTAATCGTATGCTCTCCGCTTCCCGGAATATTGAATGAAATTTTATCAACCCCACTTCGTGAGTTTGCATTCAGTATTGCCTGGCGCAGGGAGCCGGGACCTGAATCATTTGTATTTGTAACCCCGGTAGCTGAAGTCTGAGAACTCAATTTGTAAATGCTACCATAAATATCAATGTTTGTTGATGCAGAATCCCTGTGGTCTTCCCAGGCAATCAGGCCGTACGGGTTAATTGTGCTTGCGGCGATGGCTGGGCTGTAAGGGTTTTCATTTCCGTTTACGGAAGATATTATATCATTTTGTGCCATGGTAATTGCTTGAAACTCTTTATCCGCGCGTATGTGGTTAACCTTCGCGTTGTTGTATGGGCTTACGCCCGGGGTTTCCCGCCATGTAACCATATACTTTTTAGCAACGGCATTGTATGCCACCTTCGGTTTCCATGTGGCGGCATAGGCGTCATATGCCCAGTGATCGGCAATTGCTGAGATGGGGAAGGCCATATTTTTTACGACATCCGTGGTCAGGTAATCCAGCTTATATGGATCCAGAAAACTGCCCCATATCCCGGTCCACTCCTGGCTTTGCCACGAGTTGTTGTTATCTCCCCATACGATAAAGAAAGCTGGCCCATCCATGCTGTAGCCCGAAGTTTCTCCGTAGGCAACATCAACGTTGAAAATGCCGCCCACATGATTCCCTTCGCTGAAGGGGATATACCTGTACTTTGTGCCCGGGTGCGAAGCGTCTGCTACGGCGTCAATCGGGGCGCCGTCGCTGTCAAGCATAGTAAGGAAAATTCGCCCCATGGCCTGGAAGGCCAGAAGGTAACGCCCCGTTGGGGTTTCAGTGGATGTAACCGGGGCGTATGCAATGGAAAATCTGGAATCCCATACATTATAACTTCCATAAGGCAAATTATCCACTTCCTTGCGGCTGTCTCCCGTAGGCTGGCCGTTTTCATCTAACTTTCTGGTATAAAAAGTTATATTGTAGCTGCCTGAACCCGCCGAAGTCTCCTTAATATCTGCTCCTAAAAGCAGGTAACTATTGGAAATGGAATTATAAAGGATTCGTGGTATTATTGCATCGCTCATCAGTAAGGCTGAACTTCCGGTTAAAACTCCCTGACTGCTTACCCTCTGCCCCTGGAGCCCCTGGTTGTTTACTACAATTAAAAATTCGTTTGCCTTTTGGTTATACACTACCGCAGGACTCATACCTATAGGGAATATGGCAAACGGCTTCCCTAAAAGAAGTCCCTCTTCACTTAAGCGCTGCCCCATTATGGCTCCAAAAAGGTACATGTTACCCATCGGAATCCTTTCACTCCATACAACCAGGTACTCATGATCTGTGGAATTATATGCAATTGCGCAACTCTCATCCAGGTTAGTATTGCCCGAAATAGGAAAGTCGCTACCATAAGAAGTAAAGGCCGTAAGGAGAAAAAATGAACAGAAAATTAAAAACCTGTATAGATGCTTCATAAAAAACTCCTTTAACTGTTCGTAAAGTTAATTGAATATGCCTCTATCCCTGAGGTTATTAAGAATTGTTCAGTAACGGTGCGGCAACTAATTAATGCTGCTGAAACAAAAACAGATGCGGAATTTTTATTGCCTGTAGCCTCAAAGGTTATAACCTAAAGAGACTTAAATACACGCCGATATTATTATAAAAGATTCCCGAAGTAAATCAATGTAGAGCAATTTACACCTGCCAAAGCACGTGAAAAATTCTGCCTCTGCAGAAGTTCCGCCGGTCCGGAAAAATATTTACTGCTTTGAAATAAATATTTATTGGTATTGACAATAAAAACAGTTTTGATTTGTTTAACAGTAACTGTAAAATAAGTCTTTTCAATTTCCCTGCCTTTTATGCAGGAGATCAAATTTGCTTTTCAGTGGGTCTTTAAAAAATAATCAGCTGATAAATAGGGGGATTTATGACGAATTGCCCTGCTGTTTTAGTATCCTGAAAAAAACGGTGAGCTGGTAAATAATACTTTCAATTGCAAGGTTTGATCCCTGGTTAATTTATACCGAAGCAGGCAATAATCAATTTCTCTTACACGGCAAAATGGCAACTTTGAATTCATATCTTCTGTATGAAGTTGCCGGAGCGGTCTCAGTATTCCTATACTGTCCTTTGTCCTCCCTGTAAACACTTACCTGATGGATAAGCTGAAAATGTTCAATCTTGGGCATGCTTGGTTTATGCTCAATTAATTCCAATAACAAAAATCTAAAACAGTTGGAGGATGAGTTATGAAACGGCTTTACTTATTCGCTACGGTTATGATGCTTTGTTTACTTGTACTTCCCGAACTTTCACATGCGCAGAGTGATAACCCCCTAATCAGAGGAAGAGTGTGGTTGGACACAAATCAGGATGGACTTCAGACCGGTAATGAGCCCGGGTATGCTGATGTTTTAGTGGAGCTCTATAAGGCCTCTGATAACAGCTATGTTACTTCAACGAATACAATAGGAGGCGTTCCGGGACAAAGAGGCAGATATGAGTTCACGAACCTTGAGCTTGGGACCTATTATGTGAAATTTATTCCGCCAGATGGATACCGTCTTACTGTGCAGGGCGCGGGCAATGGGAATAATGATTCCGATCCCGATCCAGGTACTTTAAGAACAGGAGATATAGTAATTGATAAAGCAAATGCCAGTGTGGAACATATTGATGCCGGCTTGATTCCGAAAGACAACGACGGCGGCGACGGCGACAATGAGGAATATCAGGGCAGCATCGGTAACTTCGTATGGTGCGATGAAAATGGCAATGGCATATTCAATATATATGAGACGGGAATTCCCGGGATGGCCGTAGAACTCTATAAATACGAGGATTCTGATTGGTGGCTCATAAAGGAAACTGTCACCGACCGCTACGGCATGTATACTTTCTATCACCTGGCACCGGGTGTCTACAAAGTACACTTTATCGCTCTCGGAAATGACAAGTTCACAATTAAGGACGCAGGGGAAAACGATGCTAAGGATTCCGATGCTAATCCCGATGGCTGGACGGATCCCTTTACTCTTGAGCCGAACGAAAATAACAGGGATATTGATGCCGGATTGCTGTGCAACCCAATGCGCTCCTGCATCGGCAACTTCGTCTGGAGAGACTGCAACCATAATGGAATACAGGACCCGGGAGAACCCGGAATACCGGACGTTACAGTTCAGCTCTTCAAATGGGGCAGCACTGATGTCTTTAGAACAACCAAAACAAATTCTCTCGGTATTTACACCTTCTGCGATCTTGAACCCGGTGACTACTACGTGAAATTCATACTGCCCAATTGCTACGTGTTTACTAAAATGGACCAGGGCGGTAGCGATGTACTCGATTCAGATGCCGACCCCGTTACCGGAAAAACAGGCAAAATTACTCTCACCTCTTCAAACAATTACAACATCGATGCAGGAATGTATCCGATTAATGGCCTGAGCAAAGGTATGGCCAGTGGCGCTGAAACACCAACCGAGTTCGCTTTGGGGCAGAACTACCCGAACCCGTTTAACCCCTCAACTACAATCGAGTTCGCGGTTCCAACTGCCGGGCAGTATACTCTAAAGGTATTTAATACCCTTGGACAGGAAGTTGCAACACTCCTCGACCAGGATCTCCCTGTGGGCTACCATATGGTAGTATTCGATGCCTCCAAACTCCCTTCAGGTATGTATATTTACAGACTGAGTGGAAGCAATGTGATGATGGTTAAAAAGATGATGCTCTCGAAGTAATTTGCAGCGCTTATTTGTGCCGCAATTAATAGGGCTGCCCTTGGAAGGGCGGCCCTTTTTTATTTTCTGGACTTTTAGAAAATATCAAAAATTCTTTTTGATTGGCATTGACAATAAAAACTGTTTTGATTTCTTTATTGTAGCTGTAAAAAATTGGTCATTTCTTTTTCCCTGCCTCCCGGGCAGGAGATCTTTTCTTATCCTTCAGAACATTATGGAAAAATTGGTCTGTTTTAATAAACAGGAGATTATATATGTATTTCTCAGCAATTACCGGGCCGTGAGAAATAATATTGCATCCATAAGATCACTTCCATCAATACTTCATCTTCAGGAGCAAGACACTAGATACGAATGACAAGGCATGCAAAAGTTTAAATACTGTACCGATTGATGAAGATGCGGATGAAACTTATGATGAACAGTTTGGTTCCTGGTCCCTTTAAGACATAATAGGTAAAAATTAATTCAGCAGAATGCAAATGCCTGCTCTGGGATTCGTATATCCTCTATGAAATCTCAAAGCGGTGCTGATAATGCTATAGGTGTACTTTATCCTCCGTGAACTGAAAAATGCCGGTAAATATAAAGCCGACAGGCATGCAAGATCATGACAACTTAATATAGATGTTCTATTAACAACAGTTCCAATAACAAATAATTTATCTATAATTGGAGGATGGGATATGAAACGATGTTACCTATGCGCAATGGCTATGCTCCTGTGCTTACTTGCATTGCCCGGATTTACCCGGGCCCAAACTGGTTCCATAAGCGGAATGTTCTTTATCGATACTAATGACGACCGTAGATATAATGGCGGTACCGGCAGCCAGGATGGCGACCTGTTACTTAAAAATGGTGCAATTGTCAAGTTGTACCATAGACAGGGTCAGACTTATAATAAAATCGATTCCACAACAACAGATGCTGATGGAAGATATGCTTTTCATAACCTTGAAGACGCAAACAACTACTATGTGAAATTTTTTATCCCTGCTGATAAGCAAAACGACTACGAATTCTTACTCCATGAAAATGGCGACCTTGAAGTTGGTTATTCTGATATTGCTTCTGAAGATGGATATACAGACGCTATTCATGTTAGCAATAGTAATAATCATCAGGTCTATGACATTGATGGAGCCCTGAAACCAAAACAAACCCCTCCGCAGCTCGGCAGCATCACCGGAAATGTATGGGAAGGTAATAATAAAAATGGTATTAAAGAGCTGGGAGAAGATTCTCCGGTAAAAGATGTCGTTGTTAAAGCATACCGCTGCGACCAAAATAATACATATGCCGGCCAGGGTAATACCAATGGAAATGGAACCTATACCATTGCCAGTCTGCCTGCGGGTTTTTCTTATAAGGTTGTGTTTGAACCGCCGGCGGGTTATTATTTGGTTGATAAAGGCACTGATTCAGCTCCCGACTCCTCTAATAAAACAACAGAATGCTCAGCCACTACGCTTACTGCCTCGGGACTGGTGTTTAATGCTGGCGTGTATAAACCCACATCGGGTGGCAACCCTAACGGCCAGATTAATGGAAGACTGTGGCTTGATGCGGATAAGGACGGAGCCCAGGGGGGCACTGGACCTGAACCTGGAATAGAGGACTGGACTGTCAGACTCCTGGATTCCCATAAAATTACTATTGACTCAACTACTACAAAAATTTCTAATGCCGGGGGGCAGAAAGGAACCTATTCATTCACCAATTTGAACCTTGGTACCTACTACATACAGTTTGTAAAAAAAGGTGATTATTTATTTACTGACAAAGATGCGGCTAATAATGATGAATCGGATTCGGATGTTAACCCCGCCACCGGAATAACAGATTCTATTGTAATTGATCATTCTGACGCCAGCGAAGAACACATTGATGCCGGTGTCTATTTAAACGAGCCGCCTGCAAAGGGAAGCATAGGCGACCTCGTCTGGAATGACGAGAATAAAAACGGACTCCAGGATGAAAGTGGCAACTCCGGAATCCCGGGCGTGAAGGTAATACTCTATTCACGTATCAATAATTCTGATTCAAAACTGGATTCAACTACTACAAACGGAAGTGGAAAATACAAATTCGACAATTTGTCTGCCGGTTCATACCGTGTAAGGTTTTTCCTCACTTCAGGCTATGACCATTTCACTACAAAAGGCACAAACCTGGACGATGGAAATAACTCCGATGCTGAAGCTATAGATCCTGCCACTCTTGGCTTTACTGCCCCGTTTAACCTCGCAGCAGGGGAGGACCGCGAAAATGTGGACGCGGGCATGATCGCTGAGGAAATCCCGCCTGCTAAGGGAAGCATCGGCGACTATGTCTGGAATGATGAAAATGGAAATGGGCTCCAGGATGAAAGCGGAAACCCTGGAATTAAGGACGTAAAAGTAATGCTCTATTCCCATACCGAAAACGGCGATGTCAAATTGGACTCAACTACTACAAACGGAAGCGGACATTATAAATTTGACCAGTTACTTGCTGGTACTTATCGAATAAGGTTTTTCCTCATTTCAGGCTATGACCATTTTACTACAAAAGGCACAAACCTGGACGATGGAAATAACTCAGATGCTGACGCTCAGGGATATACAATCCCGTTTAACCTCGCGGCAGGGGAGAATCGTGAAAATGTTGATGCTGGCATGATCGCTGAAGAAATCCCGCCTGCAAAGAAGAGCATCGGCGACTTCGTCTGGTTTGACGAAAATAAAAACGGAATCCAGGACGATGACGAATTCGGTGTCCCTAACGTGACTGTTTTACTTTATTTAAGTAATGATGATAATACCTCAATCGCACAGAGAACTACAGATTACCACGGAAGATACCTGTTCTCAAACCTTGACCCCGGTACTTACCGCCTCAGATTCATTCGCCCCTATGGCTACAGTTCATTTACTGTAATGGGAGCCGGAAATAATACCAATTTGGATTCCGACGTGAACCCTTTGGACGGATTTACAGGAACTGTTACTCTTTCTGCTTCTTCAAACAGACTCGATATCGATGCCGGTCTGATCAAAAAATCAGTTGAAAAAACCTGCATCGGCGACTTTGTCTGGAAGGACTGCAATTCCAACGGAATTCAGGACAAGGATGAACCCGGTATCCCTAACGTAAGAGTTGAACTTTATAAGTGGGATGGTAATGCTCCCCTTAAGTGGACAACCACTAACTCTGCGGGGAAATACTACTTTGAAAATGTCGAACCCGGCAGCTATTACGTGAAATTTATGCCGGCCGCAGGCATGAAGTTTACCCTCAAAGACCAGGGCTCTAATGACGCTCTGGATTCAGACGCTGATACTAAAACAGGTAAAACTGACAAAATTACACTTAATGGTGAAAATAATTTTACAATTGATGCCGGAATGGTTACCGACCTGAGCCTCCTGACTAACCTCGGCGACTTGGTCTGGAACGACTGCAACAGAAACGGCATCCAGGACGTGGGCGAAACTGGAATCGGCGGCGTTGAACTTAAACTCCACATCTGCACAAGCAGCCATACTAATCCCAACGATCCGTGCGCCTGCGGTAACGTGGTTGCAACTACAAAGACAGATAAAAACGGCAAATACATGTTTACTAATATTTTGCCCGGCTATTACTGCATCGAAATCGTCGTCCCCTGCAACTTTACAATTACTTTACCCGACAAGGCAGAGGACTTTAAGGACTCGGATATTATTCCTTCAATGAAACATACCGCATGCATTAAACTTAACCCGGGCGAGACTAACCTCTCAGTTGATGCAGGACTCTATCCCACTCCTCCTGCTGCAATAGGCGACTTTGTATGGATAGACGCCAATAAAAACGGCATTCAGGATAAGGGCGAAAAAGGCCTCTGCAATGTTATGGTCGAACTCTATATGTGCGGTGTCACTAAACCTGTCGCAGCAACTAAGACAGACAACGATGGTAAATATTTATTTAGGGACCTGACCCCCAATACAAGTTACTCCGTGAAGTTCTATCTCCCGAAAGGCTATGCGTTCACACTGACTGATCAGGGAGGTAACGATAACTTCGACTCTGACGCTTGCCCCAGGAATAACGGCATGACCAAATTCTACGACGTAATTCCGGATGAGACAAACATGTCAGTAGATGCCGGTATGTACCTTGCAACTACCAGCCCTTGCAACTACGTCTGGAAAGATAATAACAATAATGGACTTAAAGACAATGGTGAAGCTGGCATCCAGGGAGTTACAGTTGAACTCTACCAGTGCTCTAATAACACTCTCGTCCAGAGTGTTAAGACCGATGCAACTGGCCTCTTTACTTTCAAAGATATACTCCTTGAGAGCTATTACCTCAGGATTATCGTTCCCGATGGCTATAAGATCGGAAAAGCTTCACCCGAAGGAAACACCCCGGGAGTTAATGCTGATTTCGGTACTAACGGACAGAGTACCTGCTTCGACGTTACCGGTGGCACAACCTCAATCGGAAAACCGATTGCTCTCGTCCTCTCTACTACCGGCATTACCAGGGGAGTTGAAACACCAACCGAGTTCACTCTGCAGCAGAACTACCCGAACCCGTTTAACCCTTCAACTACAATCGAGTTCGCGGTTCCTGCGGCAGGGCAGTATACTCTTAAGGTGTTCAATATGCTCGGCCAGGAAGTCGCAACTTTACTGCAACGCGAGCTTACTGTTGGATACCATATGGTCACCTTTGATGCCTCCGGACTTACCTCTGGCATGTATATCTACAGACTATGCGGAAATAACGTTGTGATGACTAAGAAAATGATACTTTCAAAGTAATTCCCGAACTATATCTTGCCATAAAGGGGCAGCTTTTTGTAGCCCCTTTATGACACTTAATGAATGCATGTTCGAATAAAAAATATTCATTGTTATTGTAATTATGACTTGACAAAGCAATCCGTTTTGGGTTCTTTATTTTAGTTGTAAAACTACGCCCATTCATTTTTCCCTGCCTTTCTGGCAGGAGATCCTTTTTCCTTCAGAAATACTCAGCAAAATAATTCTATAAGGAGAACTTATAATGTATTTCTCCGCAACTAACGGGCCATGAGAAATATCGCATCTGTAGTTTACTCCCATTACCAATTCATCTTCAGGAGCAGGGCTAAAGCCTGAATGCAATTTTTCAAGTGATTATCCAAAAAGGGGACAATCTGCCGCTATATGTGTTCTTTTCCTCCTAGAATTGAATAATGAAGAACTGGTGTAATGATCTGTATGTACAGTCGGGGCAGCATTTGATAAGTGCCAATTAATACAGTTCCAAAAATCAATATCCGGTTTAATATTTGGAGGATGAAATATGAAACGATTATACTTATGCGCAATGGTTGTACTCCTGTCTTTTCTTTTACTTCCTGATTATGCAAGAGCTCAGGTCGAAACTCTCCATGGCAAAACCCTTGGCGGAAAAGTCTTCGAAGACTCCAATCAGAATGGATTGAATGATCATGAACGCGGAATTGGCGGAATAACTGTAAACCTTCATCAGTGCCCAAATGGGCCTACACTCGAATCTACTACCACAAACTATGATGACGGGAGCTATAGCTTTACATGCAGCAGCAACTGGGACCCCAATGCCAGCTACTATATCGAATTTGTACTCAATGACAAAACTAAAACTTTTACCGCCTGCAGCCAGGGCACCGACGATAAAGATTCTGACGCCGACCCCGCAACGGGTAAAACTGAATGCTATTCTTTCCAGAATAATGAAAAATCAATCGATGCCGGACTCATCTCAACGGACTTCATCGGAGGCGTTGTGTGGTTCGACTCCGATGAAAACGGATTCCGGAATGAATCTACCCCCGGAATCGAACGCATAATCGTCCAACTCTATTCTTATGCCCCGGATAATCAAAAGTACTACCTTAGATCTACTGAAACTGACAGTAAGGGAAATTTTAAGTTCCAACATATGGAAAATGGCCTCTACTGCATCAGGTTCGTTATCCCTGATGACTTGAAAAATAAATATGAATTTACCACTATGTACCAGGGCAGCATTTTTGACCAAAATTACTCCGACGCGGGCCCGGAGGGCTGGACTAAAGCCTTTACTTTTAACTTGGAAAATATGCCCCTGCGCTTTATTGATGCGGGACTTAAAAACCTGACATACCATCAAACCGGCTCTATCGGCAATTTTGTCTGGCTGGATAAAGATGGCGACGGCCTTCAGGAGCCCGGTGAACCCGGAATTCAGGGCGTTACTGTCGAACTTTTTTCATGCCAGTGGAACCATACATCCCATTTACCAATCGGAAGTACCTCCACCGACGAAAACGGATTCTATAACTTTACCGGCCTTAACCCCGGTACATACTGCCTGAAATTCCACATTAATAATAACTACCAGTTTACTGTTATGACCGGCAATCTTAACGACGCCGATAACTCCGATGCTGAAGCCGACGGATCTACTAAATCCATCACTCTCGCCGATGGCTTTATGAATAATAGGTGCATCGACGCCGGACTCAGACTGAATCCACCCCCTCAAACTGGCTGCGTCGGCGGACTCGTATGGACTGATAATAATGGCGACGGCTTCCAGAATGAACATAATGCCGGCATGGAAGGCATATTGGTCGAACTTCACTCTTATGAATCAGAATATAACAAACCACTCAAAAAATGGACTACTACCGGCTACAACGGGAATTACAGCTTTGAGGGACTGAGCGCTGGTACATACTGCGTGAAATTTATGATCCCTGAGGCAATGAAATCCCAGTACGAATTTACCTTAAAATCCGGCCAGATCAGCGACCCCGGTAACTCAGACGCCGGTATGGACGGCTGGACTACATTCTTTGTCCTCGCCGATGGCTATATGAGCAATAAATATATTGATGCAGGACTGAAGAAAAAATCACCCCCCGCTACTGGCTGCATCGGCGACTTTGTCTGGTTTGATACAAACGGAAACGGACTCCAGGACCCGGGCGAACCCGGAATTAAAAACGCTAAAGTGGAACTCTTTTTATGCGAATTGAACCATTCCCAGCATTCCTATAAAGGCTATACTTTTACAGACAATAACGGATACTATAGCTTTATAGGCCTTCAGGCAGGCACCTATTGCCTTAAATTCTATACAGTAGACGACTACCAGTTTACTGTAATGGTCGGTAGCCTTAATGATGCTAATAACTCCGATGCCGAACCTGACGGCTCAACAAAACCGGTTGATCTCTACGACAACCATATGACCAATAGAAACATCGACGCAGGTATGAAACCTAAAACACCTCCTCCTACAGGCTGCATAGGTGACTTGGTATGGTTTGACTCTAACGGAAATGGACTCCAGGACCAGGGCGAGCCGGGCATTAAAGGCGTGAGAGTTGAACTCTATACCTGCCAGTGGGATCACTCCTCACATGTATTGCAGGGCTATACAACCACTGACGACCACGGTTACTATATCTTTACTGGCCTTAAATCAGGCACCTATTGCGTCAAATTCTGTGCTTTCGACGGCTATAAGTTTACAATTATGACCGGTAGCCTTAACGACTGGAATAACTCAGATGCCGACTACGACGGCTGGGCCAAAGCAATTACTCTGGCTGACGGATATATGCAAAACAAAAATATTGATGCCGGTATGGTCCTTAAGGAAATTAAAAAGGCCAGCCTTGGCGACTTGGTCTGGAGAGATAAAGACGAGGACGGAATACAGGACGATGGCTTGAATGAACCCGGACTCCCGAACGTTATGGTCGAACTCTATGCCTCAGGCAGTAATACCCTGATCCAAACCGATATTACCGATTCAAAAGGAAAATACCTTTTTGAAAACCTTACTCCCGGACGCTATTATGTTAAGTTTATTCTGCCCGAAGGATTTAAGTTCACTAAAATGGACCGCGACGGTGATAACTTCGATTCCGATGCCGACCCCGTAACAGGAAAAACAACCGACATAAACCTTGGAAGTGGCGACTATAATATGTCTGTCGATGCCGGAATGTACGGAAATGACTGCCTGCCGGCCCGTATCGGCGACTACGTCTGGAACGACCTGAATATTAATGGTATCCAGAACTCCAACGAACCAGGACTCGCTAATGTTACCGTTAATCTCTTTAGATGCGGACAGAGTACTGTTCTTGCTTCCACCAGAACGGATGCAAACGGATTCTATCAGTTCGTAGGACTCCTGCCGGGTAACTATTACCTGCAGTTCGTACTCCCTAATGAATTCGCTTTTACATACCTGCACCAGGGCTCCAATAATGCACTGGATTCAGACGCTGGTATGACAAATGGTGTTACTGACGGCATTGAACTCTCTTCCGGAGAAGTCGAAACGACTGTTGATGCCGGAATGTTTAAGGGCCAGTGCCTGCTGGCTACTCTGGGCGACCTCGTCTGGAACGATAACAACAGAAACGGAATACTCGACCCCGGCGAAACTGGAAAGGAAGGCGTTGTCCTAAAACTCCATAGATGCACCGGCAGCCACCAAAACCCCAATGACCCGTGCCAGTATGGCCCTGAAATTGCCTCCAGAACAACTGATAAGGACGGCAGATACTACTTTAATAATATAATGCCCGGATACTACTATGTGGAATTAGTGGCCCCATGCAATTTTACAATTACTAAACCCGACCAGACAGATGACTGGAAGGATTCCGATATTAATCCCTCTACCCGGCATACGGCGTGCATAAAACTCAACCCTGGCGAAACTAACCTGACGGTTGATGCAGGCCTTTATCCCACTCCTCCTGCTACTCTCGGCGACCTAGTATGGATAGACACTAATAAAAACGGCATTCAGGATCTGGGTGAAAAAGGCCTCTGCAACGTTACAGTCGAACTTTATATGTGCGGCGTTGGCTCACCTGTAGCCACGGCCAAAACAGATAATGACGGGAGGTACATCTTTAAGAACGTAGTTTCTAATACAAGCTATGCATTGAAGTTCTACCTGCCGAAAGGCTATTCCTTCACTACACTCGATCAGGGAGGTAACGATAACTTCGATTCTGATGTGTGCCCCAAGACTTGCGGCGGTATGACAAAATTCTATGACGTGCTGCCCGATGAGGTGAATATGTCAATCGATTGCGGCATGTATCTTGCCACAACATCTACTTGCAACTATGTCTGGATTGATAACAACAACAATGGCCTGAAAGACAATGGTGAAGCAGGCATCCAGGGAGTTACAGTTGAACTCTACAACTGTTCCAATAATGCACTCGTCCAGTCTTCAAAAACAGATGCCACAGGACTCTTCTCTTTCAATGACATACTGCTTGACAGCTACTACCTGAAGGTTATCGTTCCCGATGGCTACATAGTCGGCCCCTCTGCTCAGAAGGGAAGCGGTGAAGGTGTCTCTTCAGATTTCATTACAAACGGGCAGAGCAGCTGCTTCGAGGTTACAGATACAACTAAATCAATCGGCAGCCCGATTGCGCTTGTACTTAAACCTACAACCGGCGTTGCATACAGAAGCGGAACACCTACAGAGTTCAGCCTTATGCAGAACTACCCGAACCCGTTTAACCCTTCAACTACAATCGAGTTCGCGGTCCCCGCGGCAGGGCAGTATACTCTAAAGGTATTTAATACTCTGGGCCAGGAAGTTGCAACGCTTCTTAATAGTGAGCTCCCGGTGGGCTATCATTCGGTTATGTTCGATGCCTCAGGCCTTACCTCAGGCATGTATATCTACAGGTTAAGCGGAAATAACATAGTCATAATAAAGAAAATGATGCTTTCAAAGTAATTTCTAAAAGCACATCTTAATTCTAAAAAAGGGCTGTCACAAGACAGCCCTTTTTTACTAAAGTGACTCACTTCAGCGGTTAGCTGCCTGCAAGAGAATGACTAAAAGTGTGCCGGCGGCAACTCCGGTCATAAAATTATCCCACCGCGCGGGCTTCTTAAATTCAGATGCCATTTGAAGCGATTCCTTCAGAATATTTCTTTCTTTTTCCTGTAGCTCAATCTGGCTTTCCAGATTCATTATCTCCAGGTCTTTTGCTTTTACTGTCTCAAAAAGACTCTCGCGCTCAATCAGCATTATCACCATACGCCTGAGACTCTCTTTGTTCATCTGAACCGTATTACTGTCAATTACCTTTACCTGCGAGTAGCTTGTTTGCAATATTGGCAAGACTGTCAATACTGCTAAGATTAACAGCTTCATACTTCCGCTCCTTTTCCCTTTGTATAATTTCTTTACTTAAGGATCTGATCACTTTTCTTCCGGCTTTCAGATTATCCACTTTACTCCTCAGAGAATCAATCAAAAGGGAAGTATACTTAAAATTATTCTCATACCTCCGTTCACCGCTATATTCCCTCCACCCCAAATAAACAATCCCAACCATTAAAATTATGCTTAGCAGCCCCATTACTTTCTGCATCCCATTCCTCCTTCATGACCCTGAACCTCAGACTTCGGACCGTTGAACGTTACCCCCTTCCTCCCAAAAACCCCTCTTGTATCCAGGTGAATAAATGCCGGATAAAGCCCTATCCCCATGAGTTTTTCATTAACACTAATTAGGTTCCCTTTCCATTGCATTTCAAGATTGAATTTCCCCGAGACAATATCATAAAAAAGATTTCTGACCTGTGCGGAATCAAAACGGAGAGGAGAGAAATCCAGAGCATTAAATTTTAAATGCAGACTGTGTATGGCTCCATGTACGCGGTAATTATAAACCGGATCCCTGTATGCCGAATGTATAAATATCGGGACACCTATTGTATCCCGGATTTTTTGAAGTATACATAGGGTAGGGAGGATGTTCTCATATAATACTGCAGGTGGGATGCACTTCCTGAATAATTCCCCCTCCGTAAAATCCCTAATTCCGTATTTTTCCAATAGATCTTTCATTTATCAAAACTCCTGCTTCTCATGACCCCGGACTTCGGACCTCAGACCTGCCTTACCGGATACGTACGCATTGCTGGCATAATAACCGTAACTGATAGCCATTATTCCTGCCGCAAGCGAAACAGCAAAAGATTCCAAAGAAAGATTATCAAGCCTGTGAGTAAGGATAACCAATGACATCAGTAAAAAATAGATTCCAATACTAGTGAAGAAAGCCGTCAGCTTCCTCCTTCCCGGCTCATAAATACTTTTTATCATTTCCTCTCCAAAGTTATTCCGGTTTTAACCAGCAAAAAAATATTTCCCTCTTTGAACCTCGGACCTGTTATTCGAACTTTTCCTTATACGTGCACACAACTTCCGCCTCGAGCTCCAGATTACCCGAAAATTCGTACTCCTTAAACTGTGAAATATCGAATGCCACAAGTCCCGAACCGGCTGAAATGCCATCCATTAACAGCGTTTTAAGCTGCCTTGCAGCGGCAAACCTCCCGTAAAGTCCTTTTATGAGGCTGTCGGTGTAATTTTCCCTTAATTCTATCATTTCATCGGTAATTTCACCGCAGGACTCAGTTTTTACCAGAAGCCGGAATTTTATATAAATATTCCGTACCCTTGAAGGCGGGCGGGGGGATGGCCTGGTTTGATCCGCCGGCTCACTATGATAGTCCAATCCGGCGTCACGAATGCTGTAAATAAGAATTTCACCATTCCGGATCTGACGCTCAGAATCTCCGAAAATAACACCTTTAACTTCTGCCCTGAAGCCATTTGCAGCGGTTATTGCCTCCAGGTTCTGCCTCAAGGCTCTCAATATCAGATGACGGAAGTTAAAGTCTGCAACCTCTCCGCCATTATCCATGCAGAAGGGAATACCTCCATATGTATAAATTCCAAACATTCTTTCCCCAAAAATTCCTTTTCTGTTTTACCGTCGAACGTTACCTAAGCTTTCCCATCCCCACCACGGCCAGCCATCTGACTGTCTTTCCGGCCTCGCCTGTCACTCTGAGCCTCAAAGCCCCGTTTATCGTATCAGCTTCAAAATTGGCGTCCCATAACGCAGATGACTTCCAGATTACCGTTTTTATGCACGGTGAAAGCTGCACCGAGGCAGCCCCCGAAAGGCGGCTTACAAAACCTTTAATTTCAATGAATGCCGCCTCAGCTGAACTTGTACTGCTATGGGCCGTAATTCTGGCCCAAAATCCCGCGGCTGTATCGTCTTCAAGTACTATTCTTTCTGAAGGAGGGGAGAGGAAAATTTCAGAAGGATTCCCGTCCAGTGTAACCCCCGACAGCGTGACCGATGAATATTGCGCGTCCCCATACTCGCTAATGTAACCCGACGCCCTGGCATGCTCGCCTTTAAGCCTGGAGACTGCACCGTTGCCTTCAGAATGGCTATTAGCGCCGAGGGCTGAAGTATGATACCCCTCGGCATGCGCCGAATTGCCTGATGCCTGGCAACTCTGTCCTTCTGCATGGGCGGCTACCCCTCCTGATATGTTTTGATACCCTTCCGCATGAGATGCCGTTCCTGTTGAGGAGCTAAGACGCCCTTCAGAAAGTGCGTATTGCCCGGATGCCGTGTTGCCACTCCCTGTGGCAAACGAGCAGTATCCGCTTGCTTTGTTATTTATCCCCGAGGCAATGAAACTCGAGGCCCCCGATGCCACCTGCGATTTCTCACTCCTTAAGAACTGAAAATCAGTGGCATCCGTCCCGCGTGCATCCCCGAATGTATCTCCTGTTATAAGACCATGCTTCCCATTAATAATCTCCTCATAAGCAGCCCTCGTCAGTGTAAGAAGCATTTTATAGACCTTCGCGGGAGCGTTTTTTGTGCTGGCTAAAATTCCTTCCTGACCCCGCTGCACACTCAGGAAATTCCCCGTTAATGACATCACCCTGACAATCTCCCTGTGCGGATCATCGGCTGGATTTTTATAATCGCTGTAGTTGAACCATACCAGGTTATACGAGCTCTCAGTAGCCGGATCAGGCAGCTTTGATCCATCGCCATCCAAAAGCTCAACCGACGTGGCAAACTCATTATACCCTAATTTTACTTCCACAATACAGAAGTTTCTTACCGGATACATGTTAAACCTAAATATTAAGTAAAATAAATAACTTATTATAATTAAAGCACTTAAATTCTAATTTAAGAGAATTCCCGTAGTTGATCGGGGCGGCACCCGCCGCCCCAATTCTTAATGTCGGACTTCGGACCCTATACCTTCACATTCATATACTTCACCAGCACCGCCCTGTGCCTCGGAAGTTCTTCCAGAAAAAACATCCTTATGTTCCCGGGACGGTTTGCCAGTAGCCCCAGACGACCTTCTCCATGCAGCGAATTCTGATATGCAAGCGCACACATTTCCTCTGCTACTAACTTAAGATCCGCGGGAATTTCAGAAAATCCACAGACGTATGAGACTTCATAATTAAAAACCCCTTCCTCAAAATAACCGCTGCACCTGTAAAGAAACTTGCCCCTGTAAAGAACTACCTGACTCATTTCTTCCGGCGTCGGAAAACATTCCTTAAATTCAGCCCCGTCTCTTTCTTTCAAAGAAGTCAGGTGGGTAATGTGCCTGTTACTTAATATAAGAAGGTGCGTCCCGTTGCCTGAAAGAATTTCTGTTACGCTTGCTTCCTTAAGCTTTGTATTGCAGTAATCTTCCATTAACTGACTGACGGCATCTATGAGGGAATCAAAAAAACTGTCTTTCGAAGTGTCACTCGTTTTCCAATCCAGATACTCTTTCAATTCCTCAAGCGATAT
>JBLMYS010000294.1:0-8499 GCA_050258415.1 Acidobacteriota bacterium | reverse complement strand
GTATCAATGTCCGGAATAACACTTTGTTCATAGCCGACAATCCCATGAAAACTGTTCTCGTTGTTCTGCAGCTGTTTAATCAGGTTTTCACGCATTTCATCCTTGATGGAGCGCGGTTTATAACCTGTGTTTTTTAACTGTCCTAAAGTCCTGATTTCGGAATGATTTTTAACCATCATAGTTTTCGGGTCCTCCATTAGTTTACTCGTGCCGCATTACTTAAGGGTTTTGCGGCGGTTTCGGATATAATCTTCAAATATGTATTCACCAAGTCCGGTCGGGCTGCTATAGAATGCCTTCCCATTATTAATTTTAGTAAAATCCCTGACAAAATTCTGCAGATAAGGGTCTTTTGCTATCATAAAAGTTGTAATTGTTATTCCCATCCTCCGGCACTTGGCTGCCTGATCCAATGTCTTGTTTAGAATTTTCCTGTCCATTCCGAAACTGTTCTTGTAGTATTTAAGGCCTTCCTTAAGGCAGGTAGGTTTTCCATCAGTGACCATAAATATCTGTTTGTTTCCCGTTCTGCGGCGCCTTAAGATGTCCATAGCAAGTTCAAGTCCGGCATAGGTGTTTGTGTGATAAGGTCCTACCTGAAGGTAGGGGAGATCCTTAATTTCAATCGGCCAGGCGTCGTTACCGAAAACGATAACGTCGAGTGTATCCTTGGGGAATTTTGTTGTTATCAGTTCGGCAAAAGCCATGGCAACTTTCTTTGCCGGTGTTATTCTGTCTTCCCCGTAAAGTATCATTGAATGGGAAATATCTATCATAAGAACAGTAGATGTAATTGTCTTATATTCTCTTTCCTCAACTTCCAGGTCCCCTTCGGTCAGTGTAAAATCCCTGATTCCATGGTTGATCTGTGCGTTTTTAATTGAATCGGTCATGTCTATCTGATCCAGGGCGTCACCGAACTCATAGTCGCGCCTGTCGGAAGTTTTCTCATCCCCGCGTCCTGAAAGTGGGGTGCGGTGGTTTCCGGCTACAGAACGCTTGAGCTTGCCGAAGACCTCCTCGAGTGATTTCCGGCGTATCGACTGTTCACTTTTGGCCGTTATGTTATATACTCCCGGGTTTGACTCGTCTTCAGAAAGATAATCTTTGTCCTTTAATTCCTGTATAAAATCGCCGATTCCGTATTCATCCGATGTCAGGTTGTACTTTGAATCGAGCTGGCTTAAGAGGTTCAAAGCTTCTGAGACGTTTCCCGATGTAAGCGTCAGAAGCTGCAGAAAGACGTTAAGCAGTGATTCAAACGAACTCCCCTGACTGTCATCGGGAGTAAAGTCTGTGAATCTATATCCTATCATTTCGCCACTTTATCTTATTTCTTAAATAAATTGCCTATATATTATTAACCTGATAAAAAAGACAAAAGTTCTGATTTGAAAAAGGGGATTTTGAGTCATCTCTTTCCATTCGGGACGGAAATGGCGAAAAACTCGGTAAAAGTGGGACTATTTAAGGATCGTATAATATTAAAATAAATAAATGATCGGATTGATTATCACTCTAATTAAAAGTATATTTTACGATTATTTTTAATAAAAATATTCGAAAAATGCGACCTACTATTGCCAAAATAAACCGTTCAAACCTTAAATTCAATTTTCTTAACATAAAGAAAAAAGTAAGAAAAGTTAAAGTATGCGCAGTGGTTAAGGCTGATGCCTACGGCCACGGAATGATTGAATGCGTAAAAACACTCCTCTCACTGGATAGTAAAAAACCTGACTACTTTGCCGTAGCTATGCTTGAAGAGGCACTTGAGTTCAGAAAGGCTGGCTTTAAGGAGCCGGTACTTGTCTTTGCCCCGGTCCTTGAGCCGGAGGCTAAAGACTACCTCAAAAATAAAATACTTCCTACTGTGTTTACAGAAGAACACTTAAGCTATTTAAGAAAAACCGGAAAGAAGAACATCAGGGTTCATATAAAAATAGATACCGGTATGGGACGCATCGGGGTAAGCTATAACGATGCCGCGGAATTCATAAAAAAAGTAAGCCTGGATAAACAGTTCACAATTGACGGCATTTATACCCACTTTGCTACTTCAGATGAATACGATAAATCATATGCGCTTTTGCAGTTGGAAAGGTTCAAAGCCATTATTGATGAATTAAAAAAGAATAATGTTAACTACGGCCTGGCACACTGTGCCAATAGCGGAGCGATACTCGATATGCCTGAGGCGTATTTTGATATGGTAAGACCGGGCATTGCGCTCTATGGATATTACCCGTCAAGTGAAACTTCGGAATCCATAAAACTTAAGCCCGTAATGTCGCTTGTCACAAGCATTACAAATATTAAGGAAGTTGAACCCGGTCAGTCAATCAGCTACGGACGGAAGTTTATAGCCAAAACGAAAACCAGAATTGCTACGGCTTCAGTCGGATATGCCGACGGCTACGTGCGAGGGCTTTCAAACAGGGCTGAGGTAATTATTAAAGGGAAAAAATACCCGCAGGTGGGACAGGTATGCATGGACCGCATAATGTTCGACATTGGCCTTAACGGCGGCATTAAGGAAAACGACGAGGTCATTTTGCTCGGGAAATCCAAAGGCCTTGAAATTACTGCTGCCGACTGGGCAAAGGTACTCAACACAATTCCTTATGAAATTACCTGTAATATCAGTAAAAGGGTTCCCAGAGTATACACTGAGTAAATATGGACTTAATACAACAATATATTGTCCAGTGTATTATTTGTGCAGCCAATAATTTAAGACTAAATACAGAAAAAATTGAGGTCGTTGCTCTTATAAGAGAGAATATCTGTCAGGCAAATGATCTTGAAAGAGAAATTCAGAAGATGAAGAAGGTTACGGAGCTTTCGACCTTTGCCATAAGACTGGGGGAGATCTATAACTTTATAGCCAAAAGCAAGGTTGATTTTCTTAAGCTCTCCGATAAATTTAAAGAGCACAGCTACTACATTGTAAAAGACCTTAACAATCTGCTTGACAGGGTAACCCCCCAGGCCTTCAGACAGATACTCTACGATCTCAGAATGGAGGATGAGGCTATAAGCGTCGACCTCTCCAAAAGAAATTCAGAGGCGGCTTTTGAAGATGGAGTAATTGAAGAAGAGGTGGAAAAAGAGCTCCCGGCCATAGTGGCTAAAGCTCCTGAAAAGCCTGCCGAAGTAAGGAAACCCACTCCTGAAAGTGCTCCAGGGCCTGCGAAGAAGGCTGAGCCTGAAGAAAACATCCTCTTTGAAGATTATGAGGCGTGTATATTAAGCCCGATCAAGGAACTTGATACGTTCTTGAAGAAAATGCCCGGTGAGGCTCCTGGCATAGGAGAGATAGAAAAATACCGTGAAATCATGCAGAAAAATGCGGATCTATCTGATAAAATAGGCTTTGAAATTATAGCCAATATGCATCATGTCTTTGTCAGGGCGCTCGAGCTCCTGAAAAAAGAGGCGATACCGCCTGTAAGGGAGGTGGCCGAAGGGATGAGGGCTGCTCTCATAGTAATTGTGGCTGTAATCAAGGGGAAGGACGTGGATATTAAAAAATTCTTAAATAAAGCTGAAGATTTTGGAAGAAAAATTCAGAATATAAACTAAAGGAAATCGAATGGAACTATATGCAGTGATAATGGCTGGCGGGGTCGGAGCCAGGTTCTGGCCCAGAAGCAAGGAAAAGAAACCGAAGCAGCTTCTGAAGATTTTTGGTCAGAATTCTATGATCCAGGATACTGTAATGCGCCTGGAAGGATTAGTTGATAAAAAGAATATATTTGTAATCACGAATAAAGTTCAGAAAGCAGAAATTAAAAGTCAGCTCTCAGATATACCCGCTGAAAACATTATTGATGAACCTTTCGGTAAGAATACAGCAGCCGCAATCGGCCTGGCTTCAATTATTGTCGGGAAAAAAAATAAGGAAGCTGTTATTCTTACTCTTCCGGCCGACCA
This sequence comes from Acidobacteriota bacterium, assembly GCA_050258415.1. Lineage (GTDB taxonomy): Bacteria > Bacteroidota > Ignavibacteria > Ignavibacteriales > SURF-24 > JAAXKN01. The sequence goes on along the minus strand of JBLMYS010000294.1, from coordinate 4,563 downwards.
TATAATCAGGGATAAAGATGAATTCCAGAGGACTTTAAGCTCTGCGGCGAAGTTTGCATATGAAAGAAAAGGGCTCGTCACTATTGGCATTAACCCGACTCGCCCTGAAACAGGCTATGGCTACATTCAGATTGAAGAAAAGCCGGTTGAGGACAATATATTCAAGGTCTTGACCTTCGCAGAAAAGCCTAACTATGCCACAGCAGTTAGATTCATTGAAAGCGGCGATTTCCTTTGGAACAGTGGTATGTTCATATGGAGAATTGATACCATATTAAGTGAAATTGAAACCCATATGCCTGAACTTTTTGAAGGCCTGAAGGAAATTGAAAAAAGCCTCGATACACCTCAGTTTGAGAAGACTTTAAGCCACGTCTACGGACAGCTTAAGAGCATTTCGATTGACTACGGCGTGATGGAAAAATCCTCAAACGTTTTTCTGACGCGCGGCATGTTCATCTGGAGCGACGTTGGAAGCTGGGAGGAAGTTTACCAGCTGACTGAAAAAGATGAGGATGGAAACGCCCTGGTTGGGAAAACCTACTGCCAGAATACGAGCGACTCTTATGTATATTCACCCAAGAAGTTTACCGCTGTTGTTGGTGTAGAAAACTTAATTGTCATAAATACAGATGACGCACTGTTAATATGCAGGCGTGACAAGGCGCAGGAAGTAAAGAACGTTGTTGATTATCTGAAAATGAAGAAGCTGACAGAGCACTTATAATTGTACTCAAATTATTAATCCTTTGGCAAAATCCTGAAAAAGTATGAAAAAACTCATTCTGGAAAGTGACATCATAAAGCTCTTCAGGCAGGGCATTAAAGTTCTGCCTGTGGCTCCAAATGACATTATAACTCCTCTGGCTTTAGACAAAGTAAAATCCCTTGGAATTACAGTAGTCAGGCGTGAGCAAACAGAGGCAATTGAAGCCGACCAAACAGCAGGCGCTCCCCGGGTAAAGCTTAACAAAGCTGCTATTGGAAGTGACCATACCGGTTTTTATATAAAAGGGGTGCTCTCAAAGATTTTGACAGATAAGTCCTACGGCGTAATTGACGTGGGGACACACGATGAGACTTCATGCGATTATCCCGATTTTGCCCTTGGAGTTGCACTTCAGGTGCTTGAGAAAAAGGTGGATTTCGGGATTATTGTGGATGCTACGGGAATTCCCTCGGCAATAACGGCAAACAAAGTCCCTGGCATAAGGGCCGCTACCTGCTACAATGAATTTTCAGCCAGAAGCGCAAGGGAGCATAATAATGCAAATGTACTTGTTCTTGGAGCAAAGGCTCTCGGCGAAGAGACTATAAAATCGATTCTGGAAGTCTTCATGACAACACCTTTTGCCGGAGGCAGGCATCAGAAGAGGCTTGATAAAATAAGCGCACTGGAAGAAAAGTTCATGAAAAAGGAACTTAAAGCCCAAAGTTAAGATTTACAAAGAAAGAAAACGAGAGATATATTTGATTATTGCTAATGCAGAAGTTTTGCAGCTGATTGAACTGGGGAATTCAATTTTTCTCTTAAATGTTCATTGCCCGGAGATTGCACGCGAAGCACAGGCAGGCCAGTTCTGCAATATTAAAGTTTCAGATTCCAATTTTCCCCTTCTTAGAAGGCCTTTCAGCATATGTGATGTTGATGGGGACAGCCTTTCTTTTATGTTCAACACACCCGGAGAAGGCACAAAGATACTTTCCCATAAAAAAGTGGGGGAAACACTCGATATTCTGGGCCCCTTAGGAAACGGATTTAAGATTGAAGACGATTATGAAAGTGCCGTTTTCGTTGCTGGCGGGCTCGGCTCGGCGCCCTTTGCTTTTCTTACAAAAGCGATACCTGAGGGGAAAAAGATTTACAGTTTTGTTGGCGGGCGTTCAGCAGGCGACGTTATAACTTACGGAATGAAGAACGTTATCATCTCCACTGACGACGGATCCAGGGGCTTTAAGGGAAATGTTGTCGAGCTCCTGGAGGCAAATAAAGAGATTTTTAATGGGGCAAAAATAAAGGTTTTTGCCTGCGGGCCTACCCCGATGCTCCGGGCGGTCAGGGATTTCTGCATGAAACAAGGCTATAACTGCGAGGTTTCAACAGAGAGTGCAATGGCCTGCGGGTTCGGCATCTGTCAGGGATGCCCAATTCAGGCGCTGGATAAGGAAGGTTATTATCTCATCTGCAAGGACGGTCCGGTCTTTGACGTAAGAAAGGTTGTAATATGATTGAAAAGAACCTTTTAAGCACAGAAGACATAGACCTTTCAATTCAGATCGGGAGCATGAGGCTGAAAAATCCCGTCATGCTGGCATCCGGAACCGTGGGATATGGAAACGAGATTTCAAACCTTACCGACTTAAATAAAATCGGGGCCGTTGTTACAAAATCCGTGAGCCTGAAGCCGAGAAAAGGCAACCCTCCGCAGAGGATAGTGGAGACAGCATCTGGAATGCTGAACGCAATAGGCCTGGCAAACGTTGGGGTTGAGGAGTTCATAAAGACAAAAGTCCCGTTCTTAAAGCAGTTTGATACGAATATTGTATGCAACATTGCCGCAAGCTCAATTGAAGAGTACGTTGAGTGCACGCGCATTCTTTCAGCCGAAGAGGTAATCAAGGCTTTTGAAATCAATATCTCATGCCCTAACGTGAAAGAAGGGGGACTCATTTTCGGTCACGACCTGAGGGCCGTGGCGGAAATTACAAGGAAGGTTAAGTCTGCAACTAACAGGCCTGTCATTATAAAGCTCTCTCCGAACGTGCCCGACATTGCAAGCTATGCAAGGGTGGTAAGTGAGGAAGGCGGTGATGCCGTCTCAGCTATAAATACGCTCGTTGGCACCTCGTTTAATATATTTACACGCAAGCCTAAACTCTTTAACGTTACTGGCGGGCTCTCCGGCCCTGCAATTAAACCGGTCGCCCTGGCCAAAGTGCTGGAAATTAAAAGGCAGGTTAAGATACCAATTATTGGTATCGGCGGGATAATGACGTGGGAGGATGCTGCTGAATTTATGATCGTGGGGGCCACGGCCTTCGAAATAGGTACAGTGAACTTTGTTAACCCGAATGCCGGCGTCGAGATTGCGCAGGGACTCAGAGAATATTGCGCGAAAATGAACGTTAAAAAGATATCGGATTTGACAGGTTCATACATTATATGAAATATTCCCCCGGTAAGATGGAAAGCAGAGAATCAGGCTCTTCGATGTCAGACAGTGAGATTAAAAAAGCTTTGGAAAGGCTTTATTCCCTGCAGAAATTCGGGATAAAGCTTGGCCTTGATAACATTACAGCTTTGCTGGAACATTTAGGTAACCCGCATAAGAACTTTAAGTCCTTTCACATTGCAGGCACAAACGGAAAGGGAAGCACAACCTCCTTTATTGCAAGCATACTGATGGAAGAGGGATATAAGACAGGAATCTATACTTCGCCTCATTTTGTAAGGTTCAATGAAAGGGTCAGAATACAGGGAAAAGAAATTCCGGACGAGTATATTGTGGAATTTATTTCCGGTATTAATCGTTTCATAGATATACATAAACCTACGTTCTTTGAGGTTACAACTGCACTGGCATTTAAGTACTTTTCCGACATGAAAGTGGAATATGCCACAGTTGAAACAGGCCTCGGGGGAAGGCTTGATGCAACAAATACCTTAACTCCTCTTGCTTCCATTATAACTTCAATAAGCCTTGAGCATACGGAAATTCTTGGCGATACCATTGAAAAGATTGCCTTTGAAAAAGGTGGAATAATAAAAAATGGTGGGAAGGTATTTACAGGCATTCTGCCCCTGGATGCTGAAAAGACTATAAGAACTATCTGCATGGAAAATAAGGCCAGGCTCTTCCGCCTTATCGACTATTTAGAAAAGGGAAAAGAAGGCCCGGGGCTTCGAACTGAGAGCCTCTCACTTGAAAAAATTGAGCCTTCTTTATACGGTCCTTATCAGAAGTTTAATGCGGCGCTTGCAGTCCTGGCCCTTAATAAGACGCTCGGGATAAGCAACGTGAGCAATATAGACCTTGGGCTCAAAAACGTTGTAGGAAATTCCGGAATTCAGGGCAGGTATGAAGTTTATATGGATAAACCCCGAATAATATTTGATTCAGCTCACAATCCGGAGGGCATTGAAAGTTTCTTAAGCGCATTTAGTGCTCAGAAAGATGAGTTCAAAAAGAGAACACTTCTTTTCGGCGTAATGAGGGATAAGGCGGTTAAAGAAATGCTCATGGCATTAGTACCGTACTTTGATGAAATTCATCTTAACACGATTGACTACGACAGGGCGGCCAGTTTAGGCGATCTGGAGAAAATCGGGCTTGAGCTCGGAATAAATCCAATCCCTGAGAAAAGCGGTGCCGGCTTTATAGAGAGTTTTTCAAAAAGGGATCCGGGTGAATGCCTCGTCGTGCTGGGGAGCATGTATGTCTTGGGGAAGATCAAGGAAGAGCTGTTGAAGAAAAAAAAGCCTTGACATTTTTTACCAATAAGTATAATTTTACTATAGTTCCTCTTGTTCCTTTCACAGCTTTCAAAACAGAGTGATCAGTA
>JBLMYS010000293.1:0-5886 GCA_050258415.1 Acidobacteriota bacterium | reverse complement strand
ACCGCGGCCTTAGAACAAAAACATTATATAATACCCTCTTGTGCAGTTATTTAAAACAATTGTGCCAGGCTCAGCCTGGCACATTGTCGACTGCCGTTTGTTCCTCGGAACTTTTATTTCTTTGCTGCTAAATGCCACTCACTCGACTTCTCCAGAATGTCTTTAATTCTGTTTACAAGCTTGTGCGGATCATTCAGGTAGCCTTCAAGAAGAAGTGATGATTCATAGAGCTGCTCGGTTACCTGACTAACATATTCATCCGATGGATCCTGAGTGTATATCTTAAGCAGATTCCTTATCAGCTTGTGATCCTTGTTTACTTCAAAGACCTTCTTCGGAATAGAGGTGTCCTTGTTAACCATATGCATTATCTTTTCCATCTGACTGGTCATCTGTCCCGATGGATTTGCCAGAACTGAGGGGCTTTCACTGAGCCTTTCTGAAACCCTTACCTCGGTTACCCGGTCACCCAGGATCTCCTTCATGTACTTTAACAGGTTCTCAAACTGCTTTCCTTCATCTTCTGTAAGCGGCTCATGAACCGTCTCTTTGTTTTCTGTACTCTCAAATTTCTCTAATTCTTTGGGATCCGCGTGCTCAACAGACTTTAATGAAAAGTCCTTGTATTTGTAAAGTGAATCCATCACGAATTCATCAATCGGATCGTAGAGATAGAGTACCTCGAGCCCCTTGTTCTTAAAAATCTCCAGATGTGGATCTGCACTTATAGCATCCCTTGAAGCTCCCGATGCATAGTAGATTTCTTTCTGATCAGGCTTCATTCTGGATACATAATCCGATAGCGAGATCAGTTCGTCTGCATCCTTGCATGCTGAAGAATTAAACCTTAAGAGCTCGGCAAATTTTTCACGGTTCGAGTAATCGCTGTAGCCCAAACGGAAAATCTTGCTGTGCTCTTTCCAGAACTGGTTGTATTTCTCCGTGTCATCTTTTGCCATCTTGCCTAAATGCGTGAGAACCTGTCCCGTGATACTTGTGGAGATCTTGTTAAATATTACGTTCTCCTGAAGAGTCTCTCTTGATATGTTAAGCGGAAGGTCCTCACTGTCCACAACACCTTTAACAAACCCCATATATTCCGGAAGTATATCTTTATTCTGATGCTGAATCAGCACTCGCCTTACGTAAAGGTCGAGCCCGTACTCATGACGGCTGAAGCCAAAAAGATCCATATTTCTCTTTGGGATATAAAGCAGGCTGTTGAACTGAATCGGGGCGTCAACCGATGTATGAATTATTTCCAGAGGCTCCTCGCTGTCGTAGCTAAGGGACTTATAGAACTCATTATACTGCTCTTTTGTAACCGAGGATTTCGGCTCTCTCCAAATTGCAGTAAGCGTATTAATTCTTTCTTTCTCCAGGTAAATGGGGAAAGTGATAAAGTTGGAATGGGTCTTTATTATCGATTCCAGGCGGTACTTATCTGCAAATTCATATGCATCTTCCCTCAAGTGGATTTCAATTGTGGTGCCGCGCTTCAGGTTCTCATCTAACTGTTCAATGTCATACGATCCAAGCCCGTCAGAAGTCCACTTATATGCAGGCTCACCCGGCTTAAAGGATTTTGTTTTCAGTACAACTTCCGAGGCCACCATAAAGACGGAATAGAACCCGACGCCGAACTTACCGATAATGTTCGATACGTCCTTATTTGCATCTGTTACTTTCTTTAAGAACTCGGCCGAGCCGGACCTGGCAATGGTGCCAATATTGCTTATGATTTCATCTTTGGTCATACCGATACCGGTATCGGATATGGTAATGGTGTGCTTATCGTTATCAAACGAGATATTGATCTCCAGCGGAAGATCGCTGTCCTGAATCTCACTTCCCGAGATCGACTCGAATCTCAATTTATCCAGTGCATCCGAAGCATTCGAAATGAGCTCCCTGAGGAAAATATCCCGGTTTGTATACAAGGAATGCACAAGAATATTTAATAGCTGCTTTACTTCCGCCTTAAATTCATAGTGATTAGCTGCCGTATTTTCAACTGCCATTTTTTACCTACCTCCCTTTAGTATAAATGTAAGATATTTTGTGCAACATTTATTAAACATACAAAATTTTCTGTTTCTTTTTCAATTTGCCGAAACAGGATATGAAAATTGATATTGGCCCATCTATAAGCTTACCATGGCTAATTAATAGATCAAACCAAAAAAACGAAGGTTATACAGATAATGATACCGGAAAGAAAGCCTGTTCTACAGGTTCCAGTCAGAGCGCTTTAAGATGGACCATACGACAAATCCTGCAGCCAGGATTATAAGTCCGTAATAAAATAAATTTACCAGTGACCTTGAAGTGAAAGTAACTTTTGCGCGATATCCTCTCCAGCCGCAATCTTTGCAGCGGTAAAGGCCATATGGAGAAACTTTCTTGACAATTGCTTCTTTAAAATTCCTCGTTCTTGATCTGTGGAGCACCCCCGTTTTTCTGCAGCTCGGGCACCTGTCGAATGTCGGATTTCTAAAGTTAAAAATTGCAAGATTTTTCATATATAACGTCTAAAAGTTACCAATTTGTTAATTCAGCTCCAAAGGCCTTCAGTCTTTAGGAAGACAAAAATACCATAAATTTTTAAAAAATAAAACCCCCGAAAGCAAAATTGCTCTCCGGGGGTAAATTTATACTCTTTTTCCTTTTTTAGTGATGCATCAGAAGATGTGAATAGACGTCATTGTTATTTGCCACACCCAGGGCAGCAAGGAACTGCTTATCGCTTTTCAGACTCTCTCTTATCCTTCCGGTCGACCCATCATACCTCGAGGCAAGTTCACTTCTTATTGAGCTGATCATTTCAGGCTTATGTTCTTTAAGCTCATATTGTTTCATTTCCTTAAACCTGCCCCTTAAGGCAGAAAGCTGATCAATGAGCTGTTTGTTATAATTTTCTTTTTCGGAAGAAGCAATCAGACCATTAAGCTGCTTTTCTGTAGCGGGAGTATAATCGAACTTTTCCTTTTTCAGAAAATCCATAAAAGTTGAATACAATACGTCGGGATTCATTCTGAAATACTCCGCCTTATTATGCATATTTGAATATTCGGTTGCAAACTTAAAGAACAGTCCACGGGAAGAAAGCTCGTTTACGACATTTGACTGCGAGTCATTTGCCACCACTGTGTCGGGCTTAATTCCTCCATAGGCCAGAACCGTTCGGTCATGATCGGTTTTGTAGCTCCTCTGAACGTCTGTATCGGGGTTTGAGAATACCTTGTTATTTTTGGAGTAGTCAATCTTCTGTATGCAGCGCCCGCTCGGAGTATAATACTTGGCAGTCGTAATTTTAAGCGAGGTGTTGTAGGACAAGGGTATTACAGTCTGCACGAGCCCCTTTCCAAATGAGTCTGTTCCAAGTATTACCCCCCTGTCGTGATCCTGAATTGCCGCGGCTACAATTTCCGAGGCCGAAGCCGAACCGCTGTCAATTAAGACCACAAGGTTGGAATTACCATAAACAGGCTCTTCAGTGGATTTATAGCTCTTAAAGTTTGAGCTGTCGCGTCCCTTTATCGTAACTATCAGCTGGTTCTGTTTTAAGAATTTTTCGCACACATCAACAGCAGCATCCAGAAGCCCTCCGGGGTTTCCCCTGAGGTCCAGTATAACAGAGTTCACCGGTTTTTTGCTCTTCAAGGATGCAAGGCTTTTCTGTACTTCCTCGCCTGCCGTTCTCGTAAAGCCTGTAAGCTTCAGGTAGACATTGTTGCTGTTTTCAGGTACAAAGTCTGCAAAGGTAATATTTTTAATTTTCACTTCCTCGCGAAGGAGGTTAAATATCATCTGATCGGCGCCGTCCCTTAAAATTGAAAGCTGGACTTCAGTTCCGGGGTCACCTTTAACCAGCGAGGAAATATCATCAAAGTTTTCTTTTGTAATTTCCTGGTTATTAATCTTTGTAATCACGTCGCCTATTCTTAAACCCTGGCGCTGGGCAGAATACCCGTCAATTATATCAACAATTGTAACTTTATCGTTTCTCAGGCCGATTGATACGCCGATTCCTCCGTACTTTCCACTTGTCAGAAGATCAATATCTCCTTTCCTTTTTTCATCAATAAATGTCGTGTAGGGGTCGAGTGCCGAAAGCATTCCGGTTATTCCCGATAGCATAAATTCCTCAGGGTTCAATTCATCAACATAATTGAAGGAAACCTCCTTATATACTTTCCCGAAAACGTCTATGCTCCTGGAGATCTGGAAGTATATATCGGCATCCCCCTTAAAAAAACCTGAAAAAATTACTACCGCTGCCGGTATTGCCAGTATTCTTGCCCATTTCCACATCTTATCCTGCTCCTTTCATCTCTTCAACCATTGTTACTTCTTTTATGATTCTCTCATGAATTTCCTCAATCGACATAAGGCCGTCAATCCTGATAAAGCGTTTTTCCCTCTCCGATAAATAAATATAACCCTGGCGAACCTTTTCATAAAAGCCATTTTTTGAGACTTCTATTCTGTCGAGTTCCTCAGATTTCCTGGAAGATTTTCTTCTTTCCGACTCTTCGACGGGAATATCAATAAAGAATGTTATGTCAGGTACCGTATCACCTATTGCAAACTGCGTAATGTTGTCCACAAACTCCAGAGGGATTGACCTGCCGAAACCCTGGTAAGCCGTTGTAGAATCATGGAACCTATCAGATATTACGTAATAATTCATCTCTAAAAAAGGACGAATTATTTCTCTGACCAGCTGCGCGCGCGCTGCCGAGAACAAAAGTATCTCTGTTTCAATGTACATCTTGTCATTTTTTTTGTCCAGCAGCACATCCCTGATCTTTTCAGAAATGACTGTCCCCCCGGGTTCCCTGATTATTTTTACGTTTTTATTTTTCTTTACCAGATATTCTTCAAGCAAACTTACCTGAGTGGATTTCCCGCAGAAATCAATTCCTTCGAATGTAATAAACATAGATTAGTACTTCTTAATTATATATTGTAATTGGTTTGGTTTTTTATCAATGACTGTAATGTAATCAGGTACTTTTATCTCTGGTTCAATTATACCCAGTGTATCCTTAATTACCTGATTGTAATCTACAAAAGGATGAACTTCATCACTTTTGAGTTTGCCTAAAATATTAATGCCGCCTCTAAGGACAACTGTAATGCTATTTGGAAAGACCACCAGGTCTTCACCCCTCGGCGTATTTCTTACTTCTACTTCAAGGTTCTCAAAAGATTTATCTACAATCTTCTGTACCTCAAAGCGGATAACACAACTTCCGGTTGAATAGCTGAGGCCTGGTATATTTTTAAGATCAATCCTCTCCACAACTTTATCATCCAGATTCTTAAATGCTCTCTTTACAGTTGGAACGGCTTCAAGGTTATTTACAATGCTCCCGGGACCGTAAACTATGACCGAATCGGGGATAACTTTTATGGCCGAGACGAGCCCGAAATCATTCTTGAAATTAAGGCTTAAATCAGGCTGTACCCTGATTTTCCTTTCCGTTATCTTCTCCATACTGACAGACAGGAAATCGGGATAAAGATCAAAGAGCTGAATTCCTGAAGAAAGCCATGCGTTTTCACCCAGGGCATTTCGGAGATTAATGGTTTTCGACTGGCTGTCGAGCCCTGCTGAGACAAAATACTCGAGGTTGTTGCTTAAGATCAATGAAGCCAGCCGCCACCCCTCACCTTTAATTCTTAAATTTACTTCATTAATAGACATCCTGGAGACAGCATATCCCTTGGGAAGATTAGTCAGGCGCACCGGGACCTTCAGTGTAGTGTAGTAAGAATTGGAAAGAGTAACAGAACCCCACAGTATAAAAGAAAATAAAACGGCTAAAACTATAGAGAATACTTTTTTATTTACTTTCGGCATCGGTTTTCTTTAGAATA
>JBLMYS010000292.1:0-3034 GCA_050258415.1 Acidobacteriota bacterium | reverse complement strand
CATAAGTTAGTAAATTTGATTTTTAATAGCAATATAACTGAATTTTCCCCCTGCTCTGGTTCAGTAAAAGCCAAAGTATCAGGCACAAAAAAGGCAGAAATCCAAAAGAGAACTTCTGCCTCGGTGTTAATTTTTAGTTGTATTACTCGAGAAGCATCATTTTGCCACGGTGTAGCAGCACCGTGGCCATTTTGTTTAGATTCCAGTATCCTCCAAATTTAATTCTACAATATTAAATTCCTCTTTTTAGGATCATAATTATTCCATTTGTATTTGACCGTCCAACGGCAGCTATTGTATTTTTCTTCATATCTACCGAACTCCATATATACTCGCTGTTGTAGTTGTAAGGCATTCCAAGCTGTTTCCAGTTTTTCCCATTGTAGTGCCTTATGGTGTTGCCGCCCCCGACAAGTACAATATCATTGTCACCATTTCCTCTCATTTCGGTCAGGTATCCCCAGTAGTCCCCGGTTCCGTTCATTCCGGTTTTATTGCCTGCAAGTGTCTTAACGTAATCTATTTTTCCATCCTTATAGCCATATAAAAGGCTTCCCCCAAAGTACACCGTATCTGAAGGGCTCACCCAGAGGAGGGCCGCCATCCCAATGAAATATGGATTGAAGAGTTCATCTTTACGGACCGAGGGCTTGCCTTCAGCAATTACCTTGAATCCGGTTTCATCTCCTTTCAGCACAACTCCTTTATAGCCCAGCATTTCACCTCCTGCAGCATAGACATTCTTTCCGTCCCGTGAATATATATCGAGTAAGTTCAGAGTAGTACCGCTTTCAATTTCCCTCCATGCTTTTCCGTCATAATGGGCGATTCCACCTTTAATGCCTGCAACATAAATGTTATTTGAGCTATTTGCCCAGATTCTGAATGCCGGAGCGGGAATGTACTCAGTTCTAATCTGTTTTTCATCTTTTATGAATGTGACCTGGTTGGCATGGCTGATGATTATCTTTCCGCTGTCAAGAACACAGACTGAATTAGCTGGATAAGAAAATGTAGAAGGCAGACCTGGATAATCATAGAACTGGAGCATAAAAGGCTTCCACTCGATTCCATTCCAGTGCATTGCATTGATCCACCGTGCATCTGTCTTGCCTGTCGAGTCCTTAAGCTTTATATCACCTACAGCCCATATGTCATTTTCATTTACTATCGCCACATCAAAAAACATACTCGTATAGCCTGTTCCATACAGGTCACCAAATTCCCACATCTGCCAAGAAAAATTGTGGCTTGTAGTATCCGAGCCGGTTTCCTTCTTCGGCTCTATGGGACTCTTGCAGCTTTCAAAGAAAGTAAACGTAAGACATAGAAGTATTGCAATGAATGTTGAAGCAATGGACTGTTTCATATTCTTTCCGGATATTATGCTTTCAATTCTGCTTTTTATCTTTATTCGTCAGGCTTTTAGCATTTAACCAGATATAAATAAATATGCACGTGTAAATATATTTATGTAAATCTGACATTTCATCTGCTAAAAAAGCACAGTTTCTTAGAGAAATCCGGTGTTACTTTATCAGGATGCTCCTTTTATATCTGACTTCTTTAGAGATATCCTGTGCACATTTTCTTTATAGCTGCTGACTGTAGTTTCGAACCTGGAATTTTTCTGAAATGGATATGGATGTTGGGACGCTTTGGAGAGGGTAATATGGGTCTTCGTATGTAATCCTTCTGTCTTCATTTGTCACTCAGTGGGGGGCCTTTTATGACTAAAGATGTGAGTAATCTACAGTATTGAAAAATTAATGTCAACTGTAACTTTAATTTTTATAATTTATATCCTGTTTTAATTTTAAGGGAATCTGAAATCCCGGCGGACATCTTCTATTGCAAATTAGACTTCAAATTTTATCTTCTTTATATGTATTTATGGTCGTTTAGGTTGTGAAGAAGAAACACTTGGATAGCATTTTTGTTACAGTAATAGTGTTTGCTATTATTGGAATATTCTCCCTTATCCCGCTTAAAACGGGGATACTGGACCCCCTTGCTAAAGCCATAAGCGACTTCGATATCTACGACCTCGTTTTCTCCCGCCTCCGCACTGAACAACTGCCCGATACAAATATTGTAATTGTAAACGTGGGTAACCTGGATCGCGAGGGCATCGCCCGGCAAATTGATACGCTGAATAAATATCACCCTAAACTGATTGCTCTCGACATCTTCTTCTGGAAAGAAAAGGACCCCCGCCAGGACAGCGTTCTCTCAAGGGCAATCTCAAATTGCAGCAGCATTGTAATGGTGAGCATGCTGGAGAGATTTAATGAAGATAAAAATATCTACGACACTCTGCTTACCTCCCTGCCACGGTTCTCAGGCAAATCAGTAACAGGATACGCTAACTTCCCTGAAGATGAAAAAGGAAGCTTCAGAACAATAAGAAGATTTCAGCCTTTTGCTTTTTATAAAGATAATAAAGAGATGGCCTTCCCCGTCAGAATAGTTGAAACTATTGACAAAAATAAATATGAAAACTTCCTTAAACGTGGTAACGAAACAGAAATCATTAACTACCGGGGCAACTTCAACAAGTTTTACTTTCTGGACACCTATAACCTGCTTGAAGGAAATTTTAACAGAAGTATAATTAAAGATAAAATAGTCCTTATGGGCTATATGGGAGAGGACCTTAATACAAAAGTGCTGGAGGACATTTTCTTTACCCCCTTAAACGAGAGTTATGCCGGAAGAAGCTTTCCTGATATGTACGGCGTTGTAATAAATGCCAATATCGTTTCAATGCTGCTTGATGAAAACTTCATAGACAGAATGCCCTACTTCCTGAGCCTTCTTATTGCCCTTACATTCTGCTTTCTTACTACCCTTGGCTTATACACCATTAAAAGTAAATACAAGGACTGGTTCGGCGCGGCTTTCAAATGGTTCATACTCCTCGTGACAATTCTTGAGCTGGACTTAGGAGTAAATATTTTCAACTATTTTAATTATAAAATTAATCTTACTTTACTGCTGGCTGCAGTAGTGCTTATTCCCCCTTGCATGGATC
>JBLMYS010000291.1:0-7430 GCA_050258415.1 Acidobacteriota bacterium | reverse complement strand
TCCATCCATTTCATCTTATCGATAAGGAAGAGTGCAAATGAAGAAAGCATTCCTGTTATGAGTCCGAAGAAAGCCCCATTAGGGGTTATCCACCAGACGAACATTCCAAGGAGCATAGTTGCAAAGAGCGGAGCATTGACCCAGGAGAAAATTGCCTGCATATAATCCATAATACTCGGGAAGCTCTTTGCCCAGTAAGCAGTACCGATACTTATAATAATGCCTACAATTGTAGCCGCACGCCCCATCCAGAGGAGGTTCTTATCCGAGGCATTTTTATTTATTACGGATTTATAGATATCGTACGTCCAGACGGTGTTAAAAGCGCTTATGTTTCCCGCCTGCCCTGCCATAAAGCCAGCCAGCAGGGCCGTTACGCCCAGGCCCACAAGTCCTCCCGGGTAATATCTAGCAATCAGGAGTGGGAGTGCCTGATCGTACTCCCCTGCCTTAAGCATCGGGAATCCGCTCTTTGGGTCGTGTGAAAGTACAAGTGCCACAAGGCCTGCAAGGATGACAATAAAGGGAAGCGCCATCTTAAAGAAGGAGGCAAGTATGGGGGTCATTCTGGCCGAGCGAAGATCCTTTGCCGAGAAGGCGCGCTGAACGACAAGAAAGTCGGTGGTCCAGTATCCGAAGGACAGGACAAATCCGAGTCCCAGAACGATACCTCCCCATGTAACCATCATGCCGTTTTGCGAAGGGTCGCCTGAGGTTGACCAGAGTGTATTCATCGAGGTAGTCTGGAACTCCTGTATCCTGGCAAAAATCTCCTTAATGCTTCCGATCTCAAGAATGCCCATAATTGAGACAAGGAAGAGTCCGAACCAGATTAAAAAGAACTGGATGATTTCGGTAAATATTGCGGACATAAGGCCGCTTAAGGATACGTAAGCGGCAACAGTAATGGCCGAGACCCACATGCTTACGTCCCAGTGCCAGCCCAAAAATGTATGAAGTACGAGTGCCATTGCGTAAAGATTGATACCCGAGACCAAGAGGGTCATTATGGCAAATGAAAATCCGTTGAGTACCCTGGTCTTCTCGTCAAAACGGACTTTAAGGTAACCTGGAACTGAATTGATTTTGCTGCTATAATAAAAAGGCATCATATAAATGCCAAGGAACAGCATTGCGGGTATTGCTCCGATCCAGTAAAAATGGGCCACATACATTCCGTACTGAAAAGTATTTCCCGTCATTCCAAGGAGCTCGAGTGCTCCCAAATTAGCCGAGAGGAAAGCAAGACCTGCAACCCAGGAGGAGTTTCTTCTTCCTGCCAGAAAGAAATCCTTTTCGCTGGTGGTAAATTTTTTTAGGTAAAGGCCTATACCCAGAATGAAGGCGAAATATATCACAATTATGAGCCAGTCGACATAAGTCAGGCCGATAGCATTAAAACCAGTAGACTCCATAAACTTCCCCTGTTAGTTAGGTTATAGATATATTTATTTTCTGCTGTAATGTTCCATTGGTGAAGACCTTAGTATTTCAGCACTTCTTTCGGGCAGAATATCTCTTTGCGGGTTTGCAAGCATTTCATAGCCTACCATAAATTTCCTGATCGTAGCCGAACGCAATAGTGGCGGGTAGAAATGCATGTGAAGCTGCCACTCATGGTGGTCCATTCCGTCAGTCGGCGCCTGGTGTATCCCGGCTGAATATGGAAAAGACACGTTAAATATATTGTCATACTTTACCGTACAGACCTTAAGGATATCGGCAAAAAGAGTAAAATCATTTCCGGTAAAATCCCTGAGGCTTTGGATTTTCATTTTTGGAATTATCATAGTTTCGAAGGGCCAGACGGCCCAGAAAGGGACCAGGAGAACGAATGATTCATTTTCGTATACAATGCGTTCTTTTTTTTCAAGTTCAAGTGAAAGATAATCAAGAAGAAGGTCTTTTTGTTTTTCCCTTAAATACACGAGCTGTTTTGTCTGTTCTTTCACAGGCTCGACTGGTACAGATTCCTCAGCCCAGATCTGGCAGTGAGGGTGCGGGTTGCTGGCTCCCATGAGCTCACCACGGTTTTCAAATATCTGGACGTAGTTAATGGAAGGATTGCTTCCAAGCCTCTCATATTCTTCTTTCCATGTTCTTACAACTTCGGTGATATCACTGGTTTCCATCTCGGCTAGTGTCAGGTTGTGTTTGGGAGAAAAGCATACGACGCGGCAAATACCTTTTTCCGAGCCTGCGACGAGGAGGTCAGAATCATTAAGGGAAGATTCAGGCGTAGCAAGCTTCAGTGCGCTGAAATCGTTATTAAAGACATAAGTTGATTTATACTGAGGGTTATATTCCCCGTTTGCGCGGATGTTTCCCGGGCACAAGTAGCAGCCAGGGTCGTACTCAGGTTTAGTTTCAGGAGGTGTTTTCTCCACCTGACCCTGCCAGGGGCGCTTGGTTCTTTCAGGGGAGACGAGAACCCACTCGCCTGTAAGGATATTAAGCCTTCTATGGACGTTATTCTTTAGCATTAACCCTTCAGTTTGTATTTAGAAGCATTTTATTACTTAAACACAAGAATCAGACAAGGGGTGCCAGCGTTTTCAGTTCCTATATATCACCGTTTTAGTCAAAAGGGCATACTGATGTGTAATCGCATGCAATTTATAAAGTTCCGGGTAGCGTGTCAAGTTTTCAATGAATTATTTTCCCGGACATTGACAATATGCAAAGAATTATGGACAAAGTTATTTTGCTTCAAATAGTATATTTTTTCAAAGAGGGGGAGATTCCGGGGAAAATATCAGCGAATTAGCCGAATTGATTTCATCCTGAGAGATTGTGTGGCCCATATTCTTATAAACTTTTAATGTCACCTCAGCATTCATTTTCCTGAAGACTTCAGAAGTGGAGTTTACCCTTTCCAGGGGCACGTGGGGATCGGGGTCGCTGGTGCCGATAAAGACGGGTGTTTTCATAAAGTCCCCCTGGTAATTTTCCACATGGATCTTCTCCCCTAGTAAGCCCCCGGTAAAAGCTATAATTCCGCCATACTTTTTTGCGTTTCTTGCGGCAAACTCGAGCGCAAGGCAGGCTCCCTGGGAAAAGCCGAGAAGGTAGACGGCCTCATGCTGAATTCCCGACTCACTCAGGTCCCTTATTATATTTTTAAGAATTTCCAAAGCTGAGGAAAGCCCGGGTTCATTCTGCTTCTGAGGTGCAAGAAAAGAATAAGGATACCAGGTGTTTCCTTCAGCTTCTGGAGCAAGGAGAGCAAAGTCTTTTACATCCAGGTATTCTGAAAGTGAAAGGATATCACTGGCGTCTGCACCCCTGCCATGGATCATGACAAGGGCCCTTTTGGCCTCAGAGACAGCCTTGCCCGCCACAACTATATTTTTTGAATTTAACAGCATGATGACAGTCATCTAAAAATACATGCGGCGGAATTTCTCAAGGTTCAGCTTTACAGGTTTTACAGCCTTTTCAATTTCTTTGCGGTGAGGTTCATACTGCGGCGGGAGCTTAAAGTCCTCGCCCAGGTGTTCAGGGCTTTCATCTACAGTAAAGCCCGGAGGCCTTGTTGCTACCTCAAAGAGCACTCCACCCGGTTCACGGAAATAGACGGATTCAAAGTACTGCCTGTCGATTACAGGGGTGGGATTGAGCATGCTTTCAGCAATTTCACGCCTTACATCCAGCTGCGATTCCTTATCAGGGGTACAAAAAGCCATATGGTGGACAGTGCCGTTTCCGCCAATGCCTCTTAAGGAGTCGGGAGTGCATAAGACATCCACATAGTTACCGGGCGAGTCATCGGCAGCAAAACGGAAGCGGTTGCCTTTTTCTTCAATGAGCTTGTGGTTGAGCTGTGAAGTCAGAAGTCCGGCAGTCCTTTCATATCCCTCCTCCCAGATCTCAACGTTATAAAAGCCTCTTATGGAATGTTCCAGGGGGATAAGGCCGTTTGTAAAGCCCGAACGTATATCTTTGTTGTTAAAGACCAATTCAAGCCTCAGGCCGTCAGGATCCTTAAAGGACATAACTACTTCATCACTGAAGCGTTCCTGAGCCGACTGGTAATTCACGCTGAATTTATGCAGACGTTCCTCCCAGAATTCCATTGAAGAAGAAAGGACAGAAAAACCGATTGTATTGATCATCCCTTTTCCGCTCTTCCCCTTCTGGATATCGCCAAAGGGAAAGAATGTAAGTATTGTTCCGGGATCCCCGGTTTCATTTCCATAGTAAAAATGGTAAACGTCGGGTGCATCAAAGTTTACGGTTTTCTTGACGAGACGGAGCCCCAGAATGCCCGTATAGAAATCCAGATTTTTCTGCGGATCTCCCGCAATTGCAGTAACGTGGTGAATTCCTGTTATTTTATTTTCTGCCATCTAAAGCCTCAATTTTTATAATTAATTATTACTAAGTAAAACAAGCCTTACGTTCAAGCCAATAGTTAAAACCACTATTTTCTTTCCATAGAGGCTTATTGATACAAAGCGGGTATTACCTGAAAATGAAGAGAGTGCTTTTCCCCTTAAATATTTTATCTTTTTTGGTTTAGTTACATCAAAGCCTAAAAGTCCGAGGAGCGTTTTATGCATAATGTAAAAAGTGACACCCGGTGGCCCGCCCTGCCATATGAAGAATGGAAGGACACGCTTGATACGCTGCATATGTGGATGCAGATTGCGGGTAAAGTAAAGCTGGCACTTCATCCTTTCCTGAATCACTGGTGGGAAGTAGCATTCCAGGTCAATTCCTCAGGAATGACGACAGGCCTCATACCCTATAAAGATGATGCATTCGACATAAACTTTGACTTCATAGATCATGAGCTTGTACTGCACAAAGTCAGCGGTGAGTCCTTTAAGATTTCATTATATCCCAGATCCGTAGCAGATTTCTACAAGGAATTCACTGGAGGGCTAAAGGATCTTCATATTGATGTAAGGATTAACCCAATGCAGGTTGAAGTTACAGATCCCATCTCATGTGATAAGGATGAGTTGCATTCTTCCTATGAAGCTAAGTACGCAGAGAATTGGTGGCGTCTGCAGGTAAAGTGTTATTTGGTATTCGAACGTTTCCGCTCACATTTCAGGGGGAAAAGCAGTCCCATCCAGTTCTTCTGGGGTTCCTTTGACCTTAATGGAACTCGTTTTTCGGGGAAGCTCGTCACCCCGCCTGATTACGGCGGGCGTATAATGCGTTTTGCAGAAAATGAGGAGAATTTTTCATTTGGTTTCTGGCCCGGCGACAAGAGGTATCCTCATCCGGCTTTTTACTCCTATTTGTATCCGGCACCAAAAGGGATTGAAGATGCGCATATTGAGCCTCCCGCAGGATCATTTAATAGTATGATGGGTGAATTTATCCTGCCTTATGAGGATGTATTTTCCGCTTCTTCAACAGAGGAGATGATACTGCAGTTTCTGCAAACGACATACGAAGAAAGCGCAAAGCTTGCGGGCTGGGACTTGAAGTTGCTTGAGGGACCGGTTCCGTTTTAACCAAAACGATGAGAGGAATTGATTAAGCTGAAAGGTAAAAAACGATGAAAGAAGTATGCGAACATATTGCTCAGATTACAGAAGAGCCCAAGCCGAGGACGCCCGAAGGGTGCGAGGAGTGCCTTAAAATGGGAGACACATGGGTGCATTTAAGGTTGTGTCTTACATGCGGGCACGTGGGCTGCTGTGATGATTCCAAGAATAAGCACGCGACAAAGCATTATCATTCGACGCATCACCCGGTAATAAAATCTTTTCAGCCGGGCGAGGACTGGGAATACTGCTATGTAGATGAATTGTTTGTTGAATGAGATGATCAAAAAGCAAAGGGAAGAGTTACTTAGCCCTTCCCTTTTGCCTAAAGAAGAAATGTCTTATTTAATAAGCGGGATTCCAAGGGAGCCGCTTGGTTCAGTAATTTTCAGCAGGTCGGCAACTGTAGCTGCAATATCGACGATATAGACAGGAGTGTTTACAGTTTGTTTAGGGACGTGCCAGCCGTAGAAAAGAATTGGTACGTGTGTATCGTATGAATACGGGGCGCCGTGTGTTGTGCCGGTATTTAAGAACGTGGGAAGAAATCCCGGCTGCAGATTATATGCAATATCGCCCGAACGTGCCGGGTTAAAGCCGTTTAATATCAGGTCTCCTGATTCACGCGTGGCAGTTCTGCCTTCAAGCTCATCCCTTGATGCAAGGGTTGAAATCTGTGGAAAATTACTTCTTATGTAATTGCTGAAGGAGCTTATTACAGCCTGAAGGTCCAGGTTGCCTTTTTTAATCTCATCACGGCTTAAGAACAGCTGGAGGTTTGAAGTATTCTCGATAATTTTCGTGCTGCCGTAAGTCCTTGTGGCAAAAGCCTTCAGTGAATCTGAAAATGCCCTGCTGTTTAGTTCTCCCGTTGGAAGGTTATGGTCCTTCAAAAAGTGCGGTGTATCCAATCCCGCGTGGTCAGCTGTTAAAAAGAGCACATAGTTTCCTTTTCCCACCTGTTTATCGAGCGCCTTTAAGATCTCGGCAATCTGAAGGTCGAGTTTGATATAGGTATCCTGAAGCTCATAGGAGTAATTTCCATAGGCGTGTCCTACATAGTCTGTAGAGGAAAAGCTTACGGCCAGGAAGTCTGTTTGTTTACCCTTCCCGAGGTTTTCATTTACAAGAGCGGCAATAGCCATTTCCTTAACAATCTCGTTTCCAAAGGGTGTAGATTCAAGTATTCCGTATTTCTGGTCGGCCTTGACTTTATCGAACGAATGAGGGAATGTAGTCTTGCCTTCGGAGAATACGTCTTTTTCATAGTCCGACTGATCCGGTCCCAGAGCCTGATAGTCCTCCTGAGGCTTTGAGAGTGTCCACTGCCCTGATAAATATTTATCAGCCAGTTTTCTTTTATTAAAATCCTGCACCCAGGCCGGAAGAGAAGTCATATAATAGGTGGAGGTAATGAAGTCACCCGTTGTATAGTCATACCAGTAAGCACCGTCAGGCCAGTGGCCTCCGGGAAGCACGGCAGCCCTGTCTTTAAGTGAAATACTTATGACCTTTGCCTTTCCGTTTGTAGCCAGTTTAAGCTGGTCTGTAATTGTAGTGGAGAGTTCGCGCCTTGGCGACATCTGTCCTTCCTTATCATTACTGCCGACACTTTTGACCGTGGTGTCGCTTACGCAGTAGACCATTTTCTTCAGTGACTTGTTGTAAAAGTCGTTCCCGATTATCCCATGGAAGTAGGGTGTTGTTCCGGTATATATAGATGTATGTCCGCATGCTGTATATGTAGGGACGTAATTATAATGGGCATAAGTGAAATTTGAGCCATCGTTTTTAAGGCGGTTAAAGCCGTCTTTCCCATAATAAGGTTCAAAGCGGTAAAGGTAATCATATCTCATCTGGTCAATGACGATTCCGACGACCAGTTTCGGCCTTTGAGTCTGCTGGGGGAAGATTTGAGCTGAAAAG
>JBLMYS010000290.1:0-4208 GCA_050258415.1 Acidobacteriota bacterium | reverse complement strand
ATAAAGATGAAAAAGACAGGTTTTTCTACAGGCCGGCAAGTGATGTCGGTCTTGGTGTAAGAGCTTCATTCGGGCTGAATGTTATTCCTCAAAGGGTGCCATTAGAGATGTTCTTTGAGATCGGGGCGCTTGTTGGGCTTGCACCGAGTTCAGGCGCTGCGGTGGATCTGGCTTTAGGGCTGAGGTTTTATCCGTAAGCCAGTTAGAATTTAGAGTCGGCAAGGTATGCCCGGCCCAGGAGTTCCTCATACTGTTGGAATGTAATTTCAACGGCACCGAACATCTTGAGGTGTTCAGTCTGGTACTGCACGTCGAGGAGTTGGAAGCCTTTTTCATTCAGGTGTTCGATGAGTTTAATCAAGCAGGCCTTTGAGGCCTGCGGAGTTTTAGAGAACATAGATTCGCCGAAGAAGGCCCCGCGGTAAGAAATGCCGTAGAGGCCTCCCACAATTTTGTCATCCTTCCAGGCTTCCACCGTATGGAGGTGTCCCGCCTTATGTAGTCTTTTGTAGGCTTTAATTAGTTTATCTGATATCCATGTTGTTTCCCGTCCTGCGCAGCCTTTTATAACCCGCATATAGCTATAGTCATAGCGGTATTCGAAGCCTGACTTTTCCATGAACTTGCGCAGGCTCCGCGGGAAGTTATAGTTATCCAGAGGTATTACGGTTCTTGTCTGCGGCCAGTACCAGTCGATCCTCCCCTCTTCATCGGCCATAGGGAAAGCTCCTCTGGAATAGAGGATAAGCATATTCTCTGGTTCCAGGAGTTCGTCTTCGGAGAACTGGTTACCGTCATTCATCTGCTTTTACTTCATATTGTACGATATCGTAGCCTTTTTTAGTTTCGAAGAATGCGAAGCCTATGCCGACAACGACCACTATCATTCCGATTACGAATGCGGCAATTATAATGCCCTGAAGGTTAAGCGCTTCGCTAAAGTGGTCAATTGCAATCAAAAGTGAAGTCATAACAAACAGTGCCACTGCCGCGGTATAGCTTAAGACGGCGTTGCGCACGAGTTTGACTCTGAAGACGAGTTCTCTTAACTGGTGAGCTATGCTTTCAAGGCGGATATTTTCTTCGTAAGTAAAGTCCCTGCCTCCTGTCTTCAGCGCAAGGTGGCGTTTTTCCTCATTAAGGAGTCTAATTCTATTTACGACGAGTGAATATTTATTATTGATGCCGAGAATAAGCAGTCCGCATGCGTTAATCATAACAGCGGGAGCCAGCATGAGCTGGATTATCTGGGTAACGGTAACATTTTGTCCAACTATCTGCATTATTTATTGTCCTCTGTATTAAATCAGTAAGTCTAAACAATTTATAGAACTGCCCATAAAAAGCCAAGGCAGACCTTTAAAAATAAAAAAATCCGTTCGATTTTCAGGAATAAAATTATTTTCATACCCCTTTTATATTCAATAATGCAGCAAAGATCTCATTCGTGCGGGCTCACATGCAGTGTACAAAAGCCAAGGCATAGGGAGAATTTCAGCTTTTGCCGCCCGAAGGAGCAGAAAAAAGTGAAAAAATCTTTTCCGGGCAGGGTGACTCAGTAAAAATACTGAGTCCATGAAAAAGATGCGAAAATGATCTGAATTCGCAAGAATATTCTCATTTTGACACAAGTGTATACTTTTAAACTCAGTAAAAATACTGAGTCCGCCCCTTTAAAAATCAGTAATTCTACTGATTGACAGATTCAGGGAAATACTTTATCTTGCACTGACTTTTATTAAAATAACAGGAGGGATTACTAAAGCACTCATTCATCAGCGGTAAAAAGAAAAGCTAATAAACCTTTTGAAGTTAAATTTTCAGAGAATAAAGTCATGCTAAAAAATGTTATTTCCGTTGTCATATTATTACTCATTTCTCATTCTCAGGTATCTTCACAATCCAATATTCCAGCTCCGTTCTACGTTTCATTAAATGCAGGCGGGTTTATTACAGCACATGAAAACTTCAGCAAAACATATGATTCAAATTTAGGATTCACCTTCGGCGGCGGCATTGGGCTTCCCTTATCCTCAAAGATGTATCTGACTGGAAGGGGAAGTTACTTTTCCAAGTCTGGGGTTCCTATCTTATACCATTATAAGTTTGATCAGGATGGAAGAATCACAAGCATCACCCAGACAAAGGAAGGCACGGCAAAATACGCCCAGTGGTTCATAAATGGAGGGTTGGAGTACAAGATCCCGCTCTCGGAAAGCTTTACTTTGTACCCCATGGCCGGAGTTACTTATTCCAAGTATAAAGAAGAATCAAAAAGCCCCGACGGGAGTCTTGGCTCATCTATAGATGCTTCAGGAGTAATAGGATTCTATGGAGGTGCCGGTCTGGAAAGGAGGCTTGAAGTAATACCTTTTATAGTATTTGCAGAGGCTTATTACAACTTTATGCGTCAGTCACTGCTTGGTTATACTGGTAACATAGGAGGAGCCAGTATGAATCTTGGTGTGAGATATTATCTCAGATCAAAAAAGACTCAGTAGCATATTCTTTTTTTTTTAATATTCCAAAAACGCTTCTCGTCACCATATATAAGTATAAGGAAAAATTTATTGTTTACCTGATAACAATGTTGCAAAACTGATCGGATATTATTTGCAAAATTATATTTTTTGAAAATTGATGATTAAAGCCGTTATAAATAGTATGAATCCGGCTCATGGCACCTTATATATAATATATATTTTTTCATGGAATCAGATGTAAAAATTTATTTATGAGCTATTTGCTAATAAGCAAAATCTGGTTTCAAAACAATTTGGAAAACCAAAATGAACATATGTATAAAAAAATGCCTTCTGCCCTTGATCCTAAGCCTTACGATATTTTTAAGCTTGAACTGCGGTAAGGATCCTGTTTCACCTCCACCAAATGAAAAAGGATCTGATACGACAAGCCATGCAGTTGTCTGGCAGATAGATACCATAGGCAACTGGATGAGCTCTCTGCATGACGTCTGGGGAACTGACATAAACAACCTCTATGCCGTGGGTTTTGTTTATCTTCCCGGCCACCTCCTCGGCTCAAACATACTGCACTGGGATGGCGTAAAGTGGACACCTCTGGATTATCTTGAGGGTGATTTAGCATCAATTTACGGATTCAGTGATAGCGACATCTGGATAGCAGGAGACTGGCAGGTAGACAATAACCTTTATTGTCTTATATCCCACTGGGACGGCAAGGCTTGGAAGACTTGGAAAATGCAGGAATATCCAAACATCTACTGCATATGGGGAACCTCGTCAAAGAATATGTATGCCGTAGGAGCTGAAGGTACAATGCTTCATTATGATGGTTATAGCTGGCAGAAAGTTCAGCTCCCCGGAGTAAGAGAGTACCTTAGAAGGATTTATGGAGTAAGTGAAAATGAGATCTATGCCGTTGGAAATACATTTGATGATTATACAGGTGTAGTACTTAAGTCTGACGGAAACAGCTGGAAGAAGCTGATAGAAGCAAAATTTAATATTAATGACCCACATAAGTCACCAGAAGGTAATCTTTCTGCCCTCTGGGCCTCCAAAAGCAACAGATTCTTTGTTGATCTATTTGTAGGGCATGACACCACCTGGACCTCATTCGGATGGCCGAATGATAATACCATTATAGATGCAATCAGGGGAAGTGCTGAGAACAATATCTTTGCCGTAGGCAGCTTCGGCCTCATTATGCACTATAACGGAAAATCCTGGAACAGATACCCGTTTTACCATAAACCATATGGTGGAAGGATTGCCAATGTCTGGGTAAAAGATAAAGCCGTAGTTGCAGTCGGGTACACCGATGACAGCAGGGCTATAGTATACAGAGGGATTCAGCAATAAACAATGGACGCTGTGTAGTTGCAGCTACACAGCATCCTGAACCGCAAAAATAAGACGGCTTCTCTGGCTCGCAACCATTGATTTTCCTTATTACGGGAAAGGTGCGTCTTTTTTTTTGCTAAAAAGTGATTAGGAGGAACACCATGTCACCATAAAAAAAACTGAGATTAATTTACAAATTCACGCTAATTAAATCAAAACATTAGGAGACAAAATGAGATCAGGAAAGTTTCTACTCTTTTTCCTATTAGGGAATTATTTTATGCTGTTTTCTGATGTAGCTGCGGGGGATCATACAATTTCAACAAAGATTGAAATATCGCAGACTGCGATCAATCGTTTTCTAAATACTCAGTACAATGC
>JBLMYS010000289.1:0-10859 GCA_050258415.1 Acidobacteriota bacterium | reverse complement strand
CCAACGTTTGCAATGGGGACGGTGGTCATTTCCTTAATTTCCACTGTAGCAAATCTTGGATTTATATAATAGCGTCCGGCCAGTATCACCTGCTCCTGAAGCCCCTTATAGCCGCCGTTATCCAGGAATATCTGCCCGTCCTGGAAGCTGTTATGCCCCGGAATTTCCTTTCCCGCAATTTCTCCGGTCTGCAGCGGAAGGCCTTCGCGTGTTGTAACAATGCCCACCATATTGTCGTCAATTTCAAGTGCCGCTTCCTCTACAACGGTAAAAAGCGAAGTATTTATGCGGTAGGTTCCCGGAGGAATAATGGTAATCTGGGGGCCGCGTTCGCCGCCATTGAGAAGAAAGTCGCGTGCGCTCTGGAATGAGTCGCAGTTGACCTTTTTAGCAAGCACGCGTCCGTCCTTAAGAGGGTGTCCGTCCCTTGCCTCAACGATGCCGATATTTCCTTCTTTAATATTAATGAATTTCTGTTTAGTGACTTCATACTGCCAGGGCCAGAGCCAGAAATGGAGGCCCGGGGCAAGTGTATCGGCCTGGTAGCCGGCCTCGCCGTTAAGAGCAATGATTGCTCCGTCGGGCAGAGTGCGGTGTTTGCCCAGTATGACGAATTTTTTATTAACGATGCCGATTGAGTCCTCGGGGATAATAACGATTCCGAAGAAACGTAAAAATAATTTATTAGCTACTATGAGGATAACTATAACGAAAATCCACCAGTAGCTTCCGAAGAAATTTGCCAGTTCCACGCTGCGGCTCCTATGATTAATGTTGATAAAAATACCAAATTGAAACTAGATAATTCCCCGCTAATTAGCAAAGGCGGGATTTAGAGAGGTTGGCTATTCATAGGGAACCGGAGATGCGGATGGGTATAAAATAATCGCCGGTTGGATATTTACAGGGTATTACTCAATATTAGCCCTTGATTAATTTACCGTTTCTTCTACTTTTTCTGAAAATTACTTCATCATACAAATAGAAATAACAGGAGAAAAATAACGGCAGAATAAAACAAAAAGGAGGAAACTATGTCAGTACAGGATAATATCTCAATCGTACGCAATATTTATGAAGCATATAACCGCAGGGATTTTAACGCCGCGGTAAAGAATGTGGATTCAACCAGTGTCCTTACAAATATCCCCGCCAATCTAACATTCAAGGGCCCCGACGGCTTCAAACAGTTCATGAAAAACTGGGATACGGCTTTCCCAGACTCAAAGTGCGAAGTAAAAAATATTCAGGCCGGGGAGGATTTCGCAATCTGCGAATTCCGGGGAGTAGGGACTCACAAAGGGACTCTCAGAACACCCGATGGTGATATTGAGGCCACGGGTAAACATGTGGATGTTCCGTTCTGCGATGTCTATCGCTTAAAGAACGGAAAAATAATAAGCTCCAGCAGCTATTACGATGTGGCTACTTTCATGAAACAGCTCGGAATTCTTACCGAACATAAAATGCATGCTTAAGTACTAAATTCAAAAAAAAGGCAGACCATGTCTGCCTTTTTATATTATCCTTTAGTTTGACGCAAGACTAAGCTGCTCTTTTTCTTCACTGAGAAGAGTCTTTTCAAGATCAAGCAAAATGAGGAGCCTGTCCTCAAGTCTTGCAATAGAGGTTATATAGTCTGAGTTTACTCCGGCGGCTATTGAGGGCGGTGCCTCTGTTATGTTGACCGGAATCCTAAGCACCTCGCTTACACTGTCAACTATAAAGCCGATAGTTTTACCGCATATCTCAACTACTATCGTCCTGGAATTCCTGTCGTGCTCTATCCTCTTGAGCCCCAGCTTCTTCCTTAAATTTATGACAGGAATTACCCTTCCTCTTAAGTTAATTACACCATCCACAAACTCCGGGGAGTTAGGCATCTGGGTAATTTCTATCATCCTGATAATTTCCTGTACTTTCAGTATGTCTACTCCAAACTCTTCATTGCCTATCTTAAAGCTTACGAGCTGGAGTATTTCATCCTTAACTTCTGTCTTTTCCATTTATTTTCCCCTTATTGCTTTATTAATCTGCCGTTGCTTCTTACTGCAGGCCTGTTAGAAAATTGTCTTTCACTGCTGCTGCGTATCTTAAATCCGGATACTATCTCCTGAAGGTTGACTGTCAGACGGTTCAAGTCCTCTGCAGCACGCGCAATCTGCGACGTTCCTGCGGCACTTTCCTGCGTAACGCTGGATATCCCTTCAATATTTTTCGCGATCTGCTCAGCCGCACTCGACTGTTCCTCTGAAGCCGCCGCAACCTGAAGAACCACATCGGTTGTCTTCCTGGCACCATTGAGGATTTCACTTAATACATCAGCAACCTCTTCGGTTAACTTCATTCCTTCCTCAACCTTGAGTTTTGCCTCCTCCATCGAGTGATCGGCTTCTTTGGCCTCCATCTGAATAGCTTTAATTGTCTCAGCAATTTCCTTTGTGGCTTTTGTTGTCCTCTCGGCAAGCTTTCTTACCTCATCGGCAACAACAGCAAAGCCTCTTCCCTGCTCACCTGCACGGGCAGCCTCAATTGCGGCATTAAGGGCAAGTAAGTTTGTCTGGTCTGCAATGTCATCGATCACCTGGGTGATTTCACCAATCTGCTCACTTCTTTTTGAGAGTGAAGCTACGATTCTTGAGGTTTCTTCAGAAGATGCAACGATCTTCTCAATTCCTTTCTTAGTGTCGTTTATCTTCTTAGCTCCTTTTTCAGCAGCCTGACTGGAATTTTTGGATACATCGGCAGCCTCGTTGGCGTTTTTAGCTGTCTCAAAGACTGTCTTTGTCATCTCTTCAATGGCACCGGCCACTTCAGTTGCCTGCTGGCTCTGCTCCTGGGCGCCTGCCGCCATCTGCTCAGATGAAGATGATATCTCATTAGCTGCACTGGCTGTAGCCTGGACGGCCTCACTGACCATGGAGAGAGTGTTATGGAGGTCGCCTATCATTTTATTTATATTCTGGCTTAATTTGTAAAGATCGCTCTTTTCATCGAGCTCGAGAGATCTTGTAAAGTCGCCATGGGCAACTGATTCAATTACTTCAGCTACCGGTGCAATCTGTTCATTTAAGTACCGTTTCTGCTCGGCTTCAACTTCACGCAGGTCTATGAAGTTGGCAAAAGCAGCAACCATTTCTTTTTTGCTGTTAAAAATAGGTCCCGAAGTTATCATTGCCGGGAATGTTTCCCCTGAATGGTCCTTAAGAGAGCGTTTTTCTTCGCTTATAAACTTTCCCTGGAAGGCGTTTGTAGTAACCGCATCCTGAAGGAAAGCCTCTTTAACCTTCATTTTTCCTATTACTTCATCGGGTCTTTTATTCACCTTCAGCATTTTCAGCACGGCATTGTTGACCGAGAGAATATTTGTGTTTTTATCGGCTATGAACATAGCTGCGCTTATGCCCTGCTGGAAGCTCTGCGCCATGGCAATTTCATCATTAATCTTTCCGATCATTGTGTTAAAACCTTCAGAAAGCTGACCGATTTCGTCATTACTCTTATAGTCTACAGAAACCGACAGATCACCTCCAATTACTCTTCGTGTTGCAAGGCTCAGCTCACCCACTGGATTACTAACCTTTTTATGAATCAGCAGATAATTTATCGTCTGTGATATGAGTAAAAAGACAATAATTCCATACATAGTATTCTGCAGCATCATTGAATTAGCCACACCAAGCCCCAGAATTGCAAGTCCTGTAACCAAGTAGATACCTAAGAACATTTTTTTAATTGACACCGACTCCTCCTATATATTAGTAGATTATTAGAACCTGCAGACCGCATTATTTTCAACCGGCATTTCATAAAAGTATCTTGCTCTCTGCCCGGAAGGCAAAGGGCGGTAACACACATTTTAGCACACAGCTCAAAAAGTCGTAAGATTGGGTAATAATTACGGTTGAACACAAGGAATGCCGAATGAAGGATTGTCTGCATTTTATATTAAAGTATTCCATTTCCCCCGGACCAGTACTCAAAAACCAAATATTTTATTAATGTAAATCAAATTAAAATTCCTGTTACTTTATTATCGGTATTAATCTTCTTCAATTTAGGGGTGGATGTATTTTTTTTGGAGGGAAATTCCTTTTTCCCAGGGTTCCCGGAACCCTGGGCCGCAAATGGAGCTGGATATTGCACAGGCTGAGGCCTCTCATACCTGGTTATTTAACCTTTATTACCATTATTGTCATATCATCCTCAAGAGGCGCCTGGCCTGCCCAGGCGCGGGCGGACTGGCATATGTGCTCTATTATCTCCCCGGCAGATCTTCCCGCGGCTTCTTTGAAGGCCTCCACTACCCTCTCCATTCCATAGGTCTCTTTTTTATCATTGAACATCTCGGGCAGTCCGTCACTCATAATGAGTATTACGTCACCCTCGCATACATTGGCCGGGATCTTTTTATACGGGAAATCGCTGAATGCTCCGAGCGGCATCCCCTTCAACAAGAACTCCTCCACCTCACCCGAAGCTTTTCTGTAGATCTGCAGTGGCGGCATTCCGGCCGAAACATACTCAAGACTACTATCCTTAATCCTTATAAGAGACATGCACATAGTGAGCATATACAGATTCATTTGCTTAATTGAACGGTTGAAGGAATGCATTATTTCTATCAGATCCCTTTCCCGTGCCAGCGTATTGAATAAACCTTTTGCCAGAATTACCATATTGCCCGCCTTCAGGCCGTGTCCCGTAGCATCGCCTATAACGGCAGTTAAAGTGTTATCCTCCGTGACATTGAAATCGTAATAATCGCCCCCGACCTCGGCGGCAGTCTTCATGTAGCAGGCTATATCCATGTTCCCCATTTGGGGCACCTGTTTCGGCAGAAGAGATATCTGCAGCTCCCGCGCGGACTCGAGCTCTTTAGTCTTCCTCAGGTTTTCAGCTTCCATTACCCTCCGTTCAATTTCAAGGGACGCCTGAATCCTCTCCTGCTCAATAGCTTTATCGGAGAGCACCTTCACTTTCACCAGCTGTTCTTCCAGATCTTTATTGACATACGCGAAATTATATGAAAGATAAAGCGACATTGAAATAACAAAAGCTATCATTCCGTACACGTAAGCCTGCTGCCCTTCCGGAGCGTATATAATACTAAAATCCATCAGCAGCTGCAGCAAAATGAATAAGCTCATGACAATAAAGCCGGAAAGAATTATCCACGTACCTTTCAGCTTTATTCTGCATTTTCTTGTTGAGGCATACACGCCTTCGGCAAGTGTAAAGCCGAAGAGAAGGTAAATAAAATATGTAGTTACGCCGGGCGAAACATTAAAGAATCCCGAAGCGGACAATGCTATATAATAGACCAGGTACGCGCGCCAGCGTTTAGGCAGGCTTTCGTAGCTGACGGAAAAGAGCGTAAGCATGCCGAAAAATATGGCTGTTGAGGCTGAAAGTACATTAAGTCTCTGAAGAAATACCATCATATCTACGCTATCGAGCATGAAGCGTTCATAATTAAAATATGTAAGTCCCGCAAACCCGAGCAGGCATATTGCATAGTATAGGTTCTGCTTCTGGCGCCTGTAGAAGAAGTAGAGGAAAAGGTGAAGAAAAGAAAGGATTAAGGGAACAAGCGTAAAGACCATCTGGTGGATTGTGTATGGCCTGATCCCATCCCTTGTTTTGAAGGCCGAATCCAGGTCCATTAAAAGAATTGAAAATCCGGGGTCGAAAGCCTGGTTGCGCTGCACTTCAGCGTCAAAGTTGGCATACCTTACTGCGATCACCTGGTCGGCTCCGGGGTCGAAAGTAAATTCCACCCAGCCGTTTTTGGGAGATGGTTTGTAGCCCGATTGCGCATTGTCCACCTTCCCGAAAGATTTAAGGAGGCGTCCGTTATAATAGATTTCGGAAGCGCCCAATTGGGTAACGTTCATACCGAATGTTTTATTCCATAGGGCCCTGTCCACCTTCAGACGCGTTCTGAACCATCCGATGTTCTTCCAGCCGAGATCTATGAAATTATCTGCCGTGAAGTTCGATGCCTCTGTTTTCCAGAGACTGTCATTAAAATCAGCTTTTGCCCATTCAGGGTTATCGCCCTCATGGTATTTCCAGTTATTTACTAATTTTATGCTGTTGTCATTGCCCTGAATAATTGACGGCTTAATATTTCTAGAGCGCAGATATCTCCCCCAGTTTTCAATTCTCAGAGTAACTGTGGTATCCTTTGTTACAATGAGTCTTGAATTATCCAGTATCCACCCGTCGGCATTAAGTGCTTCAGAGTTCCAGCTGCCGAGCGTAAACTTAAACTCCAGATGTTCGCCTTCATCAAAAGAGAGGGTTTTTGTAAAGATCGTATCCGTAATACGTTCGAGTCTTACTCCTGCAGCAATCCATTTGCCGAGAGACTTGTTATTTCCGGCAAGATATACTTTATCCGAAGGCATGAGACGCTGTCTGGAAATGACATTAAACTTCACCGCTTTTTTTGGGCCCTCAAACATGCTGCACCCCTCGTATCCCAGGGCAAAAGAGGCAACAAGGAGAATAAGCCAGAATATATTTTTCTTTACAAACATAGGCCGGATCCTTAATATTTGTACGGGACAATCTGGAGAGAGAAAATATTATTATGCGTTAAGATAATGAATTAGAAATTAAAAAGTGAGGGCATCGATTCTGCTTGCATTTTTTTGAAAGAAGCCGTTATTTCACAGTTCCATTTATAAATTTACGTGGCTATATGGCTCAAATGATCCCCGGCACATGCCCGGATAATACCGAAAGTCCTGCAGAAATACTGGTTTTTAAGAGGCTCCAGGAGGCTCTTGACGACGAATGGACAGTCTTCCATTCCTTCGACCTTAATAAACCACACATGCAAAATAAACTCATCGACGGCGAAATAGATTTTCTTCTGTTTCATCCCGCTAAAGGCCTGCTGGTCCTTGAGGTTAAAGGCGGATCAATAAGATATGAAAATGGAGTCTGGTTTCAGAACAGCCAGCCCAAAAACGATTTCCAGAAACAGGCAAAAACCAATAAATACGCAATACGCGACTTTCTGAAAAGGAACCTGTTTCCTTCAGAAAAGAACCTGGATAAGGCTCACCTTCCGCTGGCTCTTAACCACGCCATTTGCTTTCCCGATTGCTTTCAGGAGATTGACAGGCTCCCTTCCGGATGCGAGAACGCGGTTTTCTACGGATCGCAGCTTAATTACCTTTCTGAACTTATTGAAGAAAGACTCAAGTCAGTTGACTATAATTTTAAGCCGCTGGATAAAGGGCAGGCAAAGCTCATAAAAGATATTCTTGCTCCGCAATTCAGCACCGGAAGCAGCATCTACGACCATATCTGCCGCGAAGAAAGAGACATAAAAGTCTTAACTGAAATGCAGAGCAGCATTATGATGCAGATGCTCCTGAAGCCACGGGTACTTGTAAAAGGCTGCGCGGGTTCGGGCAAAACTCAGCTCGCGTTAAGAAAAGCAAAACAGCTTGCAGACAGCGGAAAGTCGGTCCTGCTTCTGTGCTTTAATACGATGCTTGGTGAATACCTTAAAAAAGAAGTTAAAGGTTACGCAAAAAACAAAATTAAGGCATCTACCTATCATGCATTCTGCCTAAAAGAGCTGAAAAAGGCCGGCATAATACTAAACAATAAGCAGGATAACTTCTGGAACGAAATCGTACCCGATGCATTTACAAACCTGATTTCCAATAAACCAATTAAATATGACGCCTTAATTGTAGATGAAGGACAGGATTTCCACGACGACTTCTGGATCAGCATTTCCGACCTGGTGAAAGAAAACGGAAACCTCATTATTTTTTACGACCCCGACCAGAATATTTTTGGAAGAAAGTTAAGCTTCCCTGAAGTTGATGTCGTTCAGCACTTATATCAGAACTGCAGAAACACAAAGGCAATTTTCGATAAAATAAAGCCTTACGGCTCAGAGGATATGACGGTAAGCGAGTTTGTACCGGATGGGCTTACGCCGGAGGATTTCAAATCCGATTCACCGACTATCAGGATGAAGCAGCTAAGCAGAATCCTTTATAAGCTGATAATAGAAGAACACGTGCCCGAGCGCGACATTGTAATTCTTGGCGGGCACGCACTTAATAAGACATGCCTTGGAAACGATACATCCGCCGGGGTATTCAGGATATCTCAAAACGGTGAATCGGGAGAACATATAATTCCATATTATACATATATGAAATTCAAGGGATGCGAAAGTCCTGTAGTTATTCTCCTTGACGTGTGTGATGATGACCTGAGATGGAATAATACCGCGCTTTACACGGCAATGACGCGCGCAAAACACCTGCTCTACATAATACGCAAGTAACAAAACAGCTCAGCTGGCCAGTAGGGGCGCACGGCGGTGCGCCCGGACAGGGTTACATAAATTTGAATTAAAAGTTCTAAAACTCTCCTGAAAAACTCTTCATTAGTATCACAATATGATATTCATTTAAGGACATAATAGCGTAGATTTACAGCGTCCTGATCACATTTATAGAATTATCATATGAAACAACATTTATCAAAAAGCGGATGCAACAGGCTTGTTCAGATTATGCTGGGAGATCTTCCTGTAATAAGGAAGTTCGGCATCATAAGCTCGGGATGTGAGACACTTAATAACAGCAGTTCAATAGATCACTTAAAGAAAGGCAACTACCCTTTTATCCAGGTAATGGGCAAAGTCGCAGGCATGGTAAACCCTTTTCTTATTCTAAACATTTCAGACCGGGAGTTGAAAGAATTGTCCAACAATTTGGGACTCAAAAGCTTTATTTCGGCAAGAGTAAAAGATATCTCAAAAATAGAATTCAGCTTAATGGATATAAATTGCAAAGAAATAAGTAAAGCCGAAGCTATATATATTGAGGATGACCCGGAGCTCAGCTACTTAAATATGTCCGGCAGTGACTTTGTTATCCCCTTTTTTGACTTAAGATGGAATGAACCAGTTTCATATTGCCGGACAGATGATCAGCTTCGTCTGTTAAATTCAAACGATATAGTGTTACAGTCAAATCTGTTTAACCCGAACAGAATTTCCTATCAGTCGGGGGAACTCTATTTTCTGCCGGGGCTGGAAGACCGGATTGGCAAAATAATGGATATAAACCGCAGATATGAAGATAACGGAGCCGATGCCTTTGAGTACGGCGGCTTTTCCAACTGGGGCAAGCGCGGTAGTTTCCTTAATTCATTCCGCGATATTCAGGCAAAGCTTATAGAATTGAACTAACCCTATGAGAAACATCTGTTTATGATACTTGTGCTGATAAAATATTTTTTAACTTAGCACCTCAGAAATTCATTCAGAAATAAAAGAGGCATATGAATTTTCAGGATTTCACCAATTTTGTAAACAGCTTAAGCTGCCCTCCTGTTATACTGCTCGAAGGGAAAAGAGACGTAAAAGATAACGATAAACACCTGCTCATCGAACTCGGCAAAACGCTTGCCGCAAATTTCCAGGGTGCAACCTTCAGAACCGGCAACGCAAAAGGCGCCGATGAGCTATTTGCAAAGGGTGTTTCTGAAATGGATCCCGAAAGGATTGAATTTATTCTCCCGTATAAAGATCACAGGAAGAAGTATATCTACCCGCTTTCTTACTCGGCTTCAGTGGATGACATTAATCTGGCAAAGGAACCGGAATTAATATACAGCACCAAATCAGCCGGGCAAAAAAATGCTAACATTGTCGGTCAGTATGAAAACGGAATACGTAACAAACTGACAATTAAAGCTTCATATCTTATCCGCGACACTGTAAAAGTGCTGGGTTCCCCCTCACTTAATTTGAAGAAAGCCGATATTGCAATATTCTATGATGATTTGTGCAACCCCGCCCAGGGGGGAACAGGCCACACGATGAGAGTATGCGCCCAAAACGGTGTTCCTGTAATAACTAAGAAAGAATGGTTTAACTGGTTATAAATATAAGGAGGTTTATAATGATACTTTACCTGCACGGTTTTGCTTCGCATGGCGAAGGCAATAAGGCTAAAATGCTGAGGGAATATTTCCCGAATGAAAAGGTTGTTTCCCCTACGCTTCCTGTAAACCCGATGGAAGCCGTTGATTTCATCGAAAAGATATATAAATCCAGGCCGGCTAATGAACGGGTCGTATTCGTTGGAACGAGCCTGGGAGGCTTTTACGCCTATTATTTTGCGGCATTACATGATGCTCCCGGGGCATTTATAAATCCGTCATTAGAACCATGGATAACCCTCAGGGACAAGGTAGGGATAAACAAAAGGCACGATACGGATGAAGTGTTCGAATGGAAAGAAGAATATCTGGGCTACCTCAAGGAACTTTATGACAGTATTGACCGGACAGAGATTTATTATCGTTTCCTTCACTTCTTCATTTCCCTTGATGACGAGGTAATTAATCATGGTAAGATTATAGATCTTTTTCCCAGGCATTTGATTAAATTTTACGACAAAATGGGCCACCGTTTCAAAGATTTTTCAATCCTTCTGCCCGAGATAAAAAAGATAGTAGAAGATCCCTACCGCGGTGATCCGGGGGAATTTCCGGATCCAGACTTATAGCCAAAGGTAAAAATCAACTATTCGGAACTCACCATTTTCAAGGGAAATGGTGAACCGGAATTCACTTATAAAACTGTCTACACATACTATTAAAATTATTCAGCCTTATGCACTGCGATCTGTTGACTATTGCGGAAATAGTGCATAATTTCATGCCCTTATTAATTATGCGCGCTATGATATTTTTACACCGGACTACGATGCCTTATAAACTGACTCTGTGATTTAACGATAATA
Organism: Acidobacteriota bacterium; assembly: GCA_050258415.1. Lineage (GTDB taxonomy): Bacteria > Bacteroidota > Ignavibacteria > Ignavibacteriales > SURF-24 > JAAXKN01. The sequence continues at coordinate 60 of JBLMYS010000289.1, read as the reverse complement.
TGAAACAAATCTCAATTTTTAATACAGGCATCATCTATGATTTTATCCAAGCAAATTCTG
>JBLMYS010000288.1:0-3482 GCA_050258415.1 Acidobacteriota bacterium | reverse complement strand
TTAGTAGCAAAAAAATAATCTTCTTTTTTTAAGGGCGGGGATCATACCCGCCAATTTTTTTGATACCCTCCTTACTCGGACATTCTATCCCGTTAAATGCCTCAAATAAAATTTTCACGACTTGAATTTGATTAAATAAAATTGATAATTGTATATAAGTTTTAGGAGAGGTCCCGTGAAAACTTGTCCCATAGTTTCAGCTTTCTCTCTCCAGAAGAAACCTTTTTCTCCCGGCAGGAATACCTGTTTCCACAGCACACTCTCAACCCCTATAGTGCAAAACATTCTTTCAGTTTCCGACTGTAATAATTCCGCTTTACAAATAAATGAGAATATTATTTCAGGAGGTCAAAATGAAAAGCTTAACAAAGACTATTCTTTTGTTCCTGCTCTTTACAGCAATTCTTAGCGGCCTTGTCTTTGCTCAGAAAGGCCAGTTGAAGATTACGGCTTCTTCTCCCGAGGTTCTGAAATTCTATAACGATGCCGAGAAGATGGCCTGCAAAATGAAGTTCGATGCCGCTATGGATCTTCTTCAGAAAGCCGTAAAGGCAGACCCCAACTTTGCCATGGGATATCTTAAGATGGCTGAAATATCGGACAATGATATTATTCAGTGCAAGACATATGTCGATAAGGCCGTAAGCCTCACCGGTAATGTGTCTGAAGGGGAAAAGGAATGGATTCTTCTTATGAAAGCGCGCTTCGAGGGCCCGCTGCAGGATTATAAAGCCCGCCTGCAGAAGCTCGACGAAATGTTCCCTAAAGACAGGAGCGTGCAGTACACCCTGGGAAACCTCTACTTTGAAGACTTCAATAATTACACCCTTGCCTCGGAACACCTGAAGCAGGCAATTGAGGCCGACAAGAAATTCACCGCTCCCTATAGCCTCCTGGGCTCCTGCTACGCAAGGCTTAATAAGGACGAAGAGGCTGAAAACGTTTACCTGGATTATATAAAACTGAACTCAGAAGACGCCGCGCCTTACTACCATTACGCCGACTATCTCCTCAGATCGGGCCGCTATACAGATTCGCGCAAGCAGAATGAAAAGGCGCTTGGAAAAGATCCTTCCTTCTACCGCGCACTTAACAGCATAGGTTCAAACTATGCCATGAGGGGCGACTATGTAAACGCCAGGGCTAACTTCCAGAAGGCATTTGAAAAAGCCCCAACTACAATCGACAAGCTGGAATCTATGTATAATGAGGCTATAAGCTACCTCTATGAGGGGAAGATAAACGAGGCGGTGGACCTGATGGAGAAAAGCAAGGAACTCTCAGAAAAGGAAAATCTGACGGGACAGGAATTCCGCTCTCTTTATGCCGGAGGCACAATCCTCTCCGAAATGGGCAGGGCTTCTGACGGGGTAAAACATTTTGAACAGGCGGCGGACTTAATCAATAAGTCCACGCTTCCCGAAAACATGAAGATGCAAAGGCTCATCCTCGCAAACCTCGGGCGCTGCCGCGCAATGATTGAGATGGGGAAACTAAGCGAAGCCCGCAATCTCGTTAGCCAGTGCAAAGAAGTGGAGAAGAATGAGCCGCAGAAGATGTACTTCAACACCACACTTGGCGCCCTTGCAATCCAGGAAGAAAAATTCGATGAGGCCCTTCAGTACCTGGCCGAAGGCAACAGGGAAAGCCCTCTTAACTGGTACTACACGGGACTAGCCTACGAGAAGAAGAAAGAAAAAGACAATGCAAACGAGTGGTTTGCCAAAATTGCCCGCTGCAGCAACAATAGTGTGGAACTGGGAATTGCACGCGCGCTTTCAAAGGAAGCTTTAAGCAGAAGATAGCCTTGGGGGATAACAGGGAGGGGCCTCCATGAGGGGAGGGGGCCCTTCCCGAATTCTTCATCTTTTCAGCTTTGATTCCATAAAATTAACCAGCCCTCTTGTAAACTCACCCCTTTCCTCAGGAGTTAGAAACAGGTCATACCTGCCTATTGCGCGCTGAAGCTGCATGTAGCCTATCAGAAGGTCATAATAAGCGTTTACAGAAATCTGGTCCGCCCTTAAGGCCGAGGCCTGTGCGTCCATGAGGTTTAATATGGAAAGTGCCCCACGCGAGTAAGCATCTGTCACAATTTTCAGGGTTTTCTGCGCCGCATCCTGCTCTAACTTCGACTGCTGTATGCCGAAGTATGCGGCCTTAAGTGTCTCCATTTCGTAGCGGATCCTGAGGGCTATCTTATCCTCAATCGATTTCTTCTGGTAATCAAGCTGGCTTATTTCGGCTGCAGTCTTCTGCTCAGAGTAGCTGGTGGCAAATCCGTCGGAAAGGTTAAGCGAGATCTGCAGCCCAACGCTCCAGTCGTTGTTATCCGGAAGCGCGGGGGAAACCATGGAAAACAGCTTTCCAAGGTATGCCGGAAATTCAACCGGAATTGAGCTCGGCGGCGCTGGAATTGAAGTAAGCTGAAATGGCTGGCTGATGCTGGATTTATAAAATGTGTTTGAATATGATGCAAATGCAGCAATAGTTGGAGTGTAAAATGAATATCTTAATGAAGTTAGACTCCTGTTCTGCGCGTCCATTATTGAGCTGATCTGGCTGATCTCCCTCGAGGTTTTAATACCCTCCTGCACAAGATAGTCCGTCATAAGGTCAAAGCTTACCGGGTCCTCAAGATAGCTCCTGATCTTAGTGTTCGACAGGAGCAGTTCAGGATCATCCAGCGACACGTCGGTAACGTTTACCGAATAGATGAGCGGAATGCTCATAACCTGCTTTAATGCAAGCTGAGACTGGTTCATCTGGCTTTGAACCTCCATTGCTGTTTTCCTCAGGTCCGCAATCTCAGCCTCCCACCTTAATTTTTCCTCAGGGCCTGCCGATCCCGTCGACTGCCTTATGGCTGCTATCTCCAGGTTCTGCCTCATGAGCCTCAGGTTATCGAGCAGTATGTAGAAAAGTTTTTTCGTTCTCAGGCAGTTAAGGTAGAGCTTTGCGCCCTCAGAGATCGTGTTGAGGCGCATTACCTCAAACTCATCTTTTTTGGAATCGAACATAGAGGACTGTATGCTGAGGTTTGCAAGTGCCGGCTCGGAGAATATAACCTGGCTTACGGAAAAGTCCACCGTGCCCCGTCTTTCCGGCTGGTAACCAGCCACCGCCCTGTCTTTATCTATCTGCAGTCCCGAGGCATTTAGGTCTATTCTGGGCAGCAGGTTTGAACGCGCTATGCTGATATTCTGCGCCTGCGCGTTCATCTCCTGAAGTTTTCCAAGCACGTCCAGGTTCTCTTCCGATATCCGGCTTACGGCAGTCTTAAGCGTCAGGTTCTGCGCCCCCGGAATCGAGGTTGAATCGAGCTGAATGAGTTCAGCCTCCAGAAGTGTATTCCATTTGGGTGACACGCCAACGGAATAGGCGGTCTTAAGATTAATGTAAAGCCTCTGTGCCGGTGAGAATGTAACGCTCAGAATTCCGGGGTCGTCTCCCAAAGCAATCCTCTGCACATTCAGTGCAAT
>JBLMYS010000287.1:0-2832 GCA_050258415.1 Acidobacteriota bacterium | reverse complement strand
GGAAATGACTCCAGAAGCAGAAAAAGTGACCTTACGATCCTGTACCTCGATGTGGTGCAGTTTACAACACTTTCCGAGAAGTATCCCCCCGAGATAGTGGCACAGAGGCTTAATGAGATCTTCGGCATCTGTGAAAGCGTTATAAAAGAATTCTACGGGGATATAGACAAGTTTATTGGCGACGCACTTATGGCAGAGTTTGTGGATGCCAACGACGCCGTCAAGGCAGCCGAAAAAATTCTGGAGGCCCTTGGCGAACTTAACAGGCGATATATCCAGGAAGGACGGGAAGTGATAAATGTCAGAATAGCCCTCAACAGCGGCAACGTGGTTCAGGCCGAAATCGGTACCCCCGCTAGAAAAGAACTGACCGTAATCGGAGATGTCGTAAATACTGCCGTCCGTATTGAAAAACTGGCCGTGCCGAATACGGTTTTTGTAACTGAATCGACACTTTCCAGACTCCATGACGCAAAAGGATTCCTTTTTGACAGAAGAATCCTGGTAAAAGGGAAAACCGAACCGGTTTCCATTTACTCTTTATTGAAAACCCCTCAAAAAATTAGTAGCCACGCAAAGAAAATAAAAGTCTGAAGTTTTTTACTGAATCCGGGACTGAAGCGCTCTTTACGGGCGCTTCAGTTTTAATGCAATTGCCCTCTTTACCATACCCGGCTCTGCTGCTGAAAATCCTGCCTCCCCTATATGACCGGAAAATTAAACGTAAGTACCTTCAAAATAATAAGTTAGGGTATTTTTCTTTGCCCTGGCAGCATTGGGCAAATGTGTGATATTAGCCAGCCTTTTTACCCCGGATTAAAGCAAACTCCCGTTTTTAGCCCGAAAACACGTATTCCTTAGTGGCACCCGAGTTGCCTTATCATGGTCACGATCAATTATATAAGGAATGAAATGACGACTAATACTATGACCCGAGGCCTCGTTTTAACCCTGTTCCTCACTTTGTTTTCTTTGCAGATTTTTGCTCAGAGTAATAACAAATCCGCAACAGCTAATTCTGCTGCAGCTTTGTTAGACGTTTACTCAATGCCCGCAACACTGCACCAGGAACTGACAGGAAAGAATACTCCGGCTACTATTACGCCTATTACCAAAATGTCAGTCCGTGTTGCAAGAGGGGAGTTTGAATCACTTTCTCTTTTTATCCAGCCCAAAGGCCAGATTAACAACATTAAATTTAACTGGACTGACTTCAAAAATGGTTCAATGTCAATTCCTGCTAACCGCCTGGATGTTTCAATCGTGAAAGTTTGGTACCAGTCTGGCTACAAGTCAGATATCGCCGAGACCGGTGTGATAAAACACCTTACACAGGAAGTTTTGGTTAAAAATGATAACCTGATTAAGGTGGACTATAACGCACAGGCAAATTTCCTGCTCGTTACAAAAAACTCAGACGGCACCCAGTATTATGAGAATATCAGCGACCCAGGCAGAACATTCCCCAATAGCAGCGTACTGTAAAGGATGCCGACACTCTTCAGCCCCTCTCACTCGACGGCTCAACAAACAGGCAGATCTGGATGAATATTCACGTGCCCGATAACGCTCAGGCGGGTAAATATTCAACTACTATGACAATTACAAGCGACCAGGGAACTGTTACATCTTTCCCGATCGAAATTGAAGTCCTCCCATTCGATCTCGACCAGTCACGCCTGACCTATAGCATCTATTATCACGGTTATGCAGATAAGTATACAAGTGTCCCATACTCATTTACTACAAAAACTCTTGACCAGTACAGAAAAGAGATGCAGGATCTGAAGGATCATGGCGTCCTTTATCCGACAACTTACCAGACACTGAACAGTCTTGATGTAGACCTCCAGATCAGAAAAGAAGTAGGACTTCCTATGGACAAGCTCTTCACGCTCGGTCTTGAAACCGGAAATGCAACCTCAACTTCAGCACTGAACGATCTGAAATCAAAAGTCCAGCAGTGGAAAGATAAAATTGCCCCATATGGCGGAAAAGAACTCTACGTCTATGGTATAGATGAAGCACGCGGTGCTCAGCTTACAAGCCAGAGAGATGCCTGGAATGCTGTTCATCAGGCGGGTGCCAAGGTCTTCGTTGCAGGATACTATGAAACCTATGACTCAATGGGCGACATACTTGACGTGGCAAATATTCAGCAGGCACTGCGCCCTGATCTGGCCGATAAGTATCACGCAAAAGGCAACAAGATATTCTCATACTCCAATCCCCAGGTTGGACAGGAAAACCCCGAGCTCTATAGAAGAAATTTCGGCCTCTCATTATGGAAGGCCGGATATGATGGCGCTATGAACTATGCATACCAGAAGTTCTATAACAGTGAGTGGAACGATTTCGATAACTCACGCTACCGCGAAGAAACTTTTACTTATGTCACAAGTAACGGCTTTCTGGGCACAATCGAATGGGACGGCTTCCGCGAAGGTGTTGATGACGTCAGATACCTTTCAACCTTACTCAACAAAATAGACGCTCTTAAAAAAGCGGGAAAGGATGTAAGCGCGGCAGAAGCATTTGTAAAAAGCATAGATCCCACCCAGGATATGGATCAGACAAGAAGCCAGATCATCGACGAGATACTTAAGCTTCAGGGTAGCACAATAACGGATACTCCACTTGTAAAATCCACGGCACCGGGAGACTATAAGCTGGATCAGAACTATCCAAATCCTTTTAATCCATCAACAAAAATCAGCTATACCATTCCCCAGAACTCAATGGTATCACTGAAGGTGTTCGACATACTGGGTAAGGAAGTGGCCACACTGGTCAATGAACAGAAGGCGCCGGGCAGCTATGAGGTAACTTTCG
>JBLMYS010000286.1:0-8984 GCA_050258415.1 Acidobacteriota bacterium | reverse complement strand
CCGCAGACGCCGCATGCCCCGACCCTGATTAAAATTTCATCCGGACCCGGGTGTGGAGTCTGAATATCTGTTACACCGATTTTGTGAGGACTTGTAAATAGTGCTGCATGCATACTCTTTTTTCTTTTTATTAAAGTTTCTTAGCTATTCCGGTTGATTTTCTTTTTATAAGTTCAACGGGGACCAGAACTTTCTTCGGGCTTTTGACCTTATGATTAATAATATCTGCCATAAGGCGCATGACCTCGCCTCCAAGTTCAATTTTGGGAACTGCGACTGTGCTTAAAGGCGGATCAAGTAACAAGCTGGCCTCTACGTCGTCGAAGCCGATAAGGGAGATATCCCCGGGCACCTTAAGGCCAGTTTCCTTGAGGTACTGCATGATTCCGATAGCCATGGCATCGTTGCAGGAAAATATTGCAGTAATATTTTTATTTTCCTTGAGGAGTTTTTTTGCAGCGTAGTAGCCGTTTTCCCTGGCCGGGTAAGGTTCATCAATAACGCTCATATGAGAACTATAGTTAAGGTCCGCATTCTCAAGGGCAACCTTGTAGCCCTGGAAGCGGTCGCGTATGCTCGGGTGCTGTATGTCTCCTGCCACAAAGCCGATGTGCCTGTGGCCAAGTTCAACGAGGTATTGAACGGCCTGCATTCCTCCGGAGAAGTTATCAATGAGGACTACAGGATAGTTTTCGGCCGGGGGGTAATAGTCTACAAATGCCATAGGAAGTTCATATTTTTCGAGGGATATAATAATATCTTCAGGCACTTTCCCGGCAAAAATCACTCCGTCGACATTTCTTTCCAGAACGCAGCGCGGCAGGCGGTCCCCCTTCTTAAAGTCGGAGCGAATAATAGTAAGGAGAATGTAGTATTCGTTCTGGCGCGCTTCGAATTCGGCACCTAAGAAGATGTGCGTATAGAAAGGTTCCGAACGGAGGAAGTGGTCTTCAGTAACAATAAAGGCAAGGTTACCCGTTTTGCGCGATACAAGCCCACGGGCCGATCTGAAAGGGTGGTAATTCAGGTCTTTAATGGCCTTGTTTACGCGCGTTCGGGTTTCTTCGGAGATTTTTTCATGATTATGCATCACTAGTGAAACCGTTGCAATTGAAACCCTTGCCTTTTTTGCCACATCTTTGATTGTAGGGGTCATAAGCGTTAGTTAAACGTTTTAATAGAAACAAATATTTTCCCTTCACCTTGTCAATGCCTTAAAAAAGAGAGGATTTCGCTTCATCTGATGATTTGATGGAAAGTGATTATCCTGTGCCATATTTCCCGGAAAAAAGAAGATTTTTGTATTATCTTAAATAATTCCAGGTCTGAGGAGAAAAATTTTTACACCGGTTAAACGTCCGGTCTATTTTATTAAAACCAGGCATTTACAGTGGCTTTTTGAGAATACAATCTAATTGCGTATTTTTGGACATTTTTCACAAATAAACAAAGGCCGGTAAAATGAACACAGTAGAGCTTATAAGAAAAAAAAGGAACGGAGAAGAGCTCTCCGAAAGTGAAATCGGGTTTCTGATTAACTCGTACATAAAGAGTAAAATACCCGACTATCAGTTCTCAGCACTCTTAATGGCAATATTCTTTAACGGAATGACAACCGGTGAGACCGCCGCGCTCACAAAAGCCATGCTCTACAGCGGCAAGGTAATAGACCTCAAGCCGATACCGGGAGTTAAGATTGACAAGCATTCCACGGGGGGCGTGGGAGACAAAACCTCTTTAATTCTGGCCCCGATTGCAGCAGCAGCAGGAATAAAGGTCCCTATGATCTCGGGCCGCGGCCTGGGGCATACGGGGGGGACACTCGATAAGCTGGAGGCCATACCGGGCTTCAGGACAGACCTGAATCTTAGCCAGTATAAATCTGTAATTAAAAAGTGCGGCACCGTTTTAATCGGGCAGACCAAGGATATCGCCCCGGCAGACAAGCTGATCTACGCCTTAAGGGACGTAACGGCTACGGTTGAATCTATTCCCCTGATTACTTCAAGCATCATGAGCAAGAAGCTGGCCGAAGGAATTGACGGGCTTGTGCTGGATATTAAGACCGGAAGTGGCGCCTTTATGCGCGAGCAGAAAGACGCTAAAAAGCTCGCCGAGGCATTAATAAATACCGCAAAGGCTTTTAATAAGAAAGTAATAGGCTTTATTACCGATATGAACCAGCCCCTTGGCAACTATATAGGCAACTGGCTGGAAGTATATGAATCGATAAAACTCCTGCAGGGGGAAAAGCCGAATGACCTCATGGAAGTAACGCACGCTCTTACTGGTGCCATGATTTACTTAGGAGGGAAAGCCTCATCAATTGAGGAAGGCATTGAGGTCTCGCGTGATATGATCACTTCAGGCAAAGCCTTTGAAAAGTTTATTGAAATTGTAAAACTTCAGGGCGGGGACATAAACCTGATTAAGAACCCTGAAAAGTATCCGAAGCCGCGCATAGTTGAAACTGTAACGGCAAAAAAATCGGGCTACTTTAACGCAATTGACAATTACGCTCTTGGAATGATATCCCTTGAACTCGGCGCCGGAAGGATGACCAAGGAAGATGTAATTGACCCCAAGGCAGGGATTATATTCTATCCCAAGCTTGGAGACAAAATTAACAAGGGGGATGTGATTGCAGAATTCCACACCGACAGGAAAAATAAAATTGAAGATATGAAAAATAAACTCTATAATATTATTAGTATTGATGAGAAGAAGAAAGCTAGACCGAAACTAATTAAAGAGATACTTATGTAATGATTAAAGGAGGATAAGATGGCTGGAACTAATGATATTATTCAGGAGCTGACAAATGCATACTGGGCAGAGCTGGAGACGGTAATGAATTATCTGTCCAATTCAATGAATCTGGACGGTGTAAGGGCCGAGGAGATAAAAAAATCGCTGGCCCAGGATGTAACCGAGGAGTTAGGGCATGCGCAGATGCTGGCAAAGAGGATAAAGGAACTTGGCGGCACGATTCCGGGCTCGATGGATTTCAAGCGTGAGCAGAGGTCGCTTCAGCCAGTGAAAGATTCCACGGACGTGGTTTATGTGATTAAGGGTGTTCTGGAGGCTGAGGAATCTGCAATTACGCAGTATAAAAAGCTGATCAAGATGTGCGAAGGGGAAGATTACGTAACACAGGACCTCTGCATAGACATACTTTCTGATGAAGAGTCGCACAGGACGCTTTTCCACGGTTTCAGCAAGGAATATTCCAAATAAAAATTCAATTCTTCCTTAGAACTGTTTAATTTTATGCAAAGCCCCGGAGGGAAAAAGAGCCTTCCGGGGCTTTAATTTTTTAAATTAACCCGGTTTTTAATAAAAATTTTATCTTTTCTTCAATTGGCGGTTGCCTATTTGCCGAAAAATTATATTTTTCGTTAAGTTATAAATAGCTTAATTCTTGTTGCTTTTTTGGGGAGAATTTTCAAAAATGGTTTTCTTAATTTCCTTACTTGCCGCTGCCGTTGCTTTCGCAGTTCACGTTACAGCCAAGAAAAGATACAGTAAGTCTGAGGCCACATTTGCCGGGGCGGGTGCAATAATAGCGCTTATTATTGCTCTTCTTCAGATTTTCACGGTCATTCCGGCAGGATCGGTGGGTGTTGTGGATTTTCTTGGAATGGTTAGTGATAACACGCTAAAAGCAGGCGTCAACCTTGTAAATCCGCTGGCAAATGTAGTTAAATTCAACGTTAAGACGCAGGAAATAAAAGAAAACATGACAGTTCCCTCCAAAGAAGGGCTCTCGATCCAGCTTGAGATCAGTATTCTTTACAGCCTTAATCCAGAAAACGCCTCAAGGGTTTATAAAACTCTGGGTGAGAACTACGCCGAGATCATACTGGTGCCGCAGTTCCGTTCTGTTGTAAGGGGCGTTACATCGGCCTATGAGGCAAAGGCTCTTTATACCTCGCAGAGGGAAGAGCTGGCAAGCAAGATAGAAAAAGAGCTCTCGAGGCTTGTCAATCCGAGGGGCATTACAATTGAGGCCGCGCCGCTCAGGCAGATAATTTTGCCGGCAGGGCTTACAGCTTCAATTGAGGAGAAGCTGAAGGCCGAGCAGGAAAGCCAGAGGATGGAATTTGTGCTCAGGAAAGAGACCCAGGAGGCAGAGCGCAAGAGAATTGAGGCCAAAGGGATTGCGGATTTTCAGGATATAGTATCCAAGGGGATCTCAACACAGCTTCTAAAGTGGAAGGGCATTGAGGCCACAGAAAAGCTTGCGAACTCGCAGAACTCGAAAATAATAGTAATAGGCTCAGGAAAAGAGGGGCTTCCGGTAATCCTTGGAAATGACAAGTAATTAGCTTAAATTAGCCTGAATTAGTCTTTAGTGAGAATTGGTTTTTAGGGATCTTACTTTTTAACATTATAATTTATTTTTAATATAGATATGCTATTTCCAAAACAGATAAAATTAAACGGACAGACTTCCCTTTCCATCACATGGAATAACGATAAAGTACACACCTTCCCTTTGAAATTCCTGCGCGATGAGTCGCCGGATGCGGGCAATAAAGGCGAGACCATTTTGTGGAAACACTACGACGCCATGCCGCAGGGCCCCGACAAGCCGGGCAAGTATGAAGTTGCTTCAATTGATATGGTAGGCCAGTACGCAATTAACATCAAGTGGAAAGACGGTTACAGCTACGGCATATACTCCTGGGACCTGCTCTGGAGGCTGGGTGAATATCTGGAAGTTAAGGATAATCTTCATCAGGATTTTGAACATGATCACGATCATGAACATCACAACAGGAAGAGGAATGAAGGGGACAAATAAAGTCCCCTTTTTCTTTTTTAAGCTTTTTTTTAAGACTCTCCGAGCGCTTTCTTTATATCCTTCTCGAAGTTGGATTTTTCTGTAAGTCCCACATAGCTTGAGACCACCTTGCCTGTTTTATCGAGTATAAATGAAGTGGGGATCGATTCAACCGTACCGAAGGAGGCCAGTGCCGAAGGGTCGTAGTAAACGACCGGGTAATTTATGCCGTACTGCTGCATAAAAGGGATAACGTCGTTAATTGTATTCTCCTGGTCCACAGAAATTCCGATAATTTCAAAATCCTTCCCCTTAAATTCATTTTTAAGTGAGACGAGGTCGGGGATCCCCTTTCTGCACGGCGGGCACCAGGTGGCCCAGAAGTCCAGTAGGACTACTTTCCCCTTGTAGTCGGAAAGTTTAATCTTCTGACCTGATGTTGTAGTCAGTTCAGAGGCTGCTCCGGCTCCTTTATAGTTAGGGGGATAAGGCCCCTGTGCCGGTTCATTTTTAGAGTTATTCACAACAAAGAAGATTGCAATAATAACAATCAGCACACCCGTAAAGATGAGGTTTTTATATTTTGGATCGATTAAAGGTTTTTTAACCGGCTGTTTATTTCCGATTTTCCTTTCTTTTGGCTTATTCTGGCTCATTTTGTCTCCCGATACCCTTTTAAACATTAAACTAAAAACTATTTATTTTGTTCCTGAATTTTCAAATACAATTTATCTTATGCCGCGGGGCGAATTGCGGAATAAAATTACGGTAAACCCTCATTTAAATTAAATAAAAACAACGGCTTATTAAATAAAAATATAACACTCCTGTATGATGCATCAAATTTAATTCGGTTACACTTGTTTTTCTTTGCCGGGTATGGCAAATATACTTCCTGCCAGGGCGCCATAAAGTGTTGAGATGTATGGATTACTCTGAATGGGGCAGCTCCCGGTTGTGCATCCAATAAAATAATAATACAGGTAGCCAGCCAGGGCGCCAAGCGTAACAGGCAGCACTCTTTTAAGTAAGAGTTTTCTATCTGCAGTCATTTCTTTTTTCCTCTTCCAGGTTCTTAAAATTTTTATCCGGCATCATATGTTCCGGAGTTTTAACTACAGCTAATATGATGATTTGCGGGGAAAAAAGATTCCGCGCGGTTCTTGCTCTTAATAATATCATTTAATACTTTTAAAGAATCAATTATGTACAAACAAGGAGCGTTCTATGCCGGAATACCAAAAACATCTTTACATGATAGTTTTTCCTATAAATGCTCTTGTAGCATCTCAGCTGGAACCTGAAAAGTTTGGCGAACACTACACAATGCTCAGCGCAAAGCATTTCAGCGGCAAGGTAATCTTTGCCGAACTGGATATAAATTTCAGAAACGAGTATTTTGAAATCGACAGGTATCTTTCCCTTACTGTACCGCATGAAGACGGGACACCCAAAAGGACAAAGTTTATCAGTTCCTACAAGGTTCTGGAGAATGTGGATCTTTCGGCAATTAAGGAATTATTCCTTGTTACTACAAACGGCAAGGTTCTCCCTATTGCTCCGGCTGAATACACTGCTGTAAATGAACCGGGACTTATAAGGATATATCAGGAGATATGCCCTCTTGAGACGCTCGTTGCCTCGACAAAGGACCAGAGGGATTTCGGGAAGTTTATTACAACACAGACCAGAAGCAAAGGCGCTCCAAAGATCTGCTTTACGCAGATTGAATTCAACCTGGAGGAATTCTTCAGACAGAACAAGAACAAGGATATTATTACGGTTGAACTGCCGGGAGTTAATGCATACCGTTTTTACGACTGCATCATGGAGCTTAAGAACAATCCGGATAAGCTAACCAAAACCATCAGCCTTGGAAGCCTCTTAAGGGACATTTCCTTCAAGTTCCTGCGCCACGGCTTCTGGTTTGCAAAGGATGAGGAAATGAGGTTCTTCCCGATGCCTTCACTCTCTGAGCTGGAGAATAAATATTTCTACTGGTGGAAGTTTGTAAGATAATCGCACTCATAGTTTAAGCATAAAAAAACCCTGAATGCCGTGGTATTCAGGGTTTTTTGTTATTGGCCAGTTTCTATTTCCCGTCTGCAGAGACAATCTCTTCTTTTATTATTTTCAGGTTCTCCGGTTTTTCGACGAGGTCTGTTTCGGGATGGGGCAACACTATTTCCTTCTTAAGGCTCTTTCCCCATTCGAGAACGACAATTGCACCCTTAGCCAGTCCCCGCCCGATCATTCCCAGTTCCTTTGCAGCCTGATAGGAGACGTCTATCATGCGCTTGCTGCTTTTTGGCAGCCTGTCGTTAATCTTCAGTATTACCGACTTATTATTTGCAAGGTTAGTCACCTTTACCTTTGTACCGAACGGGAAATTTTTGTGAGAGGCGGTAAATTCATTCATGTCGTAGACTTCCCCGCTGGCGGTCTTTCTGCCATTATGCCTCTTACCGTAATAAGATATCTTACCCGATTGTAGCCCAATAAGGCTATCTTTCACTGCAGCCAGAGTAGTGTCCAGGTGAAGAACTCTTTTTACGGTACCGGCCGTATGGTTTATCTTCTTTTTAATTTTCGGTATTGGTCCTGAATTCAGCATCATCAGCGGGATCAATATATAATGGTATAAACTCACATGCATCTCCGTAGTTTCTTACACATAAATTTTTACAAAGATACATTAAAATAAATAAAATTGAAAATTTGTTTATTTTTACCCGAACCGGTTTTTGGAATTTGATTTACTTTACTTTTTATAAATATGGACTTTAAGATATGACTGAAGACATTTTCTCCAACTATCTTGGACCCAAGGCAGAAGGCATTGAGGTCCTGAGAGATTTACTGAACACGGTGCTTGACCATCAGGCCAACTGGCGACAGAGTTTTTATAAAGACGACGTTTCGCTTTACAAGGAAAAGCCCACGGCAGGCCTGAGGCTTCAGGAAGAGCTTCGGGAGTTCCTGGAAAGAAGCAGCAGGAGCCTTCCCTACTTTCATCCGCGCTATGTAGCCCAAATGGTAAAAGATCCTTCAATTCCTACTGTACTTGGCTACATCGCTTTTATGCTTTCCAATCCGAATAACCACGCCTATGAGGGCGGACCCGTTACCACAGAAATGGAAATGGAAGTAGTTGATTTAATGCTTAAGATGACGGGGCTTGAAGGCGGATGGGGCCACCTTTCCAGCGGGGGCTCTCTTGCAAATATGGAGGCACTGTGGGCTGCACGCGACTTTTACAAGGAAGGCCACGTTTACTTTTCTGAAGTCTCGCACTATTCCTGGAAAAGGATCTGCCAGATACTGGCAATTAAGGACCACAAGGAAATTCCGGCAGACAAAAATTTCAGGATGAATACTGAAGTTCTTGAAAGTGAGCTGAAGAAAAACAAAGCGATGCTTGTAATGGCAAACCTGGGATCCACGGGTACAGGAAGCATTGATAACATTGAGGCACTGCTGGAGCTGAAGAAAAAATATAATTTCCACCTGCACATAGATGCAGCATACGGGGGCTTTGTAAGGAGCGTTATACTGGACGACAACTATAATGTTCTCCCCTACGATAAAGACAAAATGAATTTGAGCGAATATACTTACCGTCAGCTTTCACTTCTAAAGGAAGCCGACAGCATCACGGTAGATCCGCACAAGCACGGGCTTATTTCCTACGGGGCTGGTGCCGTACTGTACAAAAACGAGGAGATTAGAAGCGTTCTTCTTAACACCGCGCCATACACATATCACAAGCAGGATAAGCCGAACATCGGGATGTTCTCTCTTGAGGGTTCCCGTCCGGGCGCCATGGCAGCGGCCTGTTATTTAACTTATAAGGTATTTCCCCCCGTAGAGTCGGCTATGGGGCAGCTTATAACAGATTCACTTTCGGCAAGCAGGAAGTTTTATGAACTCCTCGGAAGTTCAGATACTCTTAAGAATCTGAATTACCCGGATCTGGATATCAACTGTTTTTACATTAAAACCGATGAACATGATATTTCGGAACTGAACAGGAAGACGCTTGAGGTTTACAAGAGGCTATCGGTTGAGGCTGAGGCCCCGGAATTTATAATTTCCAAGTTTGTAATTCCGCCTCACCTGGCAAGGGTTGTCCTTCCTGAATACACGAACAGGAACAATGAGAACCTGACAGCCTTAAGGGCGGTTTTCATGAAGCACT
>JBLMYS010000285.1:0-2553 GCA_050258415.1 Acidobacteriota bacterium | reverse complement strand
AAAGGCCAGATATGGGACTTTACAGGAAAATTTGGCCAGGGCGGTGACCGCTTAAGAAGAATGGCTGCAAGACTTGAAAACGGCCTTAAGGCCGTACTTACCCCAGGTATGCTTTTCGAAGCCCTCGGCTTCCGCTACTTCGGGCCTGTTAACGGGCACAATGTTGCACAGCTTGTAAAAATATTTGAACAGGTTAAAAATCTTAACGGACCGATACTCGTCCACGCCCTGACGCAGAAGGGCAAGGGCTACAAGCCTGCTGAAGAGGACGTGCAGAGGCTCCATGCTTCAACTCCATTTGACAAGGTTACAGGACAGGCATTCAAAAAAGCAGGCGGTGCTCCCTCATATACAAAGATCTTCGGCCAGGCGCTCGTGGAAATTGCAAAGAAAAACCCGAAAGTAGTTGGAATTACGGCTGCAATGCCTGACGGCACTGGTATAGACTTCCTGAAAAAGGAATTCCCCAAAAGATACTTCGACGTCGGTATAGCTGAAGAACACGCCGTTACTTTTGCCGCCGGTATGGCCACACAGGGCACTATTCCTGTAGTTGCAATCTATTCCACATTCCTTCAGAGGGCTTTTGATCAGATTGTACACGACGTAAGCCTGCAGCACCTGCACGTTGTTTTCGTCCTCGATAGGGCGGGCCTCGTTGGGGCAGACGGACCAACACACCACGGCGCATTTGACCTTTCATACCTGAGACTGATTCCCGATATGGTAATCATGGCTC
The DNA here is from genome assembly GCA_050258415.1 of Acidobacteriota bacterium. Classification (GTDB taxonomy): domain Bacteria; phylum Bacteroidota; class Ignavibacteria; order Ignavibacteriales; family SURF-24; genus JAAXKN01. The sequence goes on along the minus strand of JBLMYS010000285.1, from coordinate 1,814 downwards.
CGAAGGATGAGGCTGAACTGAGAAATATGATCTATACTGCTACTGAATATAAAGACGGACCCGTTGCAATCCGCTATCCAAGGGGTAACGCACTCGGAGTCGAGCTGAAAGAAGGTTTTGAAGAAATCCCTGTCGGTAAGGCTGAACAGCTGACCAGGGGCGGGGACTGTTGTTTGCTTGCAGTCGGGTCAATGGTTGACTACTCCCTGAAGGCCGCTGAAATGCTTCTTCGGGAAGGGATCGCCTGTGAGGTCGTTAATATGCGCTATATAAAACCTCTTGACGCAGATATGCTTGACGAGGTTGCCTCACGCCATAACAAGATCATTACACTCGAAGAAAATACAATTGCAGGAGGCTTCGGAAGCGCTGTAGCTGAGTATTTTATCGACAAGAATTATAAGAACGATATTCTGAGGATTGGAATGCCCGACAAGTTTGTAGACCACGGCACACAGGCTGAACTGCACAAAATGCTTGAAATGGATGCTGAGGGTGTTGCGGGCAAAGTGAAACTTTTTCTTAAGGGCCATGCTGATCATGCACTCGGCAAATTAGCATGAAAGAACTATAAACTACAGTAAGCAATAGCGAGAAAGCAATAGCGGTTTTTATTCTGATAAAAAAGAAAAACATTCTATGAAAGCGAAGATCCTGCTGGCAGACGACGAAAAGGATATTGTTGAATTCCTTGAATATAACCTTGCCCTGGAGGGCTTTGATGTTATTACCGCTTACGACGGCAAAGAGGCGCTTGAGAAACTCTCACAAAAGCCTGACCTGATTATCCTGGACGTCATGATGCCGAAGTTTGACGGCTTTGAGGTCTGCCGCCAGATAAGGAAAAACGAACAGTTCTCAACAACACCTGTCATATTTCTTACGGCTAAGTCTTCTGAAGTAGATGAGATCAAAGGCCTCGAACTGGGTGCAGACGACTTTATAGGGAAACCTATCTCGCCGAAGAAACTGGTGGCACGCGTAAAGTCTAACCTCAGGAAATCTGAACTTCAGGCCTCCGAAGGCACCAGCCTCCCGGCAGGGGAAAACCCCGTCATTAAAATCGGCCCCCTTGAAATCAACCGCGACAAGTATGAAGTGCTCCTCGAAGGAGAGACAATCATATTCCCCCGCAAGGAATTCGAGATCCTGAGCTATCTGGCATCAAAACCGGGAAAGGTATTCGGGCGCGAAGCCATACTGCACGACATCTGGGGCACCGACGTACTGGTGGTCGACAGGACTATAGACGTCCACATAAGAAAGATCAGGGAGAAACTTACAGATTATGCAGACATGATCGAAACAATTAAAGGAGTCGGCTATCGTTTCAGAAATCCTGCCTAAAATTAAAAGAAACCTCGTCTTCTCCGGAGCCATTCTTAAAGAAGTTACTTTTCTAAGCGGACTTCTCCTTTTAGTCCTGTTCATTTTAATTCCGGATGGCTCCAGCCGCTGGATAATTACAATTTCAATCCTGACCTTCAGCCTTCTGCTCCTCTACATCCTCGGGGAAAAGAGATTCCGGGAGCTTAATTCAATTGAAGCTGTAATTCATGCCATTAGAAAAGACATGATAAAATCTGCCGAAGACATCTACCTGGATAAAGGGCTTTTAAGCCTGCAGAAAGAGGTTAAGAAAATGTTCCTGCGCCTGCAGAACGATATTAACTACCTGAAGCGCCTGGAGAAAGTAAGAAGCGAATTCCTGGGCAATGTTTCTCACGAATTAAGGACGCCTATATTTACCATACAGGGCTTTATTGAAACCCTGCTCGACGGCGCAATAGACGACCCCAGGGTAAACAGAAGTT
>JBLMYS010000284.1:0-3039 GCA_050258415.1 Acidobacteriota bacterium | reverse complement strand
GTATTCTGCGGCAGCATGTTTGTCCATAAGAACAGAAAAAATGCACAGGTGCTGAGAATATTAAATAATATTATATTGCCTTCTTTATTTCCCAATCTTAACTCCTGCATCTTCTGTTTTTTAGAAACATGTACCTTTCATCGCATGAAGGGCATGTGCCTTCGGGGCAGAGAAGTCCGGTCGGGTAATCTCTAAGATATCTTCTGCCTTGTTCGATTAAAAGCGGAATTCTAATTAAATAGCTGCTGAGCCCATCCTTGCTGAATTTGTTTATTTTGCCTTCCTCCCACAGGTAATGCTCGAATCTTGTGAAGCTCCTGCTGCATCCCGGTACTTCAGTTAAAGACTGCTCACCGTCTTCTAAAACACCGCATGCTAGTACATTCATATAATTCCATGGCGAAATCCTCAGGTATTCCACTCCCGAAATATTTTCTATGTAATGCCCCAGTGTCAGTGAAGTAAAATCAGTCCCAGGCATAAACACATAACTCTCTTCCATTCCTGCAAGCCAGTCCATTACGCTCCCATTGCCCAAGGGACTTGATGGTGAATTGAGGAAACTGATCTCGCAGGCGGCTTTCCCCCATAATGAAAATGAATGGGTAGGGGAGGACGTCCTTATTACGCCTTCTGAGGTTCTGAAGACCTCAGACAAAACTCCTGTTTTCGAGGGTGAACAATTTCTGTCGAAACAGTCAAAGCTTCCAACTGATTTCTTAAAACAGTAGGTAAATGCCGGGAAAATAACTGACCCTCTAAAGCTTACAATTTCTTTTAGAACCGGTACAGTATCTTCCGGACTAACCCCGGGAAATGCTTCCCGGATCTTCCTGAAAGAAGCATGGACAATTATATTTTGGCCAGGCTTTATTCCTGCTTCAGAAAAATAATTCTTCAGTCTTATTTTGGCCTCACTATGATACATCTAAAGCAGGCCTTAGGACTTTTTAAATAACAAATTGATTCCACCCTTTAATAGCTCTTCTACTTCCGCAGAACTGTTCCCCTCGGCATATATCCTTACCAGAGGCTCGGTTTCTGAAGAGCGCATTAAGAGCCACCTGGCATCTCCCTCCAGTGTAAACTTTAATCCGTTTATAATCCCCCTGCTTGAATAGAATTCCTTAATGTTGATAACTGAAGAGCCTGCTATGTGCTTAGGGGGAAGGGAAAACAGACGGGGCAATATTTCATTTCTGTCTTTACCCTCGTACCTGTAATCAATCCGGTCGTAGAAGATGCTCCCGAATTCAAGCTCTTTCTTTTCAAAATACCGGCTTAATACGGTGTAGCCCGATTTGGAAAGCATCTCTGCAATTATCAGAGCCGATAGTATTCCGTCGCGTTCAGGAATATGCCCTTTGTATCCAAAACCCCCGCTTTCTTCACACCCAACGGCAATATCCCCTGAAATCATTTCTTCACATATATATTTAAAACCCACCTGCACTTCTATGACTTTTCTGTCATCGGCTTCAAATTGCCTTATCTTATCGGTAACAGAGGACGTTTTTACAAGGTGCCCTTCGGCTTTCTTCTCATTGACAAAGTAATCGTTCAAAAGAAGAATTGTGTACTGGGCGCTAAGCCACTGCCCATTTTCAAGGAGGATTCCGCAGCGGTCGGCATCACCGTCAGTGGCAACTCCAAAGGAAAATTCCGGGTTTTCCTCCAGGTAAATTTTTGAGTCTGTAAGGTTTTTCTCTATCGGTTCGGGCATTCTTCCGCAGAAGTCCTCGCAGCATGTCCCGAAAATTGTCTCGCTGCTGATTCCGTTTCTTTTAAGTATTTCTTCAAGATACGTCCTTCCAGCTCCTGCCATCGAGTCGGATAGTATCTTAATGCCTGCTTCCTTTATCGATCTGAAATCGATGTAGCTCTCCAGCTGCGTGAAATAAGTTTGCATCAGGTCTGTTACATTGACATTCTGGCTGCTTCTTCTGATCTGGCTTTTTCCAAGAAGCTTTTCTACCCTAAGTGTCTCTTCCGTAAGAAAAGGGCCTCCATAGGATGCCTTGAATTTTATACCGTTATATTCCGGCGGGTTATGGCTTGCAGTAATCATTACACCTGCATCCAGATTATTTGCTTTTACAAAAAATGACAGTGCAGGTGTGGGTGTGACTTTGTCAGATAAAAATACCTTTATTGAATTTCCTGAAAGGACTTCAGAGAATATTGCCGCAAATTCAGATGAACATCTCCTTCCGTCAAAACCTACTGCAACTTTCAGATCCTGTGCATCTTTGCCATTTCTTTTTTCTGAAATGAGATAGTCCGAAAATGCCTGAGCTGCAAGGGCAACTGAGTCATTGTTTATCTCTTTATCCAGCAGGCCTCGCCAGCCGTCGGTTCCGAAAACAATTTTATTATTCATTATGATCTTTATGCCCCCCGCCTTTTATCTGCCGGAAATTCCTCAGCGGGGAATCTCCCCGTTTTATCCCGGCCAAAATGTCGAAATATGGCCAAAACATTGTAAAAACAAATATTTTGGCATAAAAAGTTAGCTTATATCATGCTCCCCGACAACTACATCATAGTGTAGGTTTTTTTCTTTTCCTGTTTAATTATGTTAGCACACAAAAAGTACAATAACATAATGCAGATAATTCAAACATTACTTCTTATAGCCGTCTTTGCAATAATGTCGGTCCTTATGTTCATGCGCAAGATGCCGGCTTTGATCACACTTCCTGTCATGGCGGTCCTGGTTGCGCTAATTGGCGGAATATCGCCCGGAGATATAATTGAATATGTTATAGGACAGGGGTCGCTAAAGCTGTACAATGCCTATACTATTGCAATGATGGGAAGTATGCTCAGTATTGTGCTTCAGAAAACGGGAGTCGCCGAAAGCATGATAAAAAAAGGAGCTGAGCTTTCAGGCGATAACCCCTGGATAATAGCCGTAATGACATTGCTTCTGATTGTTTTCCTGTTCTCAATACTTGGGGGGCTTGGCGCAATAATAATGGTGGCTACAATCGTGCTCCCCATAATGTCTTCTGTCGGAATCGGCGCAATTACTGCCGT
>JBLMYS010000283.1:0-15718 GCA_050258415.1 Acidobacteriota bacterium | reverse complement strand
CCGCTGCGCCTTAAACGTGCAACTTCCCGCGGAGAAACGCCTGCCCTCCGGGCAACAAAAAATACTACAGGTATCTCATCTTCAGGAAGCCTTCTGTCCCTGACAATTATTATTTCCCTTTGAGGAACCCTGAAATAATTGCCCATTGTCATATAGAAGCCGTTCAGGCCGCCGCGGTGCCCCAAAGAGATTCCGGCATTTATCTGTGCACCGGTCTTTACCGATGCCATTAAGAGAACTGCTGCAAGCAATATCAGATAGTTTTTTACGCGTTTCATTTTTGAACTCCTTACTCTCTGCACACTGTGCAGGTAATGTAATTTTAGGTGACTTGTTGTTTCCCTACTTTTCTTTTTGAAGCATAAACATTAACTCAATTATATATACGGCCGTTTTTTCATTTCCTCTGTAAATTATATTTCAAACTTCATGCCTGAGAAAATCTTCCTGTTTTGAGGGAAATCAAAGCATAGATGTACAGAGAAGTGAACTATTTGTGTATTGCAGATACAACACCCTTTAGCCGTTCGTCAATTAGATTTGCCATTCATACATTTCCTTTGGTAATTGAAGCTCTTTTTATTATTTTCTCTAAAATTCTTTTTCGAAAAAGTTTTCACCATAATGAACAGCCAGGCTATCTCAGAATGACCCGAAGACAAAAATACTGGACATGCCAGCTAGTGGGCTGGAGCCTTTATACACTTACACTGTTTCTGTTTTCATTTCAGTCCACTAGAACATTTAGCGAAAAGCTGACCTTTTCCGCGGCTGTATTTGTTCTTCAGATAACACTTACCCACCTCTACCGCCATGTAATAATCCGCAATAAATGGCTCGAGCTCCCGATACAGAAAAATATTCTCAGGGTGATAATTTCATCTTTGATTTTAGCGCTCGTAATTGAGGCCGTCCTTTTTGTACTGTTCTTTTTACCTGAGATTAAAGAACTAAAGGACGTTAACTTTAACCGCCTGTTTGTTAACTACATAAACCGCAGCTTCTTAAACTTCGCCTGGACAGTTGTTTATTTCGCAATACATTATTTTGAAAACTATAACAGCGCAAAACTCGATGCCCTGCGCTACGAAATGCTCCTGAAGGACTTTGAACTAAATGCCCTTAAATCCCAGATGAATCCTCATTTTATTTTTAATGCCCTCAACGGCATCTCGGGACTTATAAATGAGAACCCGGGAAAGGCGCAGTGTGCTCTTTCACAGCTTTCCAGCCTCCTCCGCTATTCCCTTAGAGTAAACGACAATCAGACGGTTTCTTTGGAAGAAGAGATACAGATTGTCAGCGATTACCTGGAACTCGAACTAATCCGTTATGAAGAAAGACTGAAAGTAATTATGGATATCGATCCATCCTCACTTCAGATACAGGTCCCGCCGCTCATGATCCAGACACTTTGCGAAAACGGAATAAAACACGGAATCTCCAGGCTCCCGCATGGAGGCGAACTTTCCATAAAGTCGGTCCTTAAAGACGGACACCTGAAACTGGAAATCCGGAATACCGGATGCCTTGAACCCGAGGACTCACAGGACGGCTGCGGCGTCAGGAATACAAGGCAAAGGCTTTCTCTCCTTTATGGAACAAGAGCGTCGTTCGACTTAAAGAAAATATCTGAAAATTTTGTATTGGCCGAAGTAACAATCCCGGTATGAGGTATCTATGAAAGCATTAATCATTGACGACGAAAGACTGGCGCGCGTTGAGCTAAAAAGGCTCCTTTCCCCTTACCCGGAAATCAATATCGTCGGGGAGGCAGTTAACACCGAGGATGCTCTTGAGAAAATAAAGACGCTCGAGCCCGATCTTTTGTTTCTCGATATTCAAATGCCCGGCATGGGCGGCTTTGAACTCCTCGAAAAGCTCGACCATACGCCTGAGGTTATCTTTACAACAGCTTATGATGAGTTCGCACTCAAAGCCTTTGACTATAATGCCCTCGATTATCTCTTAAAACCTATTCTTCCCCGCAGACTTGAAAGCGCAATTAAAAAAGTGCTGGATAAAAAAGTCAGCCTCCGCACTGTTAGCATAAACCAGCCTGTGCTCACCGAAGATGATCAGATTTTCGTAAAAGACGGGGATAAATGCTGGTTTGTTAAATTGTCCGACATAAAATTCTTTGAATCCGAAGGCAATTACGTTAGAATCCATTTCGACCATTTTAGGCCGCTTGTGCTTAAATCTCTAAACTCCATAGATGAGAGACTCGACCCCAGAAGCTTCTTCAGGGCTAACCGTAGCTTTATCGTAAACCTCAAATGGATCCAAACAATTGAAACATCCATAAGCGGAGGCCTTATAGTTGTCCTCAAAGACGGGGGCGCAAGAATCGAGATTTCACGCCGCAGATCACTCAAATTCAGGGAAATGCTCAGCCTGTAGCGTCCCCTGAGCTTAAGTGGCCCGTAAAGGTCAGTTTTCCTGGAATATCCCCTAAACTATTTTGCTTAAATGCCGATAATATGATTAAGGATAAGTATAAGTAATAAAAATGAATATCGAAACAACAAATCCAATTCAGGCTTCAACTTATACTATTGATCCTGCTGTCGGTACAGATGAAAATGTGAAAAGGCAGGGGGAATCCAAAACTGAAGTAAACTCTTCCGGTAAATCAGTCGGCGATTCCATCCGGATTTCTGATGATGCACGCTCTGAAAGAGATAAGAAGATTGTTGAAGAGCTGGAGAAGATAGACAGGCAGGTTCAACAGCATGAAGCTGCACACCAGGCTGCGGCCGGTGAACTCTTCCGCGGCAAATCTTTTACCTACAGGGTCGGCCCCGACGGCAAAAGATATGCTGTATCAGGAGAAGTGCATATTGACACTTCCGCCAGTTCGTTAAATCCCAAGGCCACCATTGCCAAAATGGAACGCATCAGAAGAGCTGCCAGCGCTCCCAACGACCCCTCGGCTCAGGATATGGCCGTTGCCGCAGAGGCCGCAAAAATTGAAGCCAATGCAAAGGCTCAGCTCCAGGAGCAGTACTTCTCCAATGCTAACGGGCAGAAGGCGCCTCCACCTCCGGTTACAAGCGGCACAATGAAAGAGGCTGAAACTCAGGTTTCCTCTGTTATGAAAAGCAATACGGAAAACAAAACAGGAAGTGATGCTGCACTGGCTCCCAATATGCAGGTCTCAGTACTTTTTAATGCTCAGGCGGCACCAGGCCTTTTGTCATCGCCTAAAACCAGAATAGACCTTATTATCTGAGCCTGGCCTATTCTACAGGTTTTATGTTCAAAGTATTTATCTTTTTGCCGAGAGTATAAATCTTAACTTCCTTCTGAATTTCCGTGACTTTCCCGGGATCAACCCTGCAGACGTCCCATGAGGCTGCATTTAAGGCTCCCAGGCTTTGTGCCAGTAAGAGCGTCTCCTCAAACGTCATTGCATTGTGAAGCCCGTATGCAACTGCGGCCGTAAAGGTGTCTCCGCTGCCTGTGGCGTCAAGCTCTTTAACGCGCGGAGTCTCCGCCTTGTAAAGAAAATCAAAATTGGACGCATAAACCGGCTCTGAACCCCGGGTGAGAAATACCTGCTTTACACCCTTCTCATACAGACTCTGCATATAGTCAAGTATATCCTTTTCACTTTTCAATGATGCATTCATTGAAGCTTCCACTTCATGAATGTTATTATGAATTACCGTTGGGGCTTTCTTTATGCATTCCTTAAGAGTCTTTCCGTAAGTGTCCACAATGGATATCTTATCAAACTCGTTTGCCACTTCAACGCCATAGGGGAATATATCGTCTGTAACCTCTGTTGGTGAGCTTCCGGAGAAAACAACTATCTCGCAGTTTTCAATCATCTTTTTCAGTTTGGTCTTAAATTCATCCGCCTCCTGAGGCGTTATTTCAGAATTAAGGCCGAAGAACGTCGTAAGTCGTCCTGGAGCCTCCTCCATAATTAAGGCTGCCTGCCTGGTTTCGCTTTTTGTCTGTACAGCCGTAAAGTTGATGCCTTCAGAGCCAAGAAGGCTTCTTAAGATTTTACCGTTATTGCCTCCTAAGAACGTAAAGGCAAGGCTTTCCGTATTCATACATTTAAGCTGGCGGCTGACGTTGATTCCTTTGCCCCCCGCGGTAAAGTATTCATTTAAGGCCCTGTTGTTTTTCCCGGTCTCTATTTCCTTAAAAATAAGCCTGCGTTCTAAAAGAGGATTCAGTGTAACTGTTAAGATCATTGTGTCAAGTTTCCCGTTATTAAGTGCAAAAAAAATACAGAATACCATAAATAGTGATAACACTAAAATAGTATCCTGTATCAAAAATTTCTATTTATGTAAAATATTATTGCCTGTATTTCCACCAGCTGCCATAGACAGGATCAAGAAGCCTGTAGTCTCCAAATCCGGTCTGATCAACAAATACAAAACGCTTGTTTATGTCGTAATAATCCCAGATCTCATAAGGCTTGGAATCATACTCAAACGGGTAGCGCTCAATGTTGCTTGGAGGCCCCAGTGTAATAAAAACCATCCCCATATCCGTTCTCCACCCTTCCATATAGTTCTTGAAGTGCTCGTTGGCATAGGCTATTCTCCTGTAGTACTCCTCAAAAACCTCATTCTGCTCTGTTGAAGGGGAGGGGTCCTTTGACTTCCAGAATGCCAGAAATTGCTTCTGCTTTTCATCCTTTGTCGGAGCGTCTTTTATCTTTTTGAGTTCCGATTCACTGGCAATATAAACCATCTCATCAATAGCCTTATCCAGGTCGTTAATTGCCGTAGGCATGCCTATCCACCTGGAAATAAATCTCTTCTGTGTCTCGGCCTTTACATTGCTGCCTTCGTCCTTAAGCTGAACAAAGAGATCGTACTGCCCAAGGCTCAGCTCAGCGTTCTGCAGTGAATAGTTGACAGGGGTTGTGCCCTTGGCTATATCTCTTGTATCCTTCTGAGTATAGATAACCTTAGCGTCTTTACTGTCCTTATTTTCCTTATTGTCTTTATCTTCCTTACCCGGTTTACTCTCGGCTACCGAATAATTTATGTCGACCTTTCTTGTGGTGTCAGAGTAAACTTCATAATACATCATGAGCCCCTCTTTTCTCGAAGCAACATTTCTCGAGATATTTGGGATCATTTTTTTCTGTCCGTTTACTTCCATTATTTTCTGTATAAGGAGTATATCGCTAACAGCCATGGGAGCTTCCATATTCTTCACTGTAAACATGCTCTCAAGGGCAGTGCTTTTTTTGGAGTCCTTATCTTCCACTTCAACTCTCAGAAAGTAATTTGCCGGAGGAAGATCAAAGGATTTAAGGCTCAGGTTAAAGTTGTCCTTTGAGGTTGTTGCGTCAAAGTCGGCTGCATTGACAGATTCACCCCACGACTTTTCTGTGATCATCTTATCCTTCGAATCATCAGTGTAGATGGAGGCCGTTACATTATAGTCCGCTGTAAAACCCTGCTGCGATTTTACAAACTGAATTCCGTTATAAGGCACTTCAACGTACAGATCCATACGCGTTTTGCCTGGCTGAGCACCCCTGTAATTATAAGCGTCAAAATAAAACTTAGGGGCTCCTTCTCTGGAGATTTGCCCTCTCGAGTTCTCCACCTGGGCCCACAGAGGCAGCACCATGACAAACAACAATATGATAACGGTTTTCATTTTAGATCCTTTTATATACTTAAATTCTTAAGACTTCTCCGTAAAGATCGTACTCATTGCAGTCATACACATTTACATCATAAAAATTTCCCGTTACAAGCTTTTCTTTTGCGGGAATCAGAACCTCTCCGTCCACTTCGGGAGCATCTTTCATCGAACGGGCAATGTAAAATCCGTCTTTTCTCGAACCCTCAAAGCTGTCAACTATTACACGGAGCCGTTTTCCGATAAGCTCCCTGTTTTTGGCTAGTGAAATATCTTTCTGCAGCTCCATTAAAGCCGCCTTGCGCTCTTCCTTTACCTCTTCAGGTATAGGGTCGCCCAGTATAAAGCCTGAAGTACTTTCTTCCACAGAATATGTAAAGACGCCAACTTTGTCGAACTCATATTCTTTTACAAAACTTAAGAGTTCGTTAAAGTCATTCTCTGTCTCTGCCGGATAACCTACAATGAACGTTGTCCTTAATGCTATATCCGGTACGGCCTGCTTTATCTGGTCAAGTGTCTCTCTTGTTCTGCGCGATGTAATTCCGCGCCGCATCGACTTTAAGACACTATCCGAAATGTGCTGCAAAGGCATATCCAGATATTTGCACATCTTCGGGTTATTTTTCAGTACATCAAGAACATCTTTCGGGAAATGAGACGGATAAGCATAAAGGAGCCTTATCCATTCAAGACCCCCGATTGAGCTCAACTTATCAAGAAGCTCCGCGAGGTTCCGTCTGCCATAAATATCAATGCCGTAATCTGTCGTATCCTGCCCTATAATGACAAGTTCCTTTGTACCTTTTGAGGCCAGAAGCTCAGCCTCACGCAGGAGTTCCTCCATGGGGCGGGAAACATGCTTGCCTCTTATGAGTGGGATAGCGCAGAACGAACAGGGGTTATTGCAGCCTTCTGAAATTTTCAGATATGCCAGATGCTTTGGAGTCGTAACCAGCCTTTCCCCCAGGAGTTCATACTTTAACTCCCCTCCAAGCTCCTTTAAGATACCACCATAGTCTTCGGTTCCGAAATAAACATCCACCTCCGGAATTTCTTTTTCCAGATCGCTTTTGTAGCGTTCCGACAGACACCCGGAAACTATCACTTTCTTCAGACCGCCATTTTTCTTCAGCTCAACGGCATTAAGAATAGTGTTTATCGATTCTTCCTTGGCAGCTTCAATGAAACCGCATGTATTTATAATTACCACTTCCGCACTAGCCGGATCGTCGGTCAGCTCACAGTCATTAATTATAAGTTGATTCATCAAACGCTCAGAATCAACAACATTTTTAGAACACCCTAAAGTAATTACACCAACCTTTTGCTTCTTTTTCATTCAACCATCTTTCTTGATATTTCAGGCATTCATCATTAAGCATATATTTTCAGAGTACAATGCCATAACAATTAAACAAATTATCTTTCTTTTAAGTTTATTTTACAAAATATACCAGGTAGAGATACACTACCGGAGAGGTAAGTAAAAGGGAATCAAAACGGTCAAATATTCCTCCGTGCCCGGGAATAATATTCGAAGAGTCCTTTACTCCCGCGTCTCTTTTAAGAAGTGACTCTGCTAAGTCCCCTACCTGCCCTATGGTTCCTACCAAAAACCCTATTACCACAGCATCAGTTAATGTCAGGGATGGAAGCAGCAGAATTTTCATAACCGCCATTGCAATTATAGCCGCAAGAAAACCTGCAACGGCACCTTCCCAGCTCTTCTTCGGACTTACCCTCGGAAAAAGCTTATGTTTGCCCAGGGCCGATCCGGCAAAGAATGCCGCGGAATCGCATACCCAGATTGAGGCCAGTATGGAGATCATTAAAAATCCCCCTTCCTTATAGTTGTCCGGGAAATATTCACGGATTTCAACCATTGCGCCTGAAAAAAGCCCGATATAGAAAATTCCGAGAAGTGTTGTACCCAGATTGAAAATAGCCGAGCTCTTATTCCTGAAAAGTTCATAAATAAGCATCAGCACTACTACGAGGTAAACCAGCATCTTAAAATCCATGAAGCGGAAGTAGGCATCGGTAATTATGAATAAAACGGCTATTAGCCCCAGAGCATCCAGGGCAAAGGCGTTCTTATTTCTTGCCATACGGCTGAATTCCCAGAAAGCTGTGGCACCGATAGCCGCAATAAATAATAAAAAGAACAGGCCTCCAAAGTAGCAAGCCAGAAGAATTAAAGGTATGGCCGCTACAGAGACCAGAATTCGTGTTGCAGTATTTCCAAGAGACATAAGGGCTAAAAATTTTCTCCGGTTTCGTTTTTATTTGAGTTTATATCTTGAATTATCTGTTGAGCTTCTTCCAGGTCCTCTTTCCTGACCATTAGCCTGATAAATGAAAGATCTCCAACAGTAGGAAAGTTCCTGTCTTTTTTCGAGACTATCATTGTTTCTATACCCGCCCCTTCCAGATTGGCCTTCAGCATCTCAGCCTCATAATTCTCGCTGCATGTGTAGGCTGTCTCCCAGTCCTCGGGGTCGACCATATGGCTTTCAAATTCCTGCTTGTCTACAAGTTCAACGTCACAATCGGGGCATACGGTTACACCTTCGTTATATTCGGCTTCGCAATTCGGACATATCAGCATATCTCCTCCTTAATTTGACTTTTTATAATAGATTCGGTTCACATAAATCATAAAAAACGTAAACAACACTACAAGACTTAAAAATACCATAACGGAAAACCTCAAGTCACTTGCCGGAACTGCCTGAGGCAGACTGACATCGTCGGACCCGTAAACAAAGAACATCACAACCGCTATCAAATTATTCAGAAAATGAAGTATCATCGGTAAAAATATGGTTTCACTCATATACGCCGCAAAACCAAAATAAAGTCCTAAAGCCGTAAGGGGCACTATCTGATAAGGATGGAAGTGATAAAGACCAAAGAAAAAAGCCGTGATTAATGCGGCTGAAAAAGGCCTTAGCTTCCTCTCAAAACTCCTCTGGACATACCCCCGGAAGAAAAACTCCTCACAGATGGCAGGGACAACTGCAACTACAAAAACAATCAGAAGAGACTCTAAAATGGACTTTGACGTAAGCAGAGTGTCATATGAGCTCTCTACAACTTTATCGATCTTATCTATGTACGATTTAATCCCGTTAATTGCGGGATATGCTTCAGCCAGCTTTATAATTGCCGCATTCTGTATATATAAATAACTTTGCAATAGACTGGTAAGAATAAAGAGCCCAAGCGTAAAAATCACTACTTCCTGCGCATTTACCGGCTTTATACGGATGTGCGTCGTAACATTCGTGTAAATTGCCTTTGTAAGGATTATAGCAGGCAGAAGTATAAACAAAAGCTGCCCGGCTGTCGTAAGCAGCCTCATTGCCGTAATGTCGGCATCCTTTAGATTAAATCCGAAAATAAGGATCGTAAGAAGGCTTCCGCCCATCTGGTAGAGAATAAAAACCCCAATGAGTCCTATAAAAGCAGCACTGATGGGAGACATTTTGGGCCGGGGACCCTCGGGCTCACCTTCAGGCACAAATCCTGAAGTCTCATCTTCCTGCAGGTTTTCCTCATGAAAGTTCTCCTCCTCAAAACGGCCTTTCTGAGGCTCCTCTTCCCCGCTATAATTATTTTTATTTTCCATCGTAATAGACAAAATAAAAAAATAGGGAAATATTTCCTAAAAATATCTCCCTGAAGGGCAATTTTTAACAACCCCTGAATAAGCCTGTTTTTCTATCTTTTCGTGTTGATTTTCCCTGCCAGCCCCTGATAATTGGTCAGCTCTGCGTCAATTGAGCCCACAATAACCTTTGTCTTTACTTTAACCGGCACCTTCAATTCATCGTTTGAAAGCCATACCAGTATGTTTCCTTCACTCTTAAAGAGCCCACCTTCCTGAACAAGGGGCTCAACAATAAAACAGTTGAAAGTCCCGGCATCCACTTTTACCTGCTCGGTGCCGTGATATAGTACATCCAAAGGATAAACCTTGTCGTTATAAAAGTTCTGCAGGTGGATCCTGCTTCCGGGTTTCATTTTAGAAAAATCATACGTCCTGGCCAGATAGAAAGCAGAAACTATATCGTTAACGTATTTTGGAATGTTATATTCCCCCTGGCTCGTTTTAGCCTTGCCTGCGCGCTGATCGAAAAATGCCGAAAAATCCCTCGAATAGCCGCCTTCTCTTATATGCTGCTCAAATCTCCATGGGAATAACCCTTCTGCGTCAAGATATGTCTCGTACCTGTCACGCACCTTGTAGAACCAGTCGAAGCTGGGTACTGAAGCAACCTGGAAAGTGATCTGGTAGACGTCGCGTCCCGAGATCTTTTTCATCCTTGGCACTTCCATCGTTGCAACACCGGCTTTTACGAACCCGTATTTTACATCGAAGGTTAATTTTTCTCCAACCTTAAAGGCGTTGTTCTCAACTTTCCGGAATTCAGGAGCACCGGTTGAGCTACCGGTCTCTTCACGCCTGGTGTTGTTCTGGGAATTTATCTCTGAAATCATCAGTAATACGATGAAAATAGAGAAAAATACCTTCATAAATTTAGTCATGTAACTCTCCATTATGAACTCTGTTTAACACACTTTTTATATATTCAAAAACTTTATCCACGCTTATGGTATCCATACAGTTCAACTTTTCACATTGTTCCCTTGTACAGTTCGTACAGTTAATTTCAGGACTAAAAACCATCCTTTTCTCAGTATAAGGCCCCCAGCGCTCAGGCGAACAGGCCGTGATCCTGGGGTAAAAACCAACCACATCTTTCTTCATCGCGGCAGCCAGGTGTATGGGCCCCGTTGAGTTGGCCACCAGCATGTCGCTTCTGTCAATTAAGGCTATCAGCTCCTTCATCGAAAGCTTCCCGGCAAGGTTAAGAGCACGTGTACCCTCTGCCAGATGACTGCAAATTTCATTTTCTTTTCCGGAGCCTGTAATAATGACTCTGCACTCCAAATCCCGTACCAACCTTTGTACAAGCTCCTGAAACCTCAAAATGGGCCAATCCACGGCGCTTCCGCCGCTTCCCGGGTGAACAATAATTACCGGATACTTAAAATTAACACCATTTTCAGACAATAGCTGTTCAATTTTCTGTCCATCCGATGGATTTGCATGAAGGTTAAAATCTGCATTTCCCCTCGTTACAGCCTCATTTATGCCGAAATGCTTCAGAAGGTTTACATTATATTCAAGCTCATGATGCTCTGCGTTTTTCCTGTGCTCAAATGTTTTGTGGTTAAACATAAAAGAATACCACCTGTAGCCGGTCCCTATTCGGTGCGGAATTCCTGAAAGAAGCATAATTAGTGCTATGCGGAATGTAGGGTAAACAACCATGCAGCTGTCGAACCTGTACTGCCTTAAGAGCTTTACATTATCCCAAAGAGAGGCTTTACCATCTGTTTCCTTAAGGACAATTACCCGGTCAGTCTTGCTGTTTGATGAGGCGATATCCTTTGTATATTCTCTAACCAGAAAAGATACTTTGGCCTTGGGGAAGTGTTTTTTAATGATGCCTGCAAGGGGCAAGGTGAGTACCAGGTCGCCAATTCTGTCAGTGCGTACTATTAAGATGTTTTTAGGCTCAAGCATTTTATTTTGAAACAAAAGGGTTATTCTTTATAAAAAATCGCCATGGAAGCTCGACCGATTTAGTAATCCCGATCCTTCTTGAAGTAACAATGTCCTCATTTTTAACATCATCACCTTCCAGAATATAAATCCTGCTGCCCAGAAGGTCGGTGCCGTTATCCTCCCGCCTGATATTAAAGGCCTGGCAGAGTTTCCCCGGACCGCTGGTCAGGTTGCGGTATTCCTTTTTAGTAAGAGCATCTATGTTCACTGAATCTCTTTTCATGCGGTTCTGAGCCATATACTCAATTCCTTCTATCGGTTCAACGGCTCTTAACAGGACCGCCTTACCCTCCCCTTCCTGCCCCGTTACAACATTGCAGCAGTGATACATCCCGTAGGTAAAATAGACATATAGATGGCCACCGATACCGAACATAATTTCATTGCGGGGAGTTTTGCCAATGAACGTGTGGGCCGCCTCATCGACCGCCCCGTCGTAGGCTTCAACCTCAACGATTCTCCCGGCAAACAATTTATCCTCGTCCTGCTTGACAAAAGTCTTACCCAGAAGAGACTTTGCAACCGCAAGCAGATCCCCGGTATAAAACTCCCTGTCTAGCTTTTTATGGGAAAAGTCCCCTTTAATCACTTAAATCTCTTTCTAAACATAAAAACACATTAAGGCCATAAAAGCCCCAAAAAAAATTCAATCCGTTAAAATACGGTAAAAAAAGGCGTGAATCCAGCCGAAAAGTAGTCTGGAATTGTAGCATAGTTAAAAGAAAAACCCCGGGCAGATTTATTACTAATATAGAAGTGAACAATTTATTTGATGATAGCCATTTTCCTTGCTGCATAACTATGGTCTGTTTTCAGGACATAAACATATATGCCGCTTTGAAGGCTTATGCCTGAAGAGTTGATATTTAAGTCGTATGAATGGCTGCCTGCAGGCTGGTGCTGCCTGAGAAGTGTAGTTATTTTCTCCCCCAGCATGTTATAAATGCTTAAGTCCACACTGCTTTCCTTATCCAGATTGTATGTTATTCTTGTTGAGGGATTAAAAGGGTTTGGATAGTTCTGATCAAGCTTAAAACTACCGGCAATGATTCTTTCACCTCCGCCATTATGAATTCCCGTAATGTTCCCATTGCCGTCTGTCTTAAGAAGGATGATATCCGGTTTTTCATCGAACGACAGTCTTTTATATCCTGCTGCTATAAATCCTCCGTCAAAAGTTCTTTTTACAGACATCCAAACGCTTGAACAATTTAGTGAGCCTTGTACTACGTTATATTTTCGCCATATCTCATTACCTTCGGCATCCATTTTTATAAGGAAGTCATGATAGATGCTTTTTCCCGAAATGATCAGCCCCCCGTCAGGCAGGTTGTCATATGCATAGGGGTAAAACGTTCCATAGCCCCAACCGGTACCTTCCCATCTGCCGAGTTTTTTTGTCCAGAGCGTGTCGCCTTCTGAATTAAGCTTCATCACAATAAGTTGATACTCAAGATCTGCGCCATACTTGGATTTTACTGCCATGTTCCCAATCAGAAAGTAAGCATGGTCCTGTGTTCTGGTTATAAGAGTGAAGTCGGATCCCCCGCCCGGGACTGTTGAGTCCCTTGGAATTAAATACTTGTACCAGAGGAGGTTTCCTGAAGAATCTGTCCTTAGTATGGCTGATCCTCCCAGGGCGAGCATGAAACCGTTATCATCTGTTTCGGTGATCCCGCTGCCCATTCTGCTTATTATCTGAGTGTATCTTTTAACCCATTTAACAGCCCCGTTTTTGTCTATTTTAATGATAGCAGGATAAAATTCGTTGTACGTGCTGTCAAAGATACCTGAAAGAATAAAACTGCCGTCTTTTGCCAGAAGTAAATTATTCCAGGCCCAGTTTGCTACCTCCCCGTAAGTTCTGGTCCATAACGTATCACCCTTGGAATCGGTTCTGATCAAAAGATTAAGATTTGGGGCAGCATTCTGCGCCATATATCCTGAAATGATGAAGCCCCCGTCTTCAATCTGCATTAGCTGCTCGGGAGAAACATAATTCTTGAAAGTATAGGTTTTTGTCCAGACGGAGTCCCCGTACTTATCAGTCTTCATCAGCTGTATGCTCCCGGCTTTCCTGTATACAGAAGAAGAGGGATCTTCTACGTAGTTCTGAATATATGAAGTGACAACGTAACCGCTGTCTGAAGTCTGAAGAACATTCCTGCCTTCATCATAAAGGGAATCACCATAAGTCTTAAGGAATGATATCTGTGCGTTAAGTAATTGGGATAGAAAGGTCAATGTTATTATGATAATGAAAACTGAGAGGTGAAGTTTTTTCATGGCCTGTTCCTGAAAATTGAAATCTGATGGAATTCATTGGACTATTCAATAATCATTATTTTTAAATTCAGGGAAATGATCGAAAACAATCTCCAGCTGACACAACATGCTCAAATTGCGTAAGGATGAGTTCTACCAGCCGCTTTGGCCCAGCTGCTGCTCAATTTCTTCTATCTTTGCCTGGTAGGCGTCTTTTTTCTCGGGACTTTTCTTAAGTAGTATCTTGTATATCGCCAGGGCCTCACTGAACTTGCCCTGCGAAAGATATATCTTGGCAAGCGTTTCTGATGCTATGGCTGACTCTGCGGGCTCAGGAGTTTTTCCCTTTGCCTCGGGCATCTTTTCTTCGGGATTAATATTTAATGATATTTTGGCTGAGGAGATTTCCTTTGCCAGGTCATCCAGCCTTTCTTCAATCGTCGGCGGGTTTATAGGGTCTTCCTGCGGTATTTCACTTTTTTCAGGCTTGCCTTTTGTTGTGTTCTCAGGATCGGCGTCTAAAAATGAAACCCTGCGGCTTTCCATGTTTGAATTTTTCCTTCTCCTTTTTTCCAGCTCGCCGGTATAATAGTAAAGTGTTTCTTTGGAATGTATGAGGCCTGAACCTTTTTTGAAAGCCTCTTCGGCTTCATCAAAGTTGCCCAGCATCATCTGAGCTTTTCCTAAGAGTATGTAAGCTGTGGGATAGTTGGGGTATTCTGCAAGGCCGTCCTGCAGAATGCTGACGGCCTTGTGAAGATTGTTTTTTTCAATTTCAATTCCTGCCGCCCTTACGAACAGTGGACTCTTCCTGTTGTATTCGTAAATGAGGGCAAGCTTTTCTTCAAAGAGATCTTTCTTCGGCAACAAATCACCTTATTTCTTTGTGTATACGCTTTTAAGCGACATTGATGAAACCATTGTAAATCCCAGGAAGAACAACAGGTGGAACGGTAAGGCCGCAATTTCCATGAAGTAAATTGAAGCTATTACACCCACCAGGCAGTATGCCGCCAAAAGCATTTCAATATAAACTGTTGGACTGAGTTTCTTTCTTGCACTGTAGTTTGGCTTAGGCTGTGTGTCGCCCGGCTTTACCTTTGGAGTGCGCACAAACTCGCTTTTTCTGCTTAAGAGGCCTTCAACAACGGCTCTTGAATTGTTTACCGCGAAACCCATGCTGCCAGCCATAAAAAGCGGGAAGAGAGCAATTTTTTTTCTCCAGTCTGTATGAATGTCTTTCTGTGAATAGAGATAGAACAGGAAGGAGCTGAAGAATGCCAGAATAAAAATCGACATCATATTGAAGAAAGCCTCATGCGGGCCACTGTTCTTGATGAAGACAAGCGGTACGTTAAGTATGCACGCCAGAAGCGTAATAGGAAATGCGAAGTTAATGCTCAGGTGGAATGTGCACTGAAGCTTGGTCCTGAGTGAAATGTTATCGCTTTTCCATACCAATGGAAGAAGTTTCTTTGCCGTTTCAATGTGGCCTTTTGTCCACCTGAACTGCTGAGCTTTGAGTGCATTAATCTCATCCGGGAGCTCGGCCGGAGTTGTAAAGTCTCTGAGGTAAATAAACTTCCATCCCTTTAACTGTGCCCTGTAACTAAGATCCAGATCTTCGGCCAGAGTGTCGCCCTGCCAGTTACCTGCGTCCTCAATGCATTCTTTTTTCCAGATGCCGCCGGTGCCGTTAAATGTAATGAAGAATCCCGCCTTGTTTCTTACGCTCTGCTCAATTACAAAGTGGCCGTCAAGCGCAAGCGCCTGAACTTTTGTAAGAAGCGATTCCTCGCTGTTTGCGTGATCCCACCTGGTCTGAACCATTCCGATCTTCGGATTATTAAAATAGCTGAGGGTTTTCTTCAGGAAGTCCTGAGTTGGCATAAAGTCGGCATCAAATATAGCCACATAATCACCTTTTGCAATCTTGAGCCCTTCATAAAGGGCACCGGCCTTGAAGCCTTCCCTGTTGCCGCGTCTGATCTGCTTGATGTCGAATCCCAGATTTTGTTTTTCTGCAACGAGTCGTGCAACGAGCTGCGTTGTTTCGTCTGTCGAGTCGTCGAGCACCTGAATTTCAAGGAGTTCTTTGGGATAGTCTATAGCGCAGACACAGTTGATGAGTCTTTCGACTACATAAAGCTCGTTATACAAAGGAAGCTGAATGGTAACTTTTTT
>JBLMYS010000282.1:0-6130 GCA_050258415.1 Acidobacteriota bacterium | reverse complement strand
ATGTATACTTTGCGTCCTGCCCGCCGATTTCAAATATGGTATCGACTTCAGGGTCGAAGTAAATCGTGGCGGCGGCGTGGGCAATAATCTCGTTAATAATGCCTTTAGTAAGAGCGTGGAGGCCCGCGATGTGGCGGCCGGAGCCAGTAACGCCGAGTCCCGTAATTTTGACGGGTACAGATATCTGATTTTTAATACTCTCATAGCATTCAACCGAAGCCCTCACGGGGTCGCCGTTTGTGCGGAGGTACTCGCCGGCAACAATTGCGTTATCGCTTTTTCTTAAGAGGACGGCTTTGGTTGTAGTAGAGCCGACGTCGAGGCCCAGGATGCAGTCGTCATTAGCTTTAAGCGTACCTCTTTGGAACTCCTTAAAGTGGACGAGGTGAGTAAACTCGCTTAAAGGCCTGTGGAAAGTAAAAGGAGAATGTTTTTCCGAGAAGAGATGAGTCCTGTTAAGTTCCAGAGTTTCATTCTTCAGGGCGTATACCGCGGCGCCAAGGGCTTCAAAGCAGGGAGCTTCTTCGGGGACAATCACGTTATCAAAATAGTCTTTAAGGAAGCGCATTACGGCTTTATTTCCTGATACGCCGCCGATCATAATTGCCGATTCATGGGGCACACGGGAAGTAAGCTCAATAATTTTCTGCGACATCATGCGCGCAAGTCCCGAGACCACATTTTCCTTAGCCACTCCTTTATTGAGGGCGTGGGTGCAGTCGGATTTGCAGAATACGCTGCAGCGTCCGGAGATATTGTAGGGATCCCCCTTAACGCCTGCCTTTATAGCGTCTTCGATATCGAGGTCCATTCTTTTAATCTGCTGCAGGAAGAACTCCCCCGTTCCGGAGGCGCATTTATTGCCGGTGCAGACTTTAGATATTCTGTTATTTTTGTCGAGCACATAGACCATGAAGCTTTCGCCGCCGGCGCTTATAATGATGTCGCCCGAGAGGCCCAGGTGGGCCGCGGCCGTTTCGATTGCCTCGGCCTCAGATATGGAAGTGAGGTTTAAGAATTTCCTGAACTTTTTTCCTGTAACCGCAATTTTTTGGGGGATAGAACTCTTCTCAAACAATCCGGAGATAATTTCTCTCGGGTTCCCGTTATGAGCAATTGTACGGGATTCAACAATGCTTATTTCACCGTGATCTTTCTTAAGATAAACAGCCGAAACTGTAGAAGCACCAACGCAAACGCCTAATGATTTTTGAACAGACATTAAAACTTTTATTTCCTTTTTGCTTTCAGTTCATTTGCAAGCACGTCCACCTGCGGTTTAAAGTCCTTGAATTCCGGGTCATTTTTTCCCAGCTGGCGTGATTTATCAATAAAGCTTAAGGCTTCTTTTGTCTGGTTATTATTTGCAAGGAGCTTTGCCTTAACGAAATAGTTATAGTAAGTAGGTTTAATTGAGATAGATTTATCGACCCACTGCATTGCCTCCTCCTGGTGGATTTTATTATCCGCGGCGTAGTTAGCCGAAGCGGCATAGACCACCCAATCGTCCTTATCGGCATTTTCAATAGCCTTTTTGATATTGGAATAAGCCTTGGCGTCTATATCAAATTTGAGGGGGAAGGTAACCCTAACTTTTTCCCATTCGATATTCAGGTTAGCGGAGCTTGTAGTGACGTCGGAGAAGCAGAAGCCGAGGCTTTCTGTAAACTGGTTTTCCGCGGGTTTAGCCTTAAAGCGGACAAAGTCCTTAGTGGAGTCGTAGTTAAAGGCGCCCCATTGTTTCCAGGTTTTATTTATAATTATGGTCCATTCATCTTTTCCGGGTATAGTAAAGAGGGCGTATTTGCCGGCGGGGATTTTATTTCCGCTGAGGTTGACGTCGTCGCTGAAGAAGATAGTTGTAGCCTCATCGGCGCCTGTACGCCAGACCTGGTTATAGGGTACGAGGTCGCCCCATATTTTTCTTCCCTTAACGTTAGGGCGGCTATAGTTTATAGTGACGTCGAGGAGTCCCACTCTCTGCATAACGGAAGCCTTCTGGCTAATGCGGGGGAGTTCCAGCTGAGCCCAGATGGGTGAAGCCACAAGGAGCAGGATGAGACAGATATAAGCTGAAAACTTTTTCATTTAAGACCTGAGATTTGAAATTATTTTGAAATAAATTTATGAAATTTATGCAGAAATCGAAAGTTAAAAGAGGGTTACCAGAAGAAAAGGGATGGCGGATGGAATTTACCCGGGATTGTGCACGGAATGGCGCCAGGAAATGGTTCCTGGCGCCGCTCTAATTGACAAACAGGCCCTTAAGGATAGAAGAAAAATTGGTTTGGCGGTTTGCGCCCTTTATTTAAAAAGATTATCTTAACTTCATGAATCAAACCAAATTAAATATTACGGGTTATTCGTTTAATATTCATCTGGAATCCCTGGATCCCGATTCCGGAGAGATTGAGTTTGATATTCTCCTCAGGGTCTTCAGCAAGCTAAAATCCTCATTCCGCTCTTTTATTGAAATTGAATTCCTGAAGAATGAGACTTTCCGCAGCCTTTACTGCCGCAAGCCCTCTATACTGGAAAGCTTCAAAAAGGAAACTGAACTCATGGTCATTTCCATGGATATAGATTCCCTGCAGGCTTCAATTGCACCCGACCTCACCGAACATGAAGCCTCTCTTTTTGAGCACGAAATATTGTGCTGGAAGAGGGAAAAATTTAACGACTATAAAGAAGACGTAATTTACTTAAATTACCATGAAGCTTCTTCTGTAAGAAGAATTTTGGGTAAATATAATACCGCAGAAAGGATAAAGATATATAAACCGGTTTTTGACGTCATTGCATACGACAAAAATTACAGAATAAGCCTGCTGGACTTCTCCGGCAAGTGCTGCGGCATGATTGTTCCTCCTCCTGACGTTGTGAAAAAGCAGATTATACAGCCGGCTGAAAGCCTGGAAGTTTAATCCCCCGGTTCTCTTCGGCTTCTGAAAGGTTATATCTTTTCTTTCCGGTTTTTTTCTCTCTGCTGAATGAATATTATAAACAGAGCGTTTTATGAAATTTTCATCTTCCACCGAAAAACAGCTTAAGATTGGCCCTCTGGCAATAAGTCTCAGCTATGCCATAGTAAGCGCCGCATGGATTGTTGTAACCGACTATATCCTCTCGGATGAGATCACCGATCCGGTTATACTCACACATTACCAGACCTATAAGGGTTGGTTTTTTATATTCATTACCGCGGTGCTCCTTTATTATTTTATCAAGCGCGGCGTGAAAATGATACGCACTTCAACTGACGCGCTCGTACTGAGTGAAAATAAATACAGGACACTCCTCGAACAGGCCTCCGACGGCATTATTCTGATGGACCTGGAGGGAAATGTAATTGACGCCAATTCCACGGCTTGCGAACTCATAGGGTACGAAAAAAATATAGTCTTAAAACATAACGTAAAAGACATTCTGCGAGAGGAAGATGTTAAGGCAAACCCCCTGCGCCTGGATGAACTGAAATCGGGCAAACATGTCCTCTCTGAGAGAAGGATCAGGCATAAAAGCGGCAGGATAATAGATGTGGAAATAAGCTCAAAAATGCTTGAGGGAGGGGTTATTCAGGCCATTATACGCGACATCTCCGAAAGGAAGGAAATGGAAAACAGGCTCCGCCGCTCAGAGGAACAATACCGTCTCCTGTTCAGGGAAAACCCTCACCCCATGTGGGTCTTCGACAAGAATACACTCCGTTTCATGGCCGTTAACAACGCCGCAATTGAACAGTACGGCTACTCAAGGGAAGAATTCCTTTCAATAACGATTAGAGACATCCGTCCTAAGGAGGACCTGCCGGAGCTTGAAAAAAATATAGAAGAAACAGTATCCGAGGACTATCAGCATTCAGGTCCATGGCGTCACATGAAGAAGAACGGCGAGGTAATTTTTGTTGAAATTACTTCCAGCAATATCGCCTTTGAAGGCAGGGAAGCCCGCCTGGCCCTGGCAACGGATATAACGGAAAGAAAACTGGCCCTCGATGCCCTGCAGGGTAGTGAGAAACGATACCGAAGCCTCTTTGAATATTCCCCCATCTCCATATGGGAGGAGGACTTCTCGATAATTAAAAGCCACATAGACCTGCTGAAGACAACAGGAGTTACGGACTTCCAGGATTATCTTGAAAAGTACCCCGAAGAGATAACACAAAGTGTTGAAATGGTGAGGATTCTGGATGTAAATGAGGCAACGCTTGAGCTTTTTGAGGCGGAGAGAAAAGAAGATTTAATAAATGCCTTCCCCCGGATTGCCGAACAGGAGGACTTCAGGGTCCAGAGGGAATCTATTCTTGCCATTTCCGAAGGGAAAACGAGGTTTGAAATAAGCTCCCTTCGCAGGACATTAAAAGGAAAGGAAATTAACGTTTACATAAGGTGGAACGTGGCAGAAGGGTTTGAGGATACTTACGGAAAGGTGCTCGTTTCCATTGTGGATATAACGGAACTCAAGAAAACTGAAGAGGCCTTAAAAGTAAGCAATGAGGAGCTGAATAAGTTAAACAGTGAGCTCGAGGAGCGAGTAAAGAAACGCACGGCGCAGCTGGAGGCGGCAAATAAGGAGCTGGAAGCTTTCAGTTATTCTGTCTCACACGATCTTAAGGCGCCTTTAAGGGCGATAGACGGATTCTCACAAATTCTGCTTGATGACTACGCCCCTCAGTTTAATCCCGAGGCTAAGAAATTCCTAAACATCATTTCGAAAAACGCCGGGCAGATGGAGCAGCTTATAGAGGATCTGCTGTCATTTGCAAAGATATATAACAGGGAAAAAAATGAAGTACAGATTAATATGAGCGCCATGGTAAGGTCAGTTACCGACCAGGCCTTAAAGGACAATCCCGGGCGCAATATCGTTTTTACAATTAAGGATCTTCCTGAAGTTACTGGCGACCGGCCGATGCTGCAGCAGGTATGGATTAATCTTGTTTCAAACGCTGTAAAGTTTACCAGGGACAGGGAGACCGCGCTAATTGAGATCGGGGGAGAGAAAAAGGAAAAGGAAGTGATTTATTATATAAAGGACAACGGTGCCGGCTTCAATATGGATTATGCAAACAAGCTATTCGGGGTATTTCAGAGGCTGCATCCGGCATCTGAATTCGAAGGCACGGGAGTGGGGCTTGCCATTGTGCAGCGGATCTTAAGGCGGCACGAGGGGAACATATGGGCTGAGGCAGAACAAAACAAGGGGGCAACGTTCTACTTTTCACTTCCTTTAAGGCGTCAGGGGCAGGAGCTTCTTAATTAGAAGAATAATTTGATTTTTGCCCGATTTTTGTTTCAATTATTTTAAGATGACAATTAAATCACTCTGGAGGGAAACAAAATGGCGATTAAATTCAACAGCCCGGCATTTAAGCATGGAGAACCGATTCCAGCCAAATACACCTGCGACGGACAGAACGTATCCCCTGCTCTTCAGTGGGAGGGACTTCCCGACGGGACCAAGACAGTGGCTATTGTATTAGAGGATCCGGACGCCCCAAGCGGGACTTTCATTCACTGGATTATTTACGACATACCGGTCAGTATTACGAGTCTTCAGGAAGGGGTCACTTCCGCAATGAATCTGCCTGACGGAGCCGCAATGGGTACCAACGACGCGCGCAGGATCGGGTATTTCGGTCCGTGTCCCCCGTCGGGAGTTCATCATTATCATTTCAGGCTCTTCGCCCTGAAAAGTTATCTCAGGCTTGACGCCGGGGCGACCCGGAAGGAGCTGGATCTGGAGATGAAGGATCACATCGTAGGCCAGGCCGATCTGATGGGGACGTATAAGAGGGAGAGATAGAGTTTGGGATTTTATAAATAGCCACCACCACGACCTGAAGGTCGTGGCTATTCATCTGAGAACCCGCCTGAGGCGGGCAATTGAATTGCCACGAGCTTTAGCTCGTGAAATAGCGATCAAAAAAATCGGGGCTTTAGCCCCAGATTCCTCAGAACTCCACCTGGAGTTTGTCGATCCCTTTTTCGTGCCTTAGGGGGATGGTGATTTTATATGTGCCGCCCTGGTCTTCTGAGTGCCATTTGGCCTGAGACTCTTTTCCATTCAATAAAACCCGCCGGGGTTTTAGAGGGGAAATTACAATAGTCTCATTGTTGTGGCCCGGGAA
>JBLMYS010000281.1:0-10600 GCA_050258415.1 Acidobacteriota bacterium | reverse complement strand
ACACCGTCATTAAAGTCAGTAGAAATTATCTTAAATGAACCTATTTCCTTTGTATTGCTGACGTGGGGGCCGATGCACGGGCAGGCGTCATAGGAGCCGATTCTTACAATTCTGACGCGGTCGCCCGCGTCTTCAGGGAGGCGTTCAAGATTAAATGTCGTCTGAGCTTCCCCGCGGCTTAAGAATTCTTCTGTTACAGGGAGGTCCTGCGCAATAATTTCGTTTACCTTATTTTCAATCGTTTTAATTTCATCTTCTGTTAAGTTACGGTCGAAACGGTAGTCGCACTTGGATTTTTTCTTTTCTATGTGTGCGCTGAAGCTTCTTCCGCAGTTAAACATCCTGACCATCGTCTGGTTTAATATATGTTCCGCCGAATGCATCTGCGGGTTATAGTCCTTTCTTGGTTCCATAATTTCCCGGATAGTTTTACTTCAAAAATAAGTTTAAACATAAAAATAAATAAGAGAAATTTCCATTTAGAATTACAGTGTAAGGCTATTAGTGCGCCTGATTTCAGGATTCAGATTTTTATTGACAATCAGGACTTTTAGGGCTATAATACCGGACTGAAGATTTTTGAAAAAACGTAAAAAACGAGAAAAGGAGAACCATTTAGAATGGCCGCAGTTGAACCTAACAAGGTTATTTACTCCATGATCGGGGTAAGCAAGTTCTATAATCAGAAACCGGTAATTAAGGATATATATTTATCATATTTCTACGGCGCCAAGATCGGCGTTCTGGGCTTAAACGGCTCGGGTAAAAGTACGCTTCTTAAAATCCTTGCCGGGGTGGATAAGGATTTTAACGGGGAGACTGTCCTTTCCCCGGGCTACACAATTGGCTACCTCGAACAGGAGCCGCAGCTGGATGAGACTAAGACGGTAAGAGAAATTGTGGAAGAAGGGGTTCAGGAAATTGTGGACCTCCTGAAGGAATACGATTCAATCAACGAAAGGTTTGCCGAACCGATGTCTGATGACGAAATGACTGAGCTTTTAGAGCGCCAGGGGAAGGTCCAGGAACGCCTTGAAGCCATGGATGCATGGGAGCTGGATTCAAAGCTTGAAATGGCTATGGATGCCCTCAGATGCCCCCCGGGCGAAACATCTGTTAAGGTTTTATCGGGTGGAGAGAAAAGACGCGTGGCATTATGCAGGCTGCTTTTGAAGAAGCCGGACATACTTCTTCTTGATGAGCCTACAAACCACCTGGATGCCGAATCTGTTGCATGGCTGGAACACCACCTTCAAAAGTATGAAGGCACAGTAATTGCTGTTACACACGACCGCTATTTTCTGGATAATGTTGCAGGCTGGATTTTGGAGCTCGACCGCGGACAGGGAATTCCATGGAAAGGAAATTATTCATCGTGGCTCGATCAGAAGCAGAACCGCCTTGCTCTGGAGGAGAAGAAAGAATCCGATCGCCAGAAGACGCTTCAGCGTGAACTCGAATGGATCAGGATGTCACCCAAAGGCCGCCACGCAAAGTCAAAGGCAAGAATTAC
The DNA here is from genome assembly GCA_050258415.1 of Acidobacteriota bacterium. GTDB lineage: Bacteria > Bacteroidota > Ignavibacteria > Ignavibacteriales > SURF-24 > JAAXKN01. The sequence continues at coordinate 9,087 of JBLMYS010000281.1, read as the reverse complement.
CTCATATGAGAGCTTACTTAAGCAGGAAACTGAAAAGCTTCAAAGGGAGCTTGAAATCTATATACCTGCCGGACCCCGCCTGGGCAATAATGTAATTGAGTCTGTGGGCGTAAATAAGGCTTACGGGGAGAAACTCCTTGTAGATGATATGAACTTCTCGCTTCCCCCGGGAGGCATTGTAGGCATTATAGGCCCAAATGGCGCCGGAAAGACGACACTTTTTAAGATGATTACAGGAAAGGAAACTCCCGATGCCGGTGAAATCAAAATTGGAGAAACAGTAAAACTGGCATACGTGGACCAGTCGAGGGAAGCCCTGGATCCTGAGAAAACTATATGGGAGATGATCTCGGGCGGTGAGGATAACCTCATGCTCGGCAACAGAAGTGTAAACTCAAGAGCCTACGTTGCGCAGTTTAACTTCTCGGGCGCCGACCAGCAGAAGAAAGTGGGACTCCTTTCAGGCGGAGAACGTAACCGCGTTCATCTGGCTATGATGCTCAAGTCGGGAGCAAACGTTCTTCTGCTTGATGAGCCTACAAACGACCTGGATGTCAATACGATGCGTGCTCTGGAAGAAGCTCTGGAAAACTTTGCCGGATGCGCAGTTGTAATAAGCCACGACCGCTGGTTTTTAGACCGCGTTGCCACACACATTCTGGCCTTTGAAGGGGAAAGCAAGGTCGTTTGGTTTGAAGGCAATTTCTCGGACTACGAGGAAAACAAGCGCCAGAGGCTCGGGGCACTTGCCGATCAGCCTCACAGAATCAAGTACAGACAGCTGACCAGATAATTGAAAATATCTGAAAAAAAAGAAAAAACGCCCCGGGAATTAACCCCGAGGGCGCTTTTTTATTGACCCCTTTAATTTTTTATCTGTCAAAGACTACCCTGAAGACAGTGCCCGAGCCTTTGACGCTTTTTACTTCTATAACTCCCTTGTTCAGTTCGGCGTATTTTTTTGCCAGTGCCAGGCCCAGGCCGTTACCCTGGTAAGACCTTGTGTAACTCTGGTCTTCCTGCGAAAAGGGTTCAAAAAGCCTTGGGAGATAGCTCTCAGAAATCCCGATTCCTGTATCCTCCACTGAAACGACAAGACGGTCCTCCTCGTCTTTTTCCAGAATTATCCTGATCTTACCCCGGTCTGTGTACTTAACAGCGTTGTCAATGAGGCTGCGGAAAACCTGTGAAATGGAATATTCATCGGCAATAATAATTGCATCTGTAGTATAATTCACCAGCTGCATCTCAACGCCCTTGTCTGAAGCATATTTCCTGAATTCAATATAAAGATCCCGCAGGACATCATAAATTTCCAGCTCCCTTGGATAAAGCTCATATGTCCCGGTCTGAAGTTCAGACATGTTGACAATAAGATCCACGGTTCTAAAGAGCCTTTTACCAGCCTTTTCAATTATCCTGAAGCTTTTTCTCATCTCGTCGTCTTCCCTTAAATTCAGTTCTTCTTTCAAAAGGGCTGAATAGGTAAGAATAGTGTTAACAGGCGTCCTGATTTCATGAGATATCTGGGCCAGGAACTCGGTTTTCATGCGGTCTGATTTTTCAGCTTTTTCCTTGGCGCTAATAAGTGCGCGTTCGGTTCTTTTTCTTTCTGTAATGTCGCTTACAATTGTAACAAGGACTTCATCCCAGCCCTTTGACTTTTTAAGAAGGTTAATTGTATGTTCGGTATTGATTAAGGTTCCGTCCTTTTTTTTCATCTGGTATTCAGTTCTGAACACGTTTTTCTCTTCCAGGTGCTGGAGCCCCAGGCGCTTGATATTTTCATAATGTTCGGCTGAAGGGAATAAAAACTCCGGGGTTTTTCCTATGACCTCATTCGGTTTGAAACCGAAGATTTTCTCTACCACAGGGTTGCAGGCGATTATCTTACCGGTTGATTTTTCGCTGACAAATACGGCCTCATTCAGGTTTGCGAACATCTTCTCAAGGAGGCTCTTTGCCCTTAAAAACTCACGTTCAACGCTCTTTTTGTCTGTGATATCAAGTGCAGTAGAGACGACCCCCTTTATGTTGCCATGTTCATCGTAGTCGGGCTCAATTCCGATATCATAATAAAAGTCCCTGCCTTTTGCTTTTGTTTTTACAATTTTACGCGTCTTAATTGAGGATTCGAGGACCTGTTTTTTTATTGCCTGCAGGACCAGGGCATCCTCCTGGGGCAAAAGTTCAGTGTCCGTTTTACCCTTTAACTCATCGGAAGAATATCCGAGGAATGAATTGTTGCTCCATGTATAGAGGAGGTTCTTATCCTGCTTTAGTATCAGGACCGGTGAATGCCGGGCAGTTAAGATGATCTGTTCCTCTTTTTGCCTGAGTTTTCTTTCCATTTTTTTGAGCTTTTGAACATGCCTGATGGAATGTTCCAGCAAGGCTGGGCTCAGGTCGCTTTTGAGGAGGAAGTCGTCTGTCCCAAGTGCTAGACCATTCTCAGAAGAAACGTTTCTGCTGCTTACTGTTATTACTGGTATTCCGGCTGCGGAGATTAAAATATTGGAAAATGTGTCCCTGTTTTCGAACGTCTGCATGTCCAGGTCCACTATTAAGAGGTCAAACTCATATTCTTTCAGAAGGCTGAGTGCTCCTGATGGATCTGAAGAGGACTTCAGGGCAAGCTCCTCAGTGAACCTTTCCTGGCTTGCCTTAAAGATTCCCGCCAACTCTTTTTCATTTCCGGATAATAGTAGTATTCTCATTTCAAAATAAATCTCACTTAAGCCGCTTTAATTGATTTACACATTTAGCTCAGCTGATTATTTCAATTCATATTAATCAGGTGTTCTATTTATAACCTATCTTTCGTAAAAAAAGTTCGGTTTACGCTCATAAACTCTGTTTTTCCGTTATCAAGGAAATAGTAATTATTCAGGAATTTCATTAATATTAAGGTGAAATTTTCTAACAAAAGGGAAATATGATGAAGAGGAAATTTACGATAGCAGCATTTTTTATCTTTCTACTTGGATTCAGTCCTGAAATCTTCTCTCAGTCTGCAGGGATCAATTTTATGATGGGGTTTCCGCAGGGGGAATTCAAGAAAAGCATAAACCGTCTGGGTTTCGGGGCAGAGGGGTTTGTGACCTTATGGACTGTAAAGCCGTCGCTTCCTTTTACGCTTGGCGTGGACGGAAGCTTTATGACCTACGGCAGCGAGTCGCGTAATGAAGCTTTCAGCACAACCATTCCGGACGTGAGGGTAGACGTGAACAGGACGAACAATATAGTAAATTTTCACCTTCTTTTGCAGATTATGCCGCCATATGGAAGTGTAAGACCGTATATTGAAGGGCTCTGGGGAGGCTCCTATCTCTACACACAGACACAGATTAACAGCAGCGGTAACCGGGACAAGGAAGTTGCCAGCTCCACAAACTTCGACGACTGGGCCTGGAACTATGGCGGGGGAGGCGGTCTTATGATAAAGGTTCATGAAATGCAAAACAATGATGAAGGAGCCAATCCGCGCTGGAAGGTCTCAGGCATCTGGATAGACTTAAAAGCACGTTACATGCTGGGTTCTGAGGCAGAGTACCTGAAAGAAGGATCCATGAGAATTGAGCAGGGGAAGGTGCTGTTTACTCCCTCAAAATCGAAGACAGATCTTATAACTGCACACCTGGGGGTTATGGTACTGTTCGATTAAAATAAAAAGGGGGCATTATGTTTATTGGTCATTTTGGTGCGGCTCTGGCTGCAAAAAAACTGGACGATAAGCCGTCGCTCGGCACAATGTTCCTGGCCTCGCAGTTTATTGACCTTTTGTGGCCGGTGCTTATGCTGGCGGGGATAGAGAAAATTAAAATTGAGCCGGGTAATTCGGCATTTACTCCGCTTAATTTCATTTATTATCCTTTCTCGCACAGCCTGCTTTTTGTCTTAATATGGGCTCTGCTCATAGGAGGTATCTATTATCTTATTAAGAAAAACCTTAAGAGCTCAGTTGTTCTGGGAGCGCTTGTCTTAAGCCACTGGGTGCTTGATCTTATCTCCCACGTGCCGGATCTTCCTTTGTATCCGGGGGGAAATCTTAAGGTGGGGCTCGGGCTCTGGAATTTTGTTTCCCTTACGGTGCTGGTGGAAGGTTTGATATTTATTGCTGGAGCAGCCCTTTATATTTTTTCAACGAGGGCTGAAAACAGGAAGGGGACAGTCGGGCTCTGGAGTCTTCTCTTGTTTCTTTTAGCCATATACATAACGAATATGGTAAGTCCACCTCCGCCATCTGTTGACGCGGTTGCAGTAGTAAGCCTTCTGCAATGGATTTTTGTTCTATGGGGCTACTTTATTGACAGCAACAGGAGGAGCATATCTCTCGAAAAGCCGATATTGGCAGGAGGAAATTAAAATCAAACTTATATACCGGGGCTGGCTGTGCCCCGGTATATTATAATAATTTCTACCATCTGTAACTTTTATTCCATGTCATAAAGTCTCTGACTTTGTTCTTATTTTGTGCCATCCAGTTTTTGACTTCTTCCTGTCCCGAACAGTTATAAATGTAATAAATAAAAGCCTCGGTGTGACCCTGCTTCTGTAGGTCGATGAAATAAGGTGCGTAATATTCCCATACAAAACCGCTGTGCTTCTTTTTTTCAGAAAGTTCAGACATTATATTGAAGAGGCTCTGAAATTCCTCAACACGGAATTGAATTTCGCTTTTCTTTATTTCCGGAATTTTAACAGTCTTTGAAACATCATTGCCGATAAATTGTGTCGCATGTGCCAGAGCTATACCTGTTTCAAGAGCATTAAGATCGCCACTTACGGCATCAGAATCGGTATTGACAGTAATGTTAATGTTCATCGAATCCTTTCTGGTGACGTATGAAGAGAGAATCTGTTCAAGATTGTTGACCGCGTTTGAGGACCTGCCTGTCTGTGGCTCAAGGACGAGAAAGCGCATAAAAGCCAATATGGCAGGAACACCTTTTCCCAAAGTCATATAGGTATTTCCAAGGAGCAGGTTGCTTGAGGGATGGGAGGCGTTCAGCTTAAGTCCGTAATGCAGGGATCCCAGGACTTTGTCATATTCTTGTTTTTTAAATAATGTAAGTGCCAGGTTGTATCTTAAAAGGTAATGGTTCGGCTGGATGCTGATGCCATCTTCGTAAACCTTTATAGCTTCATCGATTTTCCCCTGGATATCCAGAGAGCTGCCCATATTCATATAAAATAAAGGGAGCAGTTTGGATTTATACTTCATTCCTTCGGAAGAATACTTAATAGAGTTATCATGGTCGCCTTTTGCAAAGTATGAGAAAGTAATTTCATATAAGGCTGTAACATTAGCGGGATTCTCCTGAAGGACTTTTTTATAGATGTCTATTGCCTCATCATATTTCCCTTCATCGTGCAGTGCTGTTGCGACCTCAATCAGACTATCCTGTTTTTCGGTTGAAGGCACCGGCTGAAGGCCTTCGGTCTGTGCGAAGAGCCGCAGGGAAAATATCGTACAAAGAGTTAAAATTGCAAGCCTGGTTTTCATTGTTCACCTGTATGTTTTTACATAAATATGGGATCAGCTTTGTGTTATTTTGTTATTGAAAATGGAATGGAGTCCTCCGAAACAGCCCAGTTATGGTTTGGAACATTTCCCATATGGAATACAAGGCTGCCTCCTTTTATTATATCTTCATGTCTGAGGAAACTTTTGTTATATGGCTTGCCGTTTAGCTCCAGAGACTGAATATAAATATTTTTACTGTCGTAGTTCTCGGCCTTTATTGTAAAAACTTTTCCATTCTCAAGACTTATCCGGGCCTCACTTACCGAGGGGCTTCCGATTACATACTCATTCGTTCCCGGGCAGACGGGATAAAAGCCCAAAGCGCTGAAGATGTACCAGGCCGACATCTGTCCGCAATCGTCATTTCCACAGAGGCCGTCGGGGGCGTTGCGGTACATGGAATTCATGATCAGGTGAATTTTCTGCTGTGTCTTCCAGGGCTGAAGCGCCCAGTTGTACATATAAGGAACGTGATGGCTAGGTTCATTTCCGTGCACGTAGTTTCCGATAAGTCCCGATCGGGAAATGTCTTCCGTATTTTCAAAATATTTATCGTCCAGCTGCATCGTAAAAAGCGAGTCGAGCCTTCGGACGAAATTGTCTTTTCCGCCAAGGAGTCCGATAAACCCCTTAACGTCCTGCGGCACATAGAGTGAATAATTCCATGCGTTGCCTTCAATAAAGCCCTGCCCGTCTGTGCTTAAAGGGTCCATCGGGCTTTTCCAGTTTCCTTTGGAGTCCTTTGCCCTCATAAAGCCTGTTGAAGGGTCAAATATATTCCTGTAGTTCATGGCTCTTTTCATGAACTCATCTTTAGCTCCTGTGTTATTCAGGGCTCCGGCAAATTTTGAAATGGCAAAATCATCGTAAGCATATTCAAGCGTCATAGAAGCAGAGCTGCCCAGTTTATCCATCGGCACATATCCAAGTTTCTCATAGTCCCCAATTCCCTGGAAAGAGCTTTTCCGGGCAGTAGTAAGGCAGGCTTCAAGAGCTTTTAACGTATCGAAGCCCCTTATTCCTTTCATGTACGCGTCAGCAATTACAGGCACGCTGTGATATCCAATCATGCACCAGTTTTCGTTCCCGTAGTGCGCCCAGACGGGAAGAAGCTTTTGCACGCTCTGCGAGTAGTGGTCAATCATCGACTGCACCATGCCGCCTGTCCTCTTCTGCTGGATTATAGTGAAGAGGGGATGAAGCGCCCGGTAGGTATCCCACAATGAAAAAGTGGTATAGTTTGTATAACCTTCTGCCTTATGTATGTTGTTATCAAGCCCCCTGTAGTATCCGTCGACGTCGCTGTAGGTTACGGGACTGATATCGGCGTGGTACATTGAAGTGTAGAAGCTGGTCATAACGCTGTCGGTTGCCGAAATCGCAATTTTGTTTAATTCTTCTTCCCAGGCCGTGCGGGCCTGGCTGCGGACAAAATCAAAGTCCCAGCCTGGAATTTCAGCCATGAGATTTTTAAGAGCTCCTTCAGAGCTGACAGATGAAATGGCGAGCTTAACTTTAATTTTCTCGTTTTCATTAGTGGAAAAGTCAAAATATGCCTTAATATTTTTTCCGGCCATTTCGGGGAAATTTTCGCTCTGGTTAAACTTTCTCCAGAAGCCTTTATACAAGGGTTCGGTGCTGTTTTTATAACCGTAATTTTTGAAGGGCTTAGAGAAGACCATTGCAAAGTAAATGTAGCGCGTCCGGGCCCAGCCTTCGGTAATGCGGTATCCCGTTACGAGCGTGTCGTTTTCAACCCTGATGGAGCTCCAGATGACTTTGCCCTCGTAATTATATATGCCGTAATTCATATCGAGTATGACGTGAGCGCTGTCTGATTTGGGGAAAGTGTACTGGTGGAAGCCGGTTCTGTTCGAAGCAGTAAGCTCCGCCCGGATATTGTACTTATCCAGCTTCACCGTATAATATCCTGGAGAGGCAACTTCTGTTGAATGGCTGAATTTGGAGCGGTAGCCATTTTCCGGGTGATCAGAAGTTCCGGGGTTAAGATAAAGTTTACCGGTTGTGGGCATAACCAGGAAGTCGCCAAGATCCGAGTGCCCGGTTCCGCTGAAATGCGTGTGGCTAAAGCCCACAATTGTTTTATCGTTATACTGGTAGCCTGCGCAGTAGCGGTAAACCTCAGGGTTATATTTACCGTCTTTTAAGAACTGGACTGTATCTGTCTCAGGGCTCAGCTGAACCATCCCAAACGGGACACAGGCGCCAGGGAAAGTATGCCCCATCTCCTTTGTGCCGATAAATGGGTCCACATACTCATAGGGAGTTTTCTTCCTGCCGTGCTCTTTATCAGATGGGTGGGAGATTACAACTGAATGAAATAACAGGAACGTGATAAGAAATATTACATACCCAGTGACTTTCATAACTTCTCCGGTATTGGATTAAATTTGGACCAAAGAACTAAGGGCTGGATAAAGTCTTCAGCCCTGGTTAAAGAAAAGCTCTCTGTGCAGAAATGGCGCCAGTGCTACAATCATTCCATGTACGTAGAGGTCCTTTCTGTCCATAACGCCATTAGTAAAAAATCCTATTGCACCGTTGTGGTATTTGGTGTTCATTTTGCCGGTCAGCTCATCCATTACTATTCCGAGCTCTTTTCCATGGTGAAGTTCTTCAACCACAACCTGCGGCAGTTCAAAATGAGGTGAAGTACCAAATCCGGTTTTCCCTTTACTGTCCACAACGCACATGACGCCGAAACCGAACCAGCGCGAAAAGTAGTTAAGTACGCCTCCTTCAATTCCCACAAAGAAATCGGCCCCAAGTTTTTCACGCCTGTTTATTTCGACTAGCTCCAGGGCCCTGTTTTTTGCACCCGTGAAGGTGTCTTCACCGAAAGGCTGGTCTGAAACACCCGATGCGGTCGGGAAACTTTTAACTTCGACATTATCAAAATATTTCGAGAAGCTGTCTTTAACAGCGTTTACTTTGACCGGGTTGCCCGATCCAACTAAAACGAGCATATATTTCCTTTATTTACCTTCAGATTAACTTTTATAATATTCTTCCCTTAAGATACCCATGACATAAAAATCTATGTACCTGTTAAAGTGGTACATTGCCTGCCTTAAGGTGCCTTCAATCTTAAAGCCTGCTTTCTCATAAGCCTTAACGCCTTTAGTGTTTTCACTGCAGACGTGAAGCTGTATTCTGTTCAGATTAAGTATTTCAAAGGCATATTTCACCATAAGTTTTGTAGCCTCGCTTCCATAGCCTTTTGACCAGAATTCAGGGTCGTAAATGGCAATATAGAACACGGCAGCGCGGCTTACGTAGTCAATTCTGACGAATGCCGTCTGCCCAACTGCCTCATCTTTATCCTGGCTGCAGATTGTAAAGAACATGATCTCTTTACTTGAGCTCCAGGAGGTCATCTCCTGGCGCACCTGCTCCTGAGTCATTGGCGCAAAGAGAAAGAGTGTTTCCCTTACATCTGTATTGTTTTTCCCGAATTCAACCAGCTCAAGGTCCTTTTCCTGAACGGGCCTTAAGTAAACTTTTTCACCTTCAAGAAATTTAACTGTCCGCATTTTAAT
>JBLMYS010000280.1:0-11954 GCA_050258415.1 Acidobacteriota bacterium | reverse complement strand
TGGTTCCCCCTGGATATGCTGGACTACATCAGTAAAATTGTCCCTAACCAGTTTTTCTTTCTCCTCAGGCTCGGTATTGTTGTGGTGCTGCTCATTTCACTCAGATATTATGAACTATCAAGAAATACAACGGAATCATTTGTGCTTGAAGTGGGGCGCGAGTCGCTTTTAGTCTACTGGCTGCACCTTCAGGTAATCTACAGGAAACTCTGGCACGATACGACGCTTTATTCCATAGTAGGGGAGAGGTTTGATTTTATACAGTGTGTGCTCGCCTCAATTGCGCTTGCGGGACTAATGGTACTAGCCGCCATGGCATGGGGAAGAATTAAAAAATGGAACAAACTCTACTCCCAGATTGCCGCCGTCGGCACGGTAACAATTGTAGTAATAGTTTTTTTTCTAAAATAAAAAATGTGTTTGTTGGGGCGACCGGTGGTCGCCCAAATACGTTATTTCGCCGCCGAAAGATTGTAGTTTATATCCAGCTGCTCTTTTCCCTCCGGCGAATTATTTATCTCAAAAAGCACATCCTTTATCAGGCACAATCCTTCATTTCCTTCCTTGCAGTAGTAAACCACCATCTCGGAATAAAGCTTGTCTACTCCGTTAAGCCCTGAAAGATCAATCTCCGTCTTTGGAGATGTAATGCTTTTCTCTAAGTTAACTTTCCCGTCCGGCGAGAATATCCTTATCTTGCTCGGCGCCTCATGGTTTAATTCATAATTATTCTGAAAGGATAGATTAAGGCTCATTGTTTTGAGTTTTGAAATATTAACTCCGCTTAATACCTCTTTATCCCCGTTAAATTCCTTCTCATTAAATGCAAAGGGCTTCTTTAACTTTTCCAGCCCTTTAAGCTCTAGCGTAGAAACCTTCCCCGAAGCAGGATCAATTACTCTTATAAGGTTGTTATCCGTATCAGCAACATAAAGCTTTCCCTTTGCATAGGAAATGCCGCCCGGCTCATTGAATTGGGCTTTCTCTAAACTTCCGTCATCCATCCCTTCAGTCCCGCTTCCGGCATAAGTTCTGCTTGTATGCTCTATGGGGTCGACAATTTTAATTTTATTATTATATGTATCGGCAACATAAAGCTTCCCGTTGTGGTACGTAATACCCAGAGGGTGCTGAAGCCTTGCGCGTCTGGCGTCTCCGTCTATGTCGCCAAACTCAAAAAGCCCTTTCCCAATTAATGTTGTTACCCTTCCGTTTGCGGGATTAAAGTCCGCGCTTCTAACCGCGCTTACCTCGCTGTCGGCAAAGTAAAGCTTTTTCCCGTCCGTTGTAATACCGCTCGGCTGTGAAAGAAGGGCGTCTTTAAGGTCGCCGTCAACAATGTTCTCATTTCCCGTGCCTGCGTGAATGCGGATTGTGTTATCGTCTAAATTCAAAGCCCACAGCTGATGCTGCCCCGCCATGGCGATGTAAAGAATGTTGTTGTGAATAGTAAGATCCCACGGCGAATTAAGCCCCGCCTGTCTGGCGTCTCCCCTTGGGTTTCTGTTATATACCTGACGCCCCGTGCCCGCAATCGTTGAAATGGTCCTTGTCTTAAGATCAGCCTTGCGTATGAGGTGGTTTTCCGTATCGGCAATATAAAGCGCCTCACCCTTAAGCGCGAGCCCCTGCGGATGGAAAAACGTTGCCTCTTCAAACGGCCCGTCTTTCTCTCCCGGTTTTCCCGATCCAATTATATCCTGCACATTACCCTCAAGATCCGTAATAATAACTCTGTCGTGGTTTGAGTCTGTAATAAAGAGCCTGCCGGAAGTCTCATCTGAGAGCACTTTGCCCGGGAAGCTTAAAATCGATTCAGGCCTTTTGTTTTTCTCAAGACTCAGCTTAATGGGAGTTTTGTTGATTAAAGAGCTGTTAAGTTTTATAATGTCGCTTATTGCCCCATCCAGGCTTTCAAAAACCCCTTCACCCGAGTGATGCCCCACGACGTCGCCTCTTGGGTCTATGAGGACTACAGTGGGCCAGGCATTTGCGCCGTAGCTTGTCCAAATTTTGAAATCCTTATCGTTTACAACCGGGTGTTCAATATCATAGCGCAGTATTGCCTGGCGTATATTGCCTGTTTCCTGTTCAGAAAGGAATTTTGCCGAGTGAACGCCAATTACAACAAGCTCACCGGGATATTTCGCCTCAAGTTTTTTAAGGTCGGGTATAATGTGCATGCAGTTAATGCAGCAGAATGTCCAGAAGTCCAGGAGCACAACTTTTCCCCTCAGATCCTGTAGTTTAACCGGTTTATCCACATTAAGCCAGTCTAGTCCCTCTGGAAATTCGGGGGCGTCGCCGTGTGTATACCTGTTAGCCATAGCCTCGCTTCCTTTGTAGTTTTTATCTGTGCAGCCGGTAAAGCTGAATAAAAGCAGAAATGCCAGTGCAGTTAAAGCCCTCATAAAAATGCCTTTTTGATTCTGCCATGTTTAATATTCAACAAGCGTCATGGGGAATTAGTTTCGAAGGTTTGTCAGTTTTGTAGGGGCGCGCGGCGGCGCGCCCGGACGGGTGAATGTATTCAAAATTACGGAATGCAGGATTTATTCTTCTATTCCCCGCATGGGAGATTCCGGCAGGCCTCTTCAAATTCCTCTATGAGCTTTTCAAATAGCGCTTTTACTGTGGGTATGTCTTTTATAATTCCTACGCCCTGACCGGCTTCCATCATTCCCTGATCCCTGTCGCCCTCAAAGATGCCCAGGCGTTCACGTTTCCTTCCCAGGAGCTCTTTTAATTCTTCGGCACCGGCTCCTGAGGCCTCGGCCGCCTGCACCTGATCGGTGTACTGGTTCTTGAGCGTCCTTACAAGCCCGATCTTTTTTAATATCAGCACGGTATCGTTATCCTTCGCCTCGCAGATCCTTTTCTTGTATTCCTCGTGCGCCGAGGATTCCTCTGTCACCGCAAAGCGCGTCCCAATCTGTACTCCTTCGGCACCAAGGGAGAATGCTGCCAGCATGCCGCGCCCGTCGGCAATTCCACCGGCCGCCATTACTGGAATACGCAATGCATCCTTAAGCTGCGGGATGAGGGTTATTGTCGAAAGCTCATCAAAACCATCATGGCCTCCTGCTTCAACACCTTCTCCTACTACGGCGTCGCAGCCGACACTTTCAGCCTTGAGGGCAAATTTAAGTGAGGGAACAACGTGCGTAACCTTTATCCCATGCTTTTTTAATTCATCAATAAATTTACCCGGATGCCCTGCTGAGGAAAATACAATTTTTACTTCCTCCTCAATTACCGCTTTTACCAGCTCTGAGGCGTCCTCGCGCAATAGTGGTATATTAACCCCGAATGGCTTGCCCGTTGCGGCCCTGCACTTTTGTATGTGCTCTCTTAAAAGCTCTGGCTTCATCGAGCCTGCGCCAATTAGCCCCAGGCCTCCGCAGTTGGATACTGCCGAGGCGAGCCTCCAGCCCGAGACCCAGACCATTCCGGCCTGTATAATCGGGTACTCAATATTAAAAAGTTCTGTAATTCGGTTTTTAATTTTCATGGCTTTAAAATAATAAATCCTGAACAAATTGAAATAAATTAAATCTGTTCAGGAGACAGCATCCCTGCTAAAATTTTATGCCCTTCTAAATTTTTATCGGCTCAGAGCGCCCGGGCTAATTGCGATTCCTTTTTCTCCGGATTTACCTTTAAATCAGAAATTTCTTTCTCGAGACGGCTGATCTTTTCTTCCCCCTTTGAAATCACATCCTGCAGCTTTGAAATCTTAGTCCTGCATTGTTTATCCACCAACGCAAGGCTTTTTATTTCACTCCTGCAGCTGCTCAGCTCTCTGCTATAACCGTCGAGTTTTGAAATCAGGTCCTCCTGAAACTCCGGGTCAACTAACTCTTCCACATTGGATGAAGCAAATTTCTGCGTAAAGACAGAAAGAGTGTCGTTCATTTTATCGATACGGGCTATAGTCTTGCTGATGCTTTCCTCAGCCCTGGACTTCACCTTTATAGAAGGTTTTTCTTTCCTGCTGCAGCCCGGGGCAATAAGAAAGACGGCCAAAAGAAAAATGGCAAATTTCATAATCCCTCCTCGTTGCACGGACAAATTCTATAAGCACATTTCTACTGGTACATTAAGGATCTATAGACAAACAATTCGGAATGGAGGCATAAGTTGAGTAACAAATAAATGTATATTTATTTAATGCTATATGCAAGTATCCTATATCACAAATGCACTGAAATTGAGAGGGTAAAAATGAAGAATTAAACTACAGGTCAATGCAGGTTAAAGCCGAAAAGCTTGCCCGGCTCATCTAAATGAACCGGACACAATTTGGGAAACTAATCAACCAGATAAAGATAATTGGGAAGCTTTATTTTTATGCCCGTGTAAGCGCCCTTAAGATCGCTCCACTGGTCACCTACGCATCCTTCAATTTTGTAGCCCATATCGGTAAGCACTGTGCGCTCAATGCTTTTGAAATTCTCGGCCGGGGCCTTCAACATGCTGTCTGAACGCACAATGAGCGTGTCGAATGTTGTGTATCCCACTTCCTTAAGATTCCTGTAGGTGGCTTCGTACTGCGCCCTTGTCCTTCCTGTAAGAAAAATTATGCGGAACTTCCTGCCCAGAAGGTAATTATAAAGGTTCCTTACCCCTGCAATTGCGGGAGCCTTCCCCTCCAGTATCCATTTGTTCCAGTGATCGCCTACAAAGCCGAAACCTGTGCTTTTTATTTCGGAATAGTTCGATAATACCGTCTCGTCAACGTCAAATACTACCGCGGAACTGTCGCGGACTTTTACATCGTCAAACTCCTTGATTGCGTTTTCAACGACTTCCTGAACGTCTTTATCGTACTGGCCCGACTCGTAGTAAAGCCCTACTTCGTTTTTTGCAGTTTCCAGGTTCACCAGCTTTGGACTTGAGGAGCACCCCGCAAAAATTGCGGCAATGACTAAGAATGGTAAATAACTGATTGTACGGACATTAAAGTAATTCATAATAAATCCCAAATCAGAAAACATTTTTTTTAAAGGAACTAAAGGTATGAAACTTTTCAATAAATAAAAAACGGGCGGATTTCCTCTTATGGAAATATCCGCCCGCATAAAATCAGTTCATGTTAAAGTATGTATTTGCTGAGATCCCTGTTCTGAACTATCCTCTCTAGCTTCTCCTTAACCATTTCACCCTTGATCATTACTTTTGAACTGGGAATCTGGTCGGGAACATTAAAGAGAATGTCATCCAAAAGAGTGGTGAGAATTGTGTGAAGCCTCCTTGCACCGATGTTTTCCACCTGCTCGTTTACAATCGTTGCAATGCGGGCCACTTCCTTTATTCCGTCTTCCAGGAATTCAATCTCAACGCCTTCTGTCTGAAGGAGCGCCGAATACTGCTTAAGAAGCGCGTTCTGCGGAATGGTCAGAATCTTGATGAAGTCGTCCTCAGTCAGGCTCTTCAGCTCCACGCGTATGGGAAAACGTCCCTGAAGCTCCGGTATCAGATCCGAAGGCTTCGAGACGTGGAAAGCTCCCGAGGCGATAAACAAAATGTGATCGGTCTTCACGACGCCGTACTTTGTATTTATGCTCGAGCCTTCAACAATCGGAAGCAGGTCCCTTTGCACGCCTTCGCGCGATACGTCTGGTCCCTGGCCCTTTCCGCCTCCGGCAATCTTATCGATCTCATCAATAAACACAATGCCCGAATCCTGCACGCGCGTGATCGCTTCCTTCTGCACGGCTTCCATGTCTATCAGCTTCTGTGCTTCTTCCTGGGCAATTACAGCGCGGGCTTCTTTTATAGGGGTTTTTCTTTTCTTCTTTTTCTTGGGCATGATGTTGCTCATGATCTCCTGAATGTTTATGCCCATGTCGTCAAATCCGAAAGGCCCCAAAACCTGCATCCCGACTCCGCCCTGCGCCGATGAGGTGTCGAACTCCACCATCTTGTCGTCTAATTCCCCGTTGCGGAGTTTCTGCCTCATCCATTCGCGCGTCTTCTGGTTCTGGAATGCCTCATCAGGCTCGTCGCTGTTCTCCTCCTGAGGAGCTGTGCTAGGCTTTTTTACGGGTGGAATAAGCAGATCCAGAATTTTCTCCTCTGCTATCCTTTCTGCTTTCTCCTGAACCTCTCCTGTTTTTTCAGACCTTACCATTGTAACCGCAAGCTCCGTAAGATCGCGTATCATCGATTCAACGTCGCGCCCCACGTAGCCCACTTCAGTGTACTTTGAAGCTTCCACTTTAATAAACGGTGCGCCCGAGAGCTTAGCCAGCCGGCGGGCAATTTCTGTTTTACCCACGCCGGTAGGTCCTATTAAAATTATGTTATTTGGAAGGATTTCTTCTTTTAATCTTTCTTCAACCTGCTGCCTGCGCCAGCGGTTCCTGAGTGCAATTGCAACTGCACGCTTGGCGTCATCCTGCCCGATTATAAACTTATCCAGCTCTTTTACGATCTGGGTAGGCGTCAGGTTTCTCATTAAATCATTTTTCATTTTATGTAAATCCAATTTTAATTCTTATGTGTGTTTCTGGTGTTAATTCCCTGGAAAAAGATCCTCAGATAGTCTCAACACTTATCTTGTCATTGGTATAAATGCAGATGTCCGCTGCCGTCTTGAGGGCTTCTGTTACTATCTCTTTTGCCGAAAGATTGCTGTATTTCTTCAGCATTTTGGCTGCCGCAAGGGCGTACATTCCACCCGAGCCTATTGCAACAATGTTGTCCTCAGGTTCAATGACGTCTCCCGTGCCGGAAATGATATATGCCTGGTCCTGCGACAATACCGCCAGCATTGCCTCCAGACGCCTCAGGTATTTGTCTGTCCTCCAGTCCTTTGCAAGTTCAACCGCTGCGCGGCCGACATTGCCCCTGTACTGCTCAAGTTTCTCTTCAAAGCGCTCGAGCAGCGTAAAAGCGTCTGCAGCACTTCCGGCAAACCCGCAGAGTACCTTGCCGTTATATAGTTTCCTTATCTTCATCGAATTGTGCTTTACAACCGTATTGCCAAGCGTAACCTGCCCGTCGCCTCCGATGGCAGCTACACCATTGTGAACAACACCCAGTATTGTGGTTGAGCGAATTTTTTGACCCACTTTTATCTCCTGTTGTTTTTTGCGCGTAAAATTAATGGTAACAATAGATCAAACTCCGGAGATCATGGGGCATAGAGAGGCATACCCTGGGTATGCCTGCCCCTGATCTGTGAAGCTTTAACTGTATCTAAACAATATAACAAATAAAATCTTAAAAGTATCCAACCGCGGAATGACGGATAATTACTGGGCCGAATATGCCTTGCCTTAAGGTAAATTCGACTTATATTCTAACCAGGGGTTTACCCACTCCGTAAAGGGAGCTGTCATGGGAACTGCCGGAAGCTTCCCCCCGAAACCCATGAAGCGGTAGGTGAACATAGGAATGTTTATTACCTGTGTTGACTGAAGTGCTTTCTCATCTATTTTGAGCCCGTATTCACTGGCAAGCTTAACCGTGTAGTTTACGACGGAATTATATGCCTTCTCAGTCGAAAGATTCTTTTTGATGGAATCCTTAAGTTCGGAAAAAGGTTTGTCCACGTGCAGGGAGTCTTCTTTTTTCCCAACCAGCTTGAAGATGGAATATCCTTCCGGCACCTTTAACGGGCCGTAGACATCCCCGATTGCCATGTTGCCTGCTATGCGGCCAATCTCACCATACTCATTTATGGAAAAGAAACCGGTCTCACCCTGTGTCTTCTTTGTCGACTCACGCTTTGAATAGATGCGCGCAAGCTCGTGCATATCCACGTCTTTCTTTACAGCATCCAGCACTTTCTCTGCAACTTCAAGGCTGTCTGTAAGCACTTCAACTATGTTTACCTGCGCGGTCATTGGGGCGCCCTGCTGAACCTTATGAAAATACTGCTCTGCCTCAAGGTCCGTCACGCTTGCAGAATCCCTGAAGGAGGCCCTCAGCATCTGCGAAAGGTAATTGTCCCTCCACATATCAAGCTCCCTTTTTACTTCCGGCAGGTTCTGAAGCCCGCGCCTGAAACCCTCACGCGTCAGCATCTCGTTTTCCACATATTTTTTTACCACCTTGTTGAAGACGGCAAAAATTATTTTGGGATCTGCCACCTGTGTGCTGAAGCCTTCCATTGCAAACTCTTCAATGAACTGCCTTAAGCTTACCGGATTTTTTTCAAACTGAACAAAATCTGTTTTCAGCACCTCGGGCCTGAAGGCACCCTCAAGCTTAAGAATGTCGGGAGGCTGTAGGAATACAACGTCGCTATCCGAAATCTTGTCACTATTTTTTTTCTCTTTTATCAGGCTTACAAGATTATCCGCAAGCTGCTTAAAGAGCTTGCTGCTGACGTTAACTTTCTGACTAGAGAAGAATTTACGGTAGAACTTCTGATAAACCCTCGCCGTAGCCCTCTCGTTTGTAATTTTTTTAACCAGCTGCTCTACTTTCTGCTGGTCTTTCGGATCCATCTTTAGCTCAATAATATCCTTGAGGCGGAATATGCACCAGCCGTTTGGGGTAAAGACAGGGGAGGTATATTGCCCCACCATTAAATTATAAATTGCGTCTTCCACGGCTTCTTCCATCAGGCCGTATGAAACGGTCAGTGTATCAAGCCCCTTGCTTCCGTTGGCCTTCAGAACGGCGTCAAAAGAGGTCCCTTTCTGAAGACGTTCATACATGCTGTTAATCTCTTTTTCAGAGCCGGCAATAAGGTAATCGGTCTTATAGGCAAAGCGGGTTCTTAAGTATCCCTTTGCTTCTTCACTTTCGGGAATAACGGTCTTGTCCTTTATCTCCAGCTTCCAGAGCGCGTCCCTAACATACATCTTTTCCAGAGAACTGAAGGCCATCTTAACGGCATTAGAGGTGTCAAGCCCCATGTCGTGCGCCTTTAATGCCCATAGCTTCTCGGCTGCAATGGAATAAAGAAACCCCAGCTTCAGGTTGTCCGGTGTTACTTTTATTGGCGGACGCGGCCACGGCGTCATTTCAAATCTTTCCAGGAACTCTTCTCTTGTAATTGTCTTGTTGCCTGCTTTGGCAAGGGTTTCACCACTGTTTGCCTGCGCCCTTGTAAGAAGAGGGCAGAAGGCGACAAGAGCGAAAAGTAAAAAAGCTTTTTTCATATTAATTGTTATAATTTAATTTTGCTGCTTAAACTTGAAGGGAAAAATCCTCGGAACTCTTTTTTTGTAATCGGTATATTCCTGTCCGAATCTTTCTGTAAGTTTTCTTTCTTCGTAAATTGAACCCGCGTAAAAATAAGCCGTTAAACAGATAAAAGAAACCAGATAAAAAAGATCCATCTGCGGCCTTAAACCCAGAAACAGTATTGAAAACAGGTAAACCGGGTGACGGCTTACCTTATAAAGCCCTTTGGTTACTAAAGTTCCTTTTTCGTCCAGTTCCTCCGCGCTGTAGTTCCCGTTATACCACCTCAGAATCTGCTTAATCCCGAGGAATTCCATGATGTCGAAATGTGTAAAGGACCAGATTAGGAAGGCAAGGCTTATAACCTGAAGAACAAAGATAATAATGTCGTAAGGAGCGTTTAAGTCATAAATAATTCTGTCGGGCTTCGGAACGAATTCCAGC
The DNA here is from genome assembly GCA_050258415.1 of Acidobacteriota bacterium. Lineage (GTDB taxonomy): Bacteria > Bacteroidota > Ignavibacteria > Ignavibacteriales > SURF-24 > JAAXKN01. The sequence goes on along the minus strand of JBLMYS010000280.1, from coordinate 2,366 downwards.
AGCAGCATAAAAGAAAGAAAGGAGACTACGTTGTAAAATATCCTGTAGAAGGCAATATAGTCTCCGTACTTTTCTGCAACTAATTTTTTGAGCTTCCGGGAGGCAAGAAGTGAATGCACGAGGCCGAAAAGGAAATAGGCAAATACTATTGCAATGATGTCCCCTAAGAGGCTCATAATTCCTTGCGCAGGCGTGCAACCGGTATTCTGAGCTGCTCCCTGTACTTGGCCACCGTTCTGCGTGCAATGTGAATGCCCTTCTCATTCAGCAGTTCTGCTATCTTATCGTCGCTAAAAGGCGAGTTCTTTGTCTCACTGTCGCAGATCTCTTTTATCAGCTCCTTAATGTGCTTGTTCGAGATCTCCTCTCCGTCATCGGTCGAAAGCCCCTCGCTGAAGAAATACTTCAGCTCGTGAATGCCTACAGGGCTCTGGACATACTTGCCGTTAACAACCCTGCTTATGGTTGATATATCCATCCCGATTTCCTCGGCTATATCTTTATATATCATCGGCCTGAGGGCCTTGGGACCGTATTCGAAAAACGCATACTGCTTTTCAACAATGGCGCGCATGATCTTCATCAGTGTCTCTCGGCGCTGCTGAATTGAGGCAATGAACCATTTGGCCGACTCGAATTTCTCCCTTAAGAACTTATGAGTTTCCTTCTCGCGGTTTGAGATGTTTCTTTTTCTCTTGTTCGAGTTCAGCATCTCAAGGTAAGTAGAGCTGATGGTAACAGAAGGAACGTGGCGGTCGTTAAGAGAAATAATGAAGTTGTCTTCCACTTTTTCAACTATAAAATCAGGCGTTATCTGGTTGGCCTGGTCGGATTCAATGTTGCCTTCTCCCGGCTTGGGATTAAGCTTATGAATAAGGCTGATCGTCGATTTCAGAGTCTCAGTCGTAAGATTCATGTTCTTCTGTATAGCATCAAAACGCTTATTTATAAAGTCGTTAAAATGATCCAAAAGAAGGTGCTCGGCCAGATAGGAATAGTAAGGATCAAAAGATGTATTCTTTAACTGTACCAGCAGGCATTCCTGCAGGTTCCTCGAGGCAATTCCTACAGGGTCAAATGTCTGTATCTTTTTTAAGAGGCTCTCGGCTTTCTCAAGCGGGACCTCAACGTGCTGAAACATATTCAGCTCTTCAACTATGCTCTTCAGATCGCGCTTTAAGTATCCGTCCTCGTCCAGGTTTCCTATTATCTCTTCACCGAGAGCGAACATGCTTTCGTCTAAATCCAGAAGGTAAAGCTGCCGCGTCAGGTGCTCGTTTAAGGTTTCCCTTAAAGGTGCAACGGGCTGCGTCCTGTCCTCATCCCCGCTCCGGTTATAATAATCGTTCTCGGCGTCGGAATCCCCATCGTTCATAAAATCTTCTATCTCAAACTCATCGTCGCTTGTATCTACAATTTCCTCGTCATCGCTATCTGAATCTGATACTGACTCGTCATTCCTGTCATCCTGCGGCTTTTCTTCATCCTGGCTCATTTCGAGTTCATAGTCATCAAGAAGTGTCTCTTCAAGAATCGGATTGAGTTCAAGCTCGGTCTTAATCCTCTGTTCAAGTGAAAGCGTATTTAGCTGCAGAAGTTTCTGATACTGTATCTGCTGCGGCGAGAGCTTCTGGAGCTGCGAAAGTCTTTGATTTAATGATAACATACCTCTTACCTCCTGGCTATCCTTAATTTTTCAAACCAGGACTCTCCGTAAAGCCTGACTAAAGATTCCTTGCAGAAATCTGCAATTGTAACACCCAGCTTTACGCCGTTTTCCACGGCAGCATAGCATTCGGGAATTCTTTCGTATCTTAAAATGTCGCCCCCGAACTTTGATACACGGATAGGGAAGAGGTGGCAGGATATAGGCTTATTGACGCCTGTTTTACCTTCCTTAAAAGCCTTTTCAATTGCGCACTTGGCGATGTCGCCTTCGTAATATACAAACACACAGGCCCTGTTGTTGACGCTTCTGGTTAAAAGTTCACCTTCCTTATTTTCCCAGAAACCCTGGTCCTCAATCTCCTTTATGTGCTTAGGAGGAAGGTATTCCTTTACTATAGGGAGGACCTTCTCAATTTCATCAATTTCTTCTTTTTTTATCGGGGCGCCATACTCGCTTTCCATTGTGCAGCAAGCCCCTTTGCACTTCGTTAAATCACATACGAAGTGCGAATCAACTATATCCTTGCGGACAGTTACGCCGTCTATTTGTAATACGTTATCTAAATACATGCACTCTTTTCTATATTGGGGTTAAACTTTGGAATAATTTTTGTTAAAAATAATAATAATAAAACTAATTGGAAAGAATATTAATTAGCTCTTTTGCATTTTACACGGCAGTAATTTTAGCCTTTTCA
>JBLMYS010000279.1:0-18372 GCA_050258415.1 Acidobacteriota bacterium | reverse complement strand
AATATTATTACTAAGGTTAAAACTGAACAGAACGCTATCGGTCTGGAACTTAAAAATATCCAAAATAAAAAGAAATTAGTAAACTATAACAGGTGAAAAAGTTGGAAATCAAAGGGATATCAAATAATTATCTTCCTTTGCAGGAAACAAGAAAAACCCAGACGGTCCCGGCTGAAAATGCAAAAAAACAGGATAAACTTGAAATCTCCAGCGAGGCTAAAATCTTGCAAGCTAAAAATACAAATGTTAAGGACCTGACGCAGATCAGGCAGAAGGTTAAAGAGAACTTCTACAATTCACCCGAGGTTCTCAGCACTACGGCTACTGCCATCATGAAAGAACTGAAAGTCAGGTAAAATGAAATTATCTAAAGGCGGATTATTAAACTGCCAGGTCCGCCTTTAGATAATTCCTTCCTTCTTTTACCCGGGAATAATGCCGGAAACCCATAAATTATTCACCTTTTTTACCCCCATCAGAGATAAACTACAGAGTTGCATATTATTATTAATTTGGCTAATATTAGAACCGTTATTTAAAAAGTGTTTAATATTAACCATTTTACAACTGAAAAAGAGGCCTTTTTAACCTCTTCGTCGCGGTTTCTGCAGACTAATATAGAAATTAAATGCTCATCTTGTGTAGGCTATGCATAAATGTGCGAAATTGTGCAGAATTCCCGGTTTTTTCAGGAAATCAACTTATTGTAGTTTAGTCAGCGCTTCATGAGTATATAATGATGATGCATAACGAAATACAGGATAATAAGCTTCAAATTTTGGGTAAATTGGCGGCCAGCCTGGCTCATGAGATCCGGAATCCACTCTCGGCAATTAAGCTGAACCTGGATTTTGTAAGTATGTCGGATATCAGTCCCGAGGTTAAGGAATCCATTACGGCATGCATGGAAGCTGCCAAAAGAATTCAATCGATTGTTGAAACCACGCTTGACTTTTCACGCAGCACATTAAGCGACTGTTTTCCCCAGTCGTTAAATGAGGTTGTTACACTTGCAGTGGACATTATGAGCGCCAGAGCCAAGATTCTCAATATTGATGTTATTACTGACCTGGAAGCCGACCTGCCTAAAATTTACTTCAATAAAAATAAGATACTGCAGGTTGTATTAAATTTAATGACTAATGCCTTTGAGGCTATTGAAAAAAATGGAAAGGTAAGCCTGAAGACCTACCGTGAAACTTTGGACGGAAATAATTTTGTTACGCTTGAAGTTCAGGATACAGGCAAAGGAATCAGCGAAGAAAATAAGGAAATGATCTTTAATGATTTCTATACAAATAAAAAAGAGGGAACGGGCCTGGGCCTGAGCGTCTGCCGCTCAATTCTGGATGAATTTGGCGCCACAATCAGTTTTACCTCCCGCCAGGGCGAGGGGAGCCGCTTTTACGTGAGATTTAATCCTAATATAAATGGTGTTATAGAATGAAGTTAAACGTACTTATTGTTGATGATGATAATTTAATTTGCATGTCCTTAAAAAAGGTCCTTGTCAAGATGGGCTATGAGGTGGAAACCTGTATGGAAGGCGATAAGGTGCTTGATACGGTTGCCGAGTTTGAGCCTGATGTGATTCTTCTGGATATATACCTTACCAGCCATAACGGCCTGGATATACTCAAGCTGCTTCAAAAGGACTTTTACCAGATACCGGTTGTTATGATTACAGGATACTCGGATGTCAAAATAGCTGTTTCGGCCATGAAAGCTGGAGCATTTGACTTTCTGCTTAAACCAATAGACCTTGAACAGCTGCAGATCGTACTCGACAAGTGCACCGATCACCTGAAACTTAAGTCGGAAGTTGAAAAGCTCCACTCACTCATTAAAGAAGATGAGATAAGCCGCGAATTTTTCGGCCGCAGCAAGCCGATGCTTCGCGTAATAAATCAGGTGGAACGGCTTGCACAAAGTGGAGATACCACTATTCTCCTCGAAGGTGAAAGCGGAACGGGTAAGGAAGTCTTTGCAAAGTTTATTCATCAGCAGAGTCCAAGAAAAAATAACGCATTTATATCAATAAACTGTGCCGCAATCCCAAAAGAACTGGCAGAAAGCGAGCTCTTCGGCCACGAAAAAGGCGCTTTTACCGGAGCAGCACAGAAAACAAAACTCGGAAAATTTGAACTGGCTGACGGCGGAACAATCCTGCTCGATGAAATTGGCGAACTCTCGCTGGACCTTCAGGTAAAGCTTTTGCGCGTTCTTCAGGAAAGAACATTCTACCGCCTGGGCGGCGAAAAGGAAATTTCGGTTAACGTAAGGGTAATTGCCGCAACAAACAGGAACCTTGAAGAGGAAATAAAAAGAGGCAATTTCAGGGAGGACCTCTACTACCGCCTGAACGTGGCAAAGGTCATTATCCCTCCTTTGCGCGAAAGAAAAGAGGATATCCCGCTTCTTGCATACAGGTTCTTGAGAGAATTTGAAGTGAAGTTCAATAAGAAAATTAAAGGCATTGATGAGGATGCCCTCATATTCCTTGAAAACCAGTACTGGAAAGGAAACGTAAGAGAGCTTAGAAATACAATTGAACGCGCCGTACTGATGCTTGATGGCGATGAGTTGAAGGAGCAGCATTTCAGCTTCCTTTCAACGGGCAAGGCTCCTGCCATGGATGACGACAAATTTATTTTGAAAATTCCTGCCAAAGGCGTCGGCATAGACCTGGTACTTAGGACCCTTATTCTAAAGACGCTCGATATAACTAAGGGTAATCAGGTTAAAGCCGCAAAAATTCTCGGCCTTTCACGCTCCAAACTGCGCTACAGAATGGAACAGCTTGAAATTGAAGTGACAAAAAAAATTGAATAGCGCTCACCTTCGCCAACAGCTTTTGTCAAAAAATACCCGGAAATAATATTTCTCCGGGGGATTTTATCCCCCGGAGAGCTCCAAATTATTTTAATAATAGCAAATTTTTATTTAACTTTGCGGGTGCCTTTCCGATAATATATCGGAGAGATAGTCTATTGTGATATTGATGATTGTCTGGAATGTTTCGGCCTTCGGAATGATGGTGTAAAATTTATGGGTCCCCGGTCTATTATTTTCATTTGAGGACAATGTTAAAGAAAATTTTACTTGTTGAAAATTATGCCTCTTCCGGTAACAGCCTGCAGCATTTTCTGGAAGAATTAGGATATAATGTTTATCCAGCTCTTTTGTCAGATAAATCCGATTTTAAGAAAATTGAAGAGGATCCAAAGGACCTTATCTTTTCTTATGTAACGGAGGACTCTCCAAGGGAGTTTGTTGCATATAACGAGGAACTTGCTTCGCGCTTAAATGTGCCCGTAATCTATTTTTGCGATAAAAAGAACGGCTACAATATTTTTAACGCATTTTCAGTTGAACCTCACAGAATCGTCACCTCGCAGATGAAAGTTCAGGAGCTGGGTAATGTTATAGATAAAGTCTGGCTGCAGCACAAAAATACCAGGCTTAACAGACAGGCTGATGCACAAAAGTTCAATTCTTTCAACTTCCTTAGCCAGGGTGCAATTGCAACCGATACTATAGGATCAGTTGTTTTCCTTAACTCTTCTGCCTCTAATATAACGGGATACACTCCTTTAGAAGTTATGGGCAAAAAACTTAAGGACATTTTCCCCTTATCTTCCATTCCACAAAAATCAAATAACATTTTTGCTGCCATGAACGGGGAAATAGCACTTAACTCTTCGGGATACGCAGTAATCACCTGTAAGAAAGGGACATTCAAAACAATTGAATATAACTATGATCCCTTTTATGAAACCGACGGCTTACCCTCAGGCGCAATCTTAACTTTTAGGGATGTTACAGAAAAGCTGAGAAACGAAAAAGAAGTGAGCTTAAAGTTTGAATTCGCCATTCAGCATTCGCACGATATAATTTTTATGACTGACAAATGTTGCAACATAAATTATGTCAACCCCCGCTTTGAAGAGTTCTACGGCTATTCTAAAGAGGAAGTCATTGGCCTTAATGCCGATTTACTTAAGAGTGGAATGATGTCTGAAGATTTCTACAGAGAGTTTGAAGAAAATCTTCTTGCCGGAAAAAATATTAATGAAGAATTTATAAATAAAACAAAATCAGGCGACTTCGTAACTGTTGAAGAGAGTACAAGCCCCATTTACGATTGGGACAATAAAATCGCGGGCTACATCTGTATTCAGCGCGACATTACAGAAAAGAAGCAGAATGAGGAACTCTTAAGAAGGGCTTACGATAAGGCTGAGGAATCGGATAAGCTTAAGACTGCATTCTTAAACCAGATGTCGCACGAAATAAGAACCCCCTTAAATTCAATTCTCGGCTTTATGTCGCTCATGGAAGAGGAACTCGTAAATAAGGGGATCGGCGACCTGGTAATGTACTTCAACTCCATTAACCGTTCCTCAATCAGACTTCAGAGGACAATTGAAGATATACTTGCAATGTCGAGTATTCAGATCGGCAATTATTATACTTCTTTGTCCAGAATAAACCTGGATAGCATATTGCAGCTTCTGATGAAAGATTTCAGCTCTCTTGCCGCAGAAAAAAATCTCGCCTTTACTCTTGAAAACAATAGTGCCGAAGCGGCAATAGATGGCGACAGCTATACAATAATACAGTCCTTTCAGCATTTAATTGATAATGCACTGAAGTTTACAAACAAGGGCGAGGTAAGAATATCTATTTATGACAAAGACGGCCTGACGTGCGTCGACATTAGCGATACGGGCATCGGTATTTCAAAAGAATATATGGAAAAACTCTTCAAACCATTCACACAGGAAGAGATTGGCTATAACAGGCGCTACGACGGCAACGGCCTGGGGCTGGCCATAACCAAAGAGTACCTGAGGATGAACTACGCCGATGTGTATGTCAAAAGTGAAAAAGGAAAAGGAAGCACCTTTACCGTTGTGTTTTATGGTCCTGAAGGCGAGGGCTATACTAAGTTTGAATAACCGAATATTCAAATATCTCCCTTCCAATATTCTTCTTTTAAAGGCTTTTCCACTTAAATCCTTAAAAAACTTTCCTTTTTAATTGGAAAAAATTTATTTTTTTCTCATTTTCGCGTTAACAATTTACGGAATGCACCGATAATAATAATGGAACAAACTATTTGGAGTGGAAAATGCTGAAAGGGTACATTGTCGATTCTACCAAAATTCTTCAATTATTCTTCATAATAATTTTATTGAGTGCTGCCAGTCAGTATTCTTTTGCATCAGAAAAAGAAGTTAACTCAAATTACATACCTGTAAACATTTCCGAGCAGGGAGACCAGTACCTGGCTTTTGCAGAAGTAATGCCAGAACCTGTTGGCGGGCTGCCGGCTATTTATAAGAAAATAGTCTACCCGTCTATTGCAAAAAGTGCAGGCTTGGAAGGAAAAGTTTACGTACTGATTTTTATTGATGAAAAAGGCGGCGTCGACGACGTGAAGGTCGTTAAGGGAATTGGGGGAGGCTGCGAAGAGGCCGCAATTCAGGCCATTAAGGGTGTGAAATTCACTCCCGGAAAAAACGGCGGGGTGCCGGTAAAGGTAAAATTATCTCTTCCGATTCAATTCAAATTAAAATAATCTAATTAATTCTTACATGGTGTTGGAATGAGCTGGTTAAAAAACTTAAAGTTTGTGCGCAAAATTCAGGGCGGCTTTTTTGCTTTGGCCGCCATTAGTACACTGATCGTTATTGTCGGCTACACACAGCTAAATCAGATGTCGAAGACAAAAGATAAGATCTTCAGCGAGTATGTGGGCCCCCAGCAGAATATCAATGATATATACTCGGATTTTCAGAAAATCCAGTTTATAATGATGCAGTTCTCGATGAAGGAGTTTGCTTCGAAGTTCAATGAGAACGTAAAGGAGTATAACTACTATAAGGGACATATCGATAAGACCCTTGATTCACTTTCTAAGGCTGACCTTAAAAATGAGGAAATTACAAAGGGCCTCAAACAGGTGAAAACTGTTTGGAGCGACTATAAAATGATGGTGGCCGATGCCATCTTAAGCGCTTCTGTTACACAGGCTTATGAAATGGCCTCCGATATCGCGACAACTTCTGGTGAGGAGGTCGGGCAAAAACTTCAGGGCCACTTTGAGCATATGGCCCGGCTCCTTAAAACAAAGGCCAGCGACCTGGATAATTCAGCTGATACAACTGCAAAGGTGGCTATCTATCTTACACTTCTTGGATCAATTATAGGTACACTGGTATTCTGCTTCTGTGTGTTCTACCTGGCACCCGCAATTACCAAGCCGATAAATAAGCTGAAGGATGTTGTCAGGGAATTTACTCTGGGTAACTACGATTTTGACATTAAAACCGAATCAAAAGATGAGGTTGGCGAACTCTCTGATATGCTGGTTCACCTCAAGGAAGCTCAGGTTGAAAAGATTTACGCCGCAGAGCAGATTGCTACTGGCAATATGCTTAGAGTAAAACCGGCTTCTGACAAAGATGACCTGGCGAAGGCCTTTAACAATGAAGTTGACACAATTGAGGCAATTCTTAATGAAGCAAACCTCCTTGTGGAAGCAAACAGCCAGGGTAATTTGAGCCTGAGAGGCGACGTTACAAAGTTCTCCGGCGGCTGGGGCAAACTTATCGAAGGCGTTAATTCAATACTCGACGCCATAGTTGCTCCGTTGCAGGAATCAGCCTCTGTGCTTTCGGTAATGGCTAAGGGCGATTTTACGGTTAAAATTACGGGCGATTATAAAGGCGACTATCAGATAATTAAAGATAACGTTAACGTTCTGGTTGACTCCTTGAACTCTGCTCTTGCCGCAGTCGCTGAAAGCGCTTCTGCGGTTGCAAGCTCATCTTCACAGATCTCATCAAGTTCTGAAGAAATGGCTGCCGGTGCGCAGGAACAGACACAGCAGTCGGCTGAGGTGGTCACGTCTGTTGAGGAAATGACAAAAACCATCCTCGAGAGTAACCGTCATGCTAATGCTGCGGCAGAAACTTCCAAGCAGTCAAGCGCTAACGCTCAGAAGGGCGTTAAGAAAGTGGAGGAAACCAAAAAAGGTATTGATAAAATTGCCACTTCTGCGGAACAGACCGGCGTTATCATCAACTCCCTTGTGAAGAAAACTGACCAGATCGGCGAGATTGCTCAGGTAATTGACGACATTGCAGACCAGACAAACTTACTTGCTCTTAACGCCGCAATTGAGGCGGCCCGTGCCGGCGAACAGGGTAGAGGCTTTGCCGTTGTGGCAGATGAGGTCCGTAAACTTGCCGAACGCACAACAAAAGCTACGAAGGAAATTGCCGACACCATAAAGATGATTCAGAAAGAAGCCAAAGAAGCCGATAAGTCGATGGAAGATGCAAACCATGCAGTAAAGGAAGGCATTAAGCTGACAGACGAGGTTGATGAGGCTCTTAATGAAATTCTCTCCGGCGCAGGTAAAGTTAATTCAATGGTGGCTCAGGTTGCCGATGCAAGTGAAAAACAATCTTCTGCTGCAGAACTGATAAGCCGGAATATTGAGGCCATCAGCACTGTCACTCAGCAGTCAGCTGACGGCATACAGCAGATTGCACGCGCCGCAGAAGACTTAAGCAGACTTACTGTAAACCTCCAGGACCTTGTTGCAAAGTTTAAGATCACTACAGGTAAAAACGGTTCTGTGAAAAAACTTCAGCACAATAGCTACATGCTGGAAAAAAGCAGCGTCTGATAAACAAACAAAATAACTTAAGACATAAAAAAAGCGCTCTGCAGAATTTGCAGAGCGCTTTTTCTTTATACACACGATAAAAAATAATTCTATTCCGAGTAATCCAGCAAAATGGATTTTGTCTGTCCGCATGTACAGACAAATTTTATCTCTTTGATGTTTTCGTTTTTATCTTTTTTCAGGATTATTTTTACACCATCATGGCTGTCCTCTTCAACAGAAACCTTAACGTTGCCTGAGATCTTAGCCTCATTCCCCTTGATCAGATTCCTTGATCTTTTCGGTACATATGAAATTTCACTGAATACGTAATCTTCAAAACTATCTTTACTCATATCTCTTCCTGCTTCCAATTATTTTCAATTTACTATACAACTGCTTTATTTACTATTTCTGCAATCTTCTCCAAAGGTGCTATAACGTCGGCATATCCGGCATCAACAACTGCCTTTGGCATTCCATAGACAACACAGCTCTGCTCATCCTGGGCAACTGCGTATCCGCCAAGCGTCTTCAGCTCTTTAATTGCCTCAAAGCCGTCTTTCCCCATCCCGGTCATAATTATTCCCAGCGTGCTTTTGCCATAGACTTTCAGGACTGAACTAATCATCACATCCACCGAAGGGCGGTGAAGGGTGTCAGAGGGAGTCTCTGAAATGTCTATAACAACGCTTCCTGTTACGGTTTTTTTTGCCGTCATATGAAAACCGCCTGGTGCAAGATATACTGTCCCGTTCTTTACAATTTCATTGTGCTCAGCCTCCTTTACTTCCAGGTCGCTCATCGAGTTTAACCTGTCTGCAAGCGACTTTGTAAACTTTGGAGGCATGTGCTGCACGATAAACATCGGGCAGTTTATATTTTTTGAAAGAACAGGTATAACCTTCTGAAGCGACATCGGACCTCCGGTTGAGACTCCGAGGGCAATTGCCCTGTAGCCCGCGCGGGGAAGAGACCTTAAGGGAGTATTCTGGCTTTGAGCCGGGCGGCTTTCTGAGGATGAAAAGTTTTGTATCCTTCTCAGCCTCATCTGTACCGACTTCTGCCTAACGATTTCTTTTACTTTCCTTATAAGGTCTTCCTTTATTTTAACGATGTTCACGCTTACATAGGAAAGCTCCTTGGGAATAAAGTCCACCGCTCCAAGCTCCAGAGCCTTTAATGTTGCCTCAGCTCCTTCGGTTGTAATGGAACTCACCATTATAACCGAGGTCGGGCATTCGGTCATTATCCTTTTCAGGGCGGTCAGGCCGTCCATCCTTGGCATTTCAATATCCAGCGTAACAACGTCAGGCCTTTTTTCTTTTATCAGATTAAGACCGTCCAGGCCATCGCGTGCTGTTCCTATAACCTCAATATCACCATCCGACTCCAGCATTATGGAAAGAGACTTCCGCATGAATGCCGAGTCGTCTACTACTACAGCTCTGATTTTATTTAACAATTTTCTTCCGTCAAATTATTTATTAACTCACCCACGTCAATGATCATAACAACCTTTCCGTCTCCCATTATAGTCGATCCTGCGATGCCCTGAATATTTCCAAGATAATTTCCCAGCGATTTTATAACCACTTCTTTCTGTCCTACCAGTTCATCAACCCTCAGGCCGAAACGTTTTTCTGCAATTCCTACTACAACTACATACTGCCACTTGCTTTCTTCTGCCGTTTGGGAGTCGTCATAAAGAAGCTTGTCTATTCTGATCAAAGGCAGTACGCTGTCTCTTATCCTTATAACTTCATTCTGGTTAATTGTTTTGATCTCTTCGTTAGAAACTCTCACAACCTCAACAACTGAATTGAGCGGAATAACTACGGTTTCCGAATCCACCTTTACCAGTAACCCCTGTATGATTGCCAGAGTCAGGGGAAGCTTTATAATTATTTTTGTCCCGCGGTCTACTTCAGACTCAATGTTTATGAGTCCCCTTAACTTTGTGACGTTTGTTTTAACCACATCCATCCCGACTCCGCGGCCTGAGATGTTTGAAACTACTTCAGTGGTTGAAAACCCGGGAATAAAAATGAGGTTATAGGCCTCCTGCCTTGAAAGCTCATTAGCCCTTTCCCTTGTAATCAGCCCTTTGCTAATGGCCTTTTCCTTAAGGACCTCTGGATTAATGCCCTTTCCGTCATCTTCAATTGTTATAATAATGTTGTTGCCTTCATGCTCGGCAGAAAGAGTAACTGTTCCCTTGGGGCTTTTCCCTTTCTGGAGCCTTGCCTCCGGTGATTCAACACCGTGGTCTACGGCATTTCTGACAAGGTGAACCAGGGGATCGTTTATTTCCTCAATAAGGGTCTTATCAAGTTCTGTTTCCTCGCCGTTTATTACAAGTTGAATATCCTTTTTGGTTTCTTTTGCGAGGTCTCTTACCAGGCGGGGGAAGCGGTTAAATACTTTCCCTATCTTAATCATTCTGGTTTTCATTACTGCAAGCTGCAGCTCTGTTGTCATAAGGTCAATCTGCTTTGAAGCCTCAGCCATGTCACGTGCCAGCTTAGTGCCTTCGTATTCAAGCGCCACCTCAGCATTAACCTGTGTAAGGCGGTTTCTGCCCAGGACCAGCTCTGAAACAATATTAAGGAGGTCGTCAAGTCTTTCAACGTCCACGCGTATTGTATTATCCGTCTGCTGGCGTGTGTTAGTGGCCTTTGATGTAGCTGTCTCGGTGGAAGTTTCTTCTTCTTTTGCATGTATAGCAGTCTCTGAAGGGGCAGCTTTTTGCGCCTCTGCTTTCGTATCCTCAGCTATAGTATCCTCAGCTCTTTGAGGCTTAATGCTTTCCACCATTTGCTGAGGAATATTGCTTTTTTCTTCTGCTGCAGCTTTTGGCCTTTGAGCTGTTGATTCTGCTTTTTTGCCCGTTTCAAGCTCCTTGTACAGAATTTCAAGCTGCTTTATAATGTCATCAATCTCAATATCTTCATTATGGTTGGTTTCAATTTTATCAAGAAGATCCTTTATCCGGTCGAATGCGCCAAGAATGCCGTCCATGAGGTCGTCATTGAGCTGTGCTTCACCTTTTCTGAGTTTATTAAGAATATCCTCGGCCCTGTGAGTGACCATTGTAAGCTTTTCGAGCCCCAAGAAGCCCGAAGTACCCTTTACGGTATGAAACGACCTGAAGATGGAATTCAGAAGATCCCTGTCGTCCGGCGTTTTTTCAATTTCAACCAATTCAAGGTCGAGCTTTTCAAGAATTTCCTTTGTTTCAACAATAAAACTGTCGAAAATTTCCTGCATCTCAGGATCATTCAGCATTGAAGAAAGTAAATCTGATTCCATATTTTTAGATTTTTGTGAAAATAAATTTCAAATTAATGTAAAATAAAAGGCGAAAACAAGTTCCGCCTGATACAAATAACCCTCAAACTGTGCCTGGGGCTTTTCAGGAGAATAGTTTATCTATTTCCGCCTGAGAAGCTTTTTCCATGTTAATTACGGCGTCAACCATATCCTGGCGGTTGTCGGTCTTGTTATAGCTTGCGTTAGGATCAAAGGTTGCGCCCTGTGGGGCCTGAATGCCGCTTCCGGAGGAAGCTTCAGCAGCAGCATTAAATTCCTCAATCTGTGTACCGTCAATATCCTGTATTAAAGAAGCCAGCTTTTCCTGCACCGAGTCTATCAGGTGATCAACGGCAGCCAGCTGCTGAGATGTAATATCCTGGACCTGGAGCGATAAGGTAATATTGTAGGAATCATCCTTGATTTTCGGGAACATCCCCGTGATCTCTTCGATATTTGTCTTTGTTGAATCTATTGAGGCATATTCTTCAAGAAGTTTTCCTGCATCGGTGTTTCCGGGAATGAGAGTTTTAAGTTTTGCAACTATTTCAGCCTTTTTGGCTTCAGTTTCATTTATTGCCTGAAGTTTGCTTTCAATTTTATATACGTTGTTGGAAATTGCATCTACAAGATCAAGTATCTCTGTGGTGGCCAGTTCCGTAGCATTTGTAACGTTATTAATCTGATCAGAGGCCTTTGGGATCTTGGAAGTGCTGTCGGCAATCGAATGATTTATGTTTTCCAGCAGGGGAACGGTTTCCTGCATAAAATCAACCAGGCTCTGCAGAACAGGAACTACCTTCTGCCCGTATTGGAAGAGAACTTTCACATCGTTAAGTTTATCAAATAATTGAGACATATTTAAGTTTTTCATGATGAATTCCTATTGAACGTTAGCAAGAATTTGGTCTATTTTCTCTTTCAGGATCTGAGGGGTAAAAGGCTTAATTACATAGTTTGATACCTTGGCCTGCAGGGCCTCAATAATATCTTCTTTTACTCCGCGTGTGGTTACCATAAGTATCGGCAGTTTTGTGTATTTGTCATCTGCCCTGATTGCTTTAGTAAGTTCCAGGCCGGTCAACTCCGGCATATTCCAGTCAGTGATTACAAAATTTATTTCCGCATCGGCGGCCAGTTTTGCCAACGCATCTTTCCCGTCAACAGCTTCAACAATATTTTCATAGCCCAAATTTTTAAGCGAATTTGCAACTATGCGGCGCATGGTAACGGAATCGTCGACGACAAGAAATTTTAAGGACATATTTATACCTCTAGTTTAGATATTTAGATACTTCATAATGAATTCTTTTAGGATCAAACGGCTTTACCAGATAGGAACTGGCGCCGTAGCTCATACCTTTTTCAACATCTTCGCTCCCCGAAAGTGAGGAAAGGATGATAATTGGAATATCCTTGTATTCCTCGTTCCCCCTTATGGTCCTGATAAGCTCAAAACCGTCCAGGTTCGGCATATTAAGATCTGTTATTACCAGATCAACTTTATGCGCCGGAAGCTTTTCCATGGCTTCCATACCGTCACATGCCGAAACTACTTCGAAGCCGTGCATGGTAAGAGAAAAGGAAACAAACTTCCTTATAGTGGGAGAATCGTCAGCTATTAAAATGACTTTTTTCATTTTATCTTTATTACTCCTTCTTATAACCGATTGTTTTGGGGTAGCTGATCAGCTTAAATGCTTTCGATATTCCATGCAGGGTTTCCGAATATCCGATGAACAGGTACCCTCCTTTGTTCAGGGAGTTGTATAAATGTGAAACAACCTTAACTTTCGACCTTACATCAAAATAGATCAGTACGTTGGCACAGTAAATAATGTCAAAATTAATCATCCCCCTCATGCTGAGGTCGTCGTAAAGATTCATCAGTTTGAAGGAGACCATGCTTTTTATTGCGGGATCAACCTCGTAATTACTGCCGTAGGTCCTGAAATATTTTTTCAGATAATAAGGCGGGGTATTTCTAATGGAATAATCCCTGTAAGTGCCTTTCTTTGCAGTTTCAATCATGGCCTGATTAATATCAGTACCGACAATTTCAAAGTCCAGCATCGGATAACGCGGCTTAACAAGGTCGCTCAGCGTTATTGCAAGTGAATATGCCTCTTCGCCCGACGAGGATGCAGCACTCCAGATCCGGATCTTGTTCCGTCCGAATTTTTTCTGAGAACTGACTATATCGGGAATTACCGAAGTAACCAGAACGTCAAGCTGGGGTTGATTTCTGAAGAAAAATGTTTCATTAATTGTAATTGCTTCAAAAAGATACCTCTGTTCGGATAAACGGTCTGGGTGATATCTTACATAATCAAGATAAGCGTCAAAAGAATCGAGTCCTAAAAAGCTTATCCTTTTCTGAAGCCGGCTTTCGAGCAGGTATTTTTTGTTATCCTGGAAATAAATCCCGCATAGATCATATATATATTTTCTCCAGTTCTCAAAGGACTTGTCCGGGAGTGCGATGGTATTTCTCGGAAAAACCAGGCTCCCGTTCTGCTGCAGAAAGTTATTTAAATCCGCATTGGAAGAATTGTTCATAAATCTATTCGGTCTTAGTTGTTGAATCAGTTACACCCCGCTGTGCTAAAATCCAGGCGGCACGCTCTCTGATCATCACTTCCTGGTCCTGTGCCATCGTCTTTAACATATGATTAACTTTCGGGGTAAAAATATTTTCTGTCATCTCGAGAACTTTCAGCCTGTTCCAGATATTGTCGTCCTCAATCATTGAATCTATAAAAAGCAGTGCATAGTCCACATTTATTAAAAACAGCAGTTCAATTGCAGTCTTCCTTGCCTCCTCATCCGGGTTGGATAGGCAGAGTGCAACAGAATCGCTGAGATTGCGCCGTTCAAGTTCGCCAAGCGAATTAAGTGTTGCCGCAGCATCAGATTCCGTTAATTCCTTAAGGAGCCAGAGCAGACTGGTAAGGTTTGTGGGATTATGCCTGATGGCTTCCGGGAGTTTCGAATATAAAAACCTGGAATACTTATAGAACGCCGGTTTAATGCTTCCGTCTATTTCACTGTCCTGCCCATAAATGCGGATTAGCGTATCCATTATGTCTTTATCGTCAAAGATAGTAATCAGGCTTGCTGCAGCCTTCTTGTATCTCGGTTCGGCGTCTGTGAGTGTATAAACAATGGAATTTTTAATGCTCTCATCGAATGGAAGTTCAAGATTGAATTTTTCCTTCAGCTCATAAAGTGACCCTATTACGGGCCAGATGAGTGGTCCGGTTGTCTTTCTTAACTCGGAGAGCAGGAAAAAAAATGTCGTCTCTCCGCCCAGGTGTCCCAGACTTTCAATAATTGAAAATTTTGTAAGCGGGTCTTCAACCGGATATTTTGACAGGAGAAAATCCAGAGCTTCACTCGAATGCATTTTCCCAAGGGCCTCGGCAATTGTGGGCTTATATAATTCGTTGCCCTCATAAATACTTGTTAAGGCGGGTATTGCCTCGGAATATCCTATATTACCCAAAGCTTCCACGCAGGAAAGTATAACGTTGTCGTTCTTATTTGAGAAAAGTACCTCAAGAATTGTCGGCACCGGCTTTGGGCTGCCAATTAAACCCATTATATCGATTAAAAATTTCTGGTCGTCATCGTTTGCTCTCTGCAGGTATTCTGTCATTGCCTCCAGGCTGTCATCTTTTATCCTTAAAAGGATTTCCCCGGCCATGTTCCTTAAGGAAATATCGGGTGATGAAATAAAAGGTACAACATACTTCGGGATCAAAGGGTTTGCGTTGAATATTAATGTGAATGAGGCAGAATCCCTCACGCCTTTATCAGGATCCAGGAGCATATTACTTAAAACCTTAACCCCTTCTTCATCAAGCTCCTTACTGATGAGGTCTTCAACTGCCATCCTTCTTTCCGAAGGATTTTGTGAACTCAGATTTCTGAGTTCATCTTCACTCAGATAATTAAAATTATTCATTCTCAGAGTAGCCTTTTCAATAGACAAAGTGATTTATAACTCTACATTTGTTTACTAACCTGGTATAGACTTTAATTCCTAAAACTTTGAGGGTTTCAGACAAGCCGCAGATAAAAGCCGGATAAATAAACTTCCCCTAGTCCATTATCGGAAAATATGTTACGAAATTTAGACAAAATTAACAGTTTATATTATAGATAGCAAAATAAATCTTCCCCTCAGGTACAGCTTTGTGGCAAAAATTCGCTTTGAAATGAGAGGTCAAAAATCCGGTATCAAAAATAGTGCATAATAATTTGCACCTGTTTATATATAGCCATTTATTGTGGGAATTCTCTTCTATTTTACTAAAAATGTAAGTTCCTTCTCTGGCATTACATTTGCCTTTATAAGCCTGAATAAAAAAAAGAATAATTATGCCTCAGCCGGTTGAAAAATCATTAATAAGAATGCTGGACTACACTACTCAGAAGCAGAAGGTGCTCAGCAGGAATATTGCCAATATTGGAACGGAGAACTATCAGAGAGAGGATATAAAATTTTCTGACGTTCTTTCGGATAACATGGCATCTGTACTTAAGACCACAAATCCGAAGCATTTCCCTTTGAAGGACGGACTGGATCAGGAAAACAAATTCGAGATTGAAACAGATAAGAGCAAGGACCTGTCTTCCGGTATGAATAATGTCGATATTGATACTGAAATGGCTGAAATGGCTGAGAATACACTTAAGTATAAGTTTGCATCGAAAAAAATGGGCGACTATTTCAAACTGATCCAGGAAGTAATTAAAAACGGGAGCGGCCATTGAAAATTAGCGATAACTTTTTCGGCATTAAGATAAGTGCCATGGGCCTTAGCCTGCAAAGAAAGAGAATGAACCTGATCTCAGAAAATATTGCAAACTCCAATACCACAAAGACAAAGGACGGAATACCTTATCAGAGAAAATTCCTGGTCGTAAAGCAGGATAAAACTCCTCTTGAGGGTGCAGACTACAACCCTAACGGCATCGGGGGCGGCATGCTGAGAATGAATACAACAAATCCCGATCATATAGCAACATCCCCGCAGCAGGAGTTCCCTCCGGAAAATTCCCAGACTGGCTTAAACGGCGATGTTGTCAAGGATTCTAAACAGGGGGATATGGTTTATATGCCCGAGCATCCCGACGCAGACCCTGACGGTTATGTGCACATGCCTAATGTAAATATTGTAACTGAAATGGTTGACATGATAGCAGCTACAAGAAGCTATGAATCAAATCTGACGGCTTTGAATTCTTCTAAACAGATGGCCAAGGACACCCTGGAGATATAAATGAAAATTTCTACCAATAATATAGGCAACTACGGCCCGGGCTACATGCAGCAGGTAAAGGCAAAGCCCAGGGTTAATAATGAGACTGCCCTAAATTCTCTGCAAAAAAACGAGAGGGTTAATACAGAGAAGATTACAACAGAAAAGATTAATAACGAAGAGAAGAACTTTTTCATTAATCTCTATCCCGAAAATAAAAAAGAAATCTCGGATTATCATTTTTACCAGAAGTCAGGCAAAATGTCGGGCGTTGCACTTGGATCTTTGTTCGATAAGAGAGGATAATAATGAAAATAGGCTCAATTCAAAACATATTCAGGGAATTACCCAAAATTGAAGAGACCGGTAAAAAAGACAATGCCGGATTCTCTGAAATGCTTACCTCCTTTATCGGCGATGTTAACCAGGACCAGATCGTGGCCGCAAACAAAACTAAGGACTTTGCCGATGGCAAAAACGTGGAGCTGCACGAGGTTATGATTGCCGGCGAAAAGGCAAAGACCAGCCTCGAACTCCTTATGGAAATCAGAAACAAAGCTGTAGATATGTATAAAGAATTAACCAGGATACAAGTATAGTGGATAAGAAAAATTCGGTTCAGGCTTTACTCGGAATATTCAACAAGCTCTCACTTCAGCAGCGCCTGATTATCGGGGGAGTTGTACTTGCTACAGTTATTCTGCTGGGCTTTATACTATTTGCTTTTAATGAGCCTAACTATTCGGCCCTTTTTACAAATCTTGCGCCCGAGGATGCCTCCAAGGTCGTAGAGCACCTGACCAGTCAGAAAATTCCTTATAAAATTGAAGACAACGGGCAGACGATCAGGGTTCCCAAGGAAAAGTTGTACGAAACCAGACTCGCACTTGCCGGCAAGGGAATTCCAAGCTCTGGCATCGTCGGCTATGAGATTTTCGACAAGAATACCATGGGGATGTCCGAATTTATGCAGAAGCTGAACTTCAAGCGCGCACTTGAAGGCGAGCTTGCCCGAACGATTATGCAGGTCGAAGGTGTCGAAGGCGTCAGGGTCCATATAGTATTCCCGCAAAAATCTGTCTTCAAGGAAGAAGAAAAAGAACCTACGGCTTCCGTGGTCCTGAAACTGAGAAACAGCCAGAACATCACCAAAAATAATATAATTGCAATCTCAAACCTGATTTCCGGAAGCGTTGAGGGCCTAAGACCAGGAAAGGTTACAATTCTCGATACTCATGGAAGGCTTCTTTCAAAGGAGCTCGACGAAAGCCCCCTTGCCGCTTCAAGCAGCAAACAGTATGAGATAAAACAATCGGTGGAAAATTACCTTGCGCAAAAGGCTCAGAGTCTTTTAGATAACGTCCTTGGCTATGGCAATGCAATTGTTCAGGTGAATGCAGATCTCGATTTTAATCAGGTGGAAAAGACCATGGAGACCTACGACCCTGAGTCTCAGGTGGCCGTCAGCGAGCAGACCGTCAAATCCTCCAGCGGCGGCAAGGCTTCGGGTGACTCTACTCAGCAGTCAAATGAAAATGCAACAACTAACTACGAAATAAGCAAGACTCTGCAGAAGGTGGTTGAAGGAACCGGAACCATAAAGCGCCTGAGCCTGGCGGCTGTCATTAACGGCGTCCCAAAGGAAGTAAAAAAAGGGGACAATACGGAAATTGTCTATGAGCCCAGAAGCGACGAGCAGATGAAAAAACTGGAGAATATTATAAAAAACTCCATTGGTATTGATTCGACAAGAAAGGACCAGTTCTCAATTGTTAGCATACCTTTTGAGACCAAACTGGGAGAGGAAACAAAAGGAGGATCTTCCATATTTGATAATATGGATAAATGGACAAACCTGCTTCTGATTTTTGTGGCCGTAGGCGCGTCGATGTTCATACTCAAAGGACTGCTAAATAAGATTAAAAACGAGAGGATAATCATCGGCACGGTTGGTGAATCTGCAGATATGCAGCTTCTGGAAATGCCTGCCATGGAAGCCACTCAGGCCGGTAATCAGCCGGCAATGCTAAAAAAGAAAAAAGCTCCGGTTGCAATAGGCGATATAGAAGATGAAATCACCGAGGAAGCAGCTCAAAAGCTGGTCCAGCAGGA
>JBLMYS010000278.1:0-4090 GCA_050258415.1 Acidobacteriota bacterium | reverse complement strand
TAGCATTTTCGGTAGCCATATCCATGGCCGTCATTCTTGCGCCTAATTCAGAAGCGTTGGATTCGAGTAAAATCCTCCACATCTGAGAATTAAGGTGTTTGGGAAGCAGATTATTCAAGATAACCGTTTTATCAGGTTCATATATATAATCAGTATTTATCTTGCCTTCAACGTCATTATTTGTAACCCTGGGAACGGGCAAGAGCTGTTCAACGGTAATTCTCTGCTGCATTACAGATTTGAATTCATTAAAGACCACGAGCACACGGTCTAATTCTCCGGAGAGGAAGCGTTTTTTAAGGTCGTTTACAATATCTGTAGCAACCGTGAACTTAAGGTCGGAGAAAACGCCGGAATGTTCACCCAGCATTTTGTAGTTTCTTCTGCTGAAATGGTCGGCTCCTTTTTTCCCTATTGGATAAATATAGAGGTTACCTGACTCATAATAATCCCTGTAGTCTTCGTGTATAAGCCTTGTAGCCTCACGTATGAGGTTCATATTAAAGCCGCCGCAGAGTCCCCTGTCGGAGGTTACGACAACGACCGCCACATTGTTAACCGGTCTTTGTGCAAGTAGCGGGTTATTTATATTACTGTCTATTGATACCAGTTGTCTGAACAGATCGGAGATTTTCCTTGAATAGGGCCTGGCATTTATGATGTTTTCCTGGGCTCTTCTCAGTTTTGCAGCAGCCACCATTTTCATAGCTTTAGTAATCTGCTGCGTGCTCTTCACACCGACTATTCTTCTTTTGATGTCCCTTAATGTAGCCATTTTAATAAAATTTTGAGGTTAAAACATCACTGTATTTAAAATAAAACATTTTTCATTAACAACAAGTCTAAAAGCTTTTAAGCAGCTTGCCTTAAAGCCGCATACTTAAATCAGAAAAGCCTTTTATTTAACACAGCTATAAATTATAAATCTTGCCTTTTGAGGGGCAAGATTTATAAAAGACTTCAGTTAAGGCGCATAGTGATTTATTTTTCAGAAGCCTTGAATTTCGGCAAGAATTCTTCAATGGCGCTTTTCAGTTTGGCAATGGTTGTTTCCTTGAGTTCCCTTTCCACCCTGATAGTTTCCAGAATATCGTTATACTTCAATTCAATGTACTCCAGAAGTTCCTTTTCAAAGCGTTTTACGTCCTCTACCGGGATAGATTCCAGGTAGTCGTTAGTACCGGTAAAGACGCTGACGATCTGTTTTTCGACAGGGATAGGGTTATACTGTCCCTGTTTCAGGAGTTCAACCAGTCGGGCACCTTTAGCCAGTGTGCGCTGCGTAGCCTTATCAAGGTCGCTTCCGAACTTTGCGAATGCCTCTAGTTCCCTGTACTGGGCGAGGTCGAGTTTCAAAGAGCCGGCGACCTTTCTCATAGCTTTAACCTGTGCATTACCGCCCACGCGGGAAACGCTGATACCGACGTTGATAGCGGGTCTTACGCCGGCGTTAAAGAGGTTAGGCTCGAGATATATCTGGCCGTCAGTAATTGAAATAACGTTTGTCAGAATATAAGCCGAAACGTCGCCCTGCTGTGTTTCAATCACAGGCAGAGCCGTAAGGCTGCCGCCTCCGAGCTCGTCGCTTAATTTTGAAGCGCGCTCCAGGAGTCTTGAATGCAGGTAGAAAACGTCGCCCGGGAAGGCCTCGCGTCCCGGTGGTCTTCTAAGCAGGAGTGAGAGTTCGCGGTAAGCCGCGGCCTGCTTTGAGAGGTCGTCATAGACGCAAAGTGCGTCGCGGCCTGAATCTCTGAAGAACTCGCCCAGTGTTGCGCCGGCATAAGGGGCGATATACTGAAGCGGAGCAGGATCCGAGGCAGCGGCCACGATTACGGTTGTATATTCCATCGCCCCATGTTCCTGGAGTTTGGCTACAACCTGAGCTATAGTAGAGGACTTCTGTCCTATGGCCACATAGATACAATAAACAGGCTTAATGCCGATTTTTTTGGCATCTTCTGTGTGTGTATATTTCTGATTAATGATTGTATCGACTGCAATGATAGTCTTACCGGTCTGGCGGTCGCCGATGATAAGTTCTCTTTGGCCGCGTCCGATGGGGATCATTGCATCGACAGCCGTAATGCCTGTCTGCAGAGGCTGTTTAACAGGGGCGCGGGCAATAACGCCGAGAGCTTTTCTTTCCAATGGAAGGAACTTATCGGTATGGATAGGTCCCTTTCCGTCTACAGGCAATCCCAGCGGGTTAATAACCCTTCCGAGCATAGCTTCACCGACGGGGAAAGAAGCCACGCGTTTTGTTCTTCTTACGGTATCCCCTTCTTTAACGAGAGAATAATCGCCAAAAAGAACGCATCCGACGCTATCCTCCTCGAGGTTAAGCACCATACCGAAGACATCATGCGGAAATTCTATAAGTTCACTTGCCATAACTTTCGACAGTCCGTAGACACGGGCGATACCATCGCCGATCTGGAGGACGGTGCCGACGTCATAGACGTCAACTTCATTATCGAAGCCGGCCAGCTGTTTTCTCAAAATTGCAGATACTTCATCAGGTCTAACTTCTGCCATTTCTATTTCCTTTAAAATTTAATCTAAACGTTAGTTCAGTGAGGAATCACCCTTCATGAACTGTTCTTTGAGCAGTTCAAGCTGATGGTTCAGCGAGGCGTCCAATACGGTATCTTCGATCTTAACGATAAAGCCACCAAGTAAGTTCCTGTCAACCTGCACGGAAAGTCTTACTTTCTTACGGGTATATTCCTCAAGTTTTTTTGTTAGTTTACTTTTCTGTTCATCGGAGAACTCCGATGCGCTGATAACCTCAGCGTTAACAATTCCCAGCTTTTGATCTCTCAAGTTGAGGAATTGCCTGATTATGTTAAAAAGCAGATCCTCCCTGTTTTTTCTTACAATAAACAGGAGGAAATTCAGCGAATCGCGGCCGATGCGGTTTTCAAAGACCTTAAGTAAAACCTGTTCCTTGTCGTTGGTTTTAACAATAGGGCTGGTAAGCATCACCTGGAACTCGCGAGAGCCTCTGATAGTGCCATAAACCGTTTCCATATCAGACGAAATCTGCTGAAAAAGATCTTTCTCTGAAGCAAGCTGCAGCAGAGCGTTTGCGTATCTATTAGAAATATTAAAATTGCTCATAATCAGTTTTTCGGTAAATCATCAATAAATCTATCAACCAGATGCTTTTGCTTTTCCTTATCAAGATTCTCCTTGAGGAGTTTCTCAGCAGCCTGAATGGCAATAAGTGCCACCTGGCTTTTCAGGGATTCGAAGGCCTCGTCGTTTTTGCGTTTGATTTCGGCAGTAGCATCATCGAGCATTTTTTTTGCTTCGGTCCTGCTGTCGGAAATAATCTGTTCTTTCAGCTTTTCAGCAAATTCCCTGCCCTGAGCAATGATCTTCTGAGCCTCTTCCTCGGTTCTGGTCATGGCTTCTTTGTTTTCAGCCAAAAGCTTTTCAGCTTCCAGGCGGGCATTTTCGGCCTTATCGAGTGAATCCTTAATAAAGGTCTCCCTTTCTTCCAGTACCCCGAGAATAGGCTTCCAGGCAACTTTCTTCAGAATGATGAGCAGTATTATAAAAGTAATAACTGTCCAAAAGATAAGTCCCGGATTGACAGCAAGCAAACTTGGCTTCCCTTCTTCAGTCTCAAGCAACGCAATCAAAGCTATATTCAGCTTAACAAACATATTTACCCTTCCTTTGAATTATTAGTCCTAAAAATAAATTGGAGTGTTATAAAAACACTCCTAAAAGACTTATTTCAAAGCCAATAAAATACAGATAACCAATGCGAACAGAGAAATACCTTCAATAAGAGCTGCTGCAATGATCATGGATGTTCTGATGTCGCCGGCAGCTTCAGGCTGCCTTCCGCTTGCTTCCATAGCTGCGCCAGCTAATTTTCCGATACCCAAAGCACCACCAATAACCGTTAAAGCCGCACCGAAACCGGCTGCCAAATATGCGAAATCGAAATTCATTTAATTTTCTCCTTTTATTTAGACATGTACCGTTGATTAATTTAATGTTCCTGATGGACTGCCATCCCGATGAAAAGAGAAGACAGCATTGTAAAAATATAAGCCTGAATCAAGGCTACTAAAAT
>JBLMYS010000277.1:0-15335 GCA_050258415.1 Acidobacteriota bacterium | reverse complement strand
TAAACTCGGGGTGATGGTCGGAGAAGTTTTTTACTTCTTTTGACAGATCGCCCAGGAGGTCGTCTGTATTCCTGTGCATTTTATCCAGAAGGAGGAAATCCATAATCTGGGCGGCATCTTTCTGCTCAACGAGTTTGACAGCCATATAGCCGTCAAATGCAAAAAAGAGTACGAGCAATAAAGCCGGTACTAATAAAATCCCCTTCTTTACCGCCTTAAAGCGGGCCTTAAATGTGTCGCCTTCAGTTTTCTGAAGTCTTGATCCGAACAGATATAAAGTAACAATAACAACAACTAACTGGATGATTGCAAGCAAAGATCCATAAAGATAACCAGTCATTTTAGTTCTCCTGAAAATTTTATCTAATCATGCAATTCTATTAACTTATTTATCCCCCATAGCATGAATTTCCCTGCATAAAACCCAACATAAAAGAAATTCACGTGTAAAACTTACTGATTTAACTTTTTACAAGCAATTTTATGCTGAATTTTGGGACATAATAAACAGTTCCCAAATTCCTTGTTTTTGAATTAGAGATGAAATGGTTATTTTAATTTATTGTGAAATGAGCTAAAGAAGAAGGGGATGTATATATGGATATTGTTAAGGTCAGCCTGGAAGAAAAGCTTAAGAAATTTTCTGAACACTGGAGCCCAAAAATTGTTGGAGAGCTTAACGGGCAGCACGTTAAAGTTGTAAAATTAAAAGGCTCATTTGTCTGGCACCACCACGAAAAGGAAGACGAATTCTTTCTGGTACTCAATGGAACGCTTAAAATCCACATGAGGGACAAGTCTGTAACTATTAATAAAGGAGAGTTCATAATTATCCCGCGCGGTGTGGAGCATATGCCTGAGGCCGAAGAGGAGGTTCAGATAATGTTATTTGAGCCTGCCTCAACAGTAAACACCGGGGAAACAGAAAGCGATCTTAAAGTTCAGAACCCGGAATGGATATAACTATTTAAGAGAAATCTCCCCTGTCTTCCCGTCGCTGAAAATGTATACTTTTGTTTTATTTTCTGAACTAAATGCAGAAATTTCAAAGAAATCTGAAGTGGTCTCAATTACAGGGGGCCAATTGTAGCCCGGGATATCTGTTTGATCAAACTTAAGGTCCTCTAAACTCTTTGTATAACTGCCGTGCTCGAGGAAGAAAGCCTTTTCCTTATAAAATATCTCTCTTAAGACCCATTTGGCATATTCTGCAGGTATTTGAATAAAGGTATCCTCACTGCTGCCTGCCGTTTTATCCGAGAACTGTACATATCCGTACATCTCAGGGTAATGGTAGTCGATGAGCCCTATTGGTGACCACGCCCAGTAACTGGTCTCATCATCATTTCTTTTATATCTGCCTTCTTGAGATGTTAGGCCCCACTCAACCCTTGTAAAATCAACTCTCCACTGTTCACCGTTTTTGGGAAGCCCCTTATGCCCTGTAGACTGCATTAGGACTTTCAGCGGGAATGCAATTTCAATTATCCAGCCCTGGTCTTTATCCGCTGGGTTATTTAATGTCCCCTGAAGTCCAACGGCTGTTTTAATACCTTTGATATCCCATGCGCTTACGGGGAAGCCCCCTACGCGGTAAGGTTTTGTCATAAAGAGGTCCCAGAATGTGTTAAGGGCATTTATCTCGAACTCATAGTAGTTCTGTGTGTCTCCGTCGGGATCGATAAATATTTCAAAATTATTATCGTTATAAATTGTGGTATCTCTCTTAGTAAGTGTAGCCCAGAGGTCGTGTTCTTCCAGTTCGGCAGCGACATAGAGGAAGTTGTCATCCCAGAGCATTTTAGCCCTGGTCTTAAATTTCGGGGCGGGTTTTTGGCTTCCTTCAACGTCAACAAAAGCTTTGGTCCATGATGCTTTCTGCCAGCTTAGCTCATCCAGATTCCCGTCTATGCTTATTTTTGTCTCAGTCCTGTAGCATACGTAGTGTTCAGGGGCAAAAGGAATCTTAGGTTCAGGTATTCTCTGTGAGTATAAGGGCTTAAAAGAAAAAGCAGAAAATATTGCGCACAGTAATATATATCTAAATAGTATTTTAATCATCAGCATTAAAAAAGTCCGCTATAAAAGAAAAATTATGAAAGGTGAAATTTATAAAATAAAACGTGATTTCTCCAAGGTTAATTATGATGAAAATAAGGGCATTTTCCCTCCCGGAGCCGGAGGGGCAAAAGTTTATGCCCTAAAAAAAGGCCTGTAAAAGCAATTTCAGTTTTTCTATTGAAGATGCTCCATAAAAGGGCGAACAGGCCTGTTTTATAGCTTTTTAATCGAATTTCGGCCTTTTCATCGCCTTTCCGGCGGGCATAAATTCCGTTCCATTTAATCTTTTAAGGGACTGAGCAACTTAATATTCGGGTTAAAACCTTGCTAATAATTGTTTTATCCCATATTTTTACTTGGCCAATTTAGAGCCACATTATTACATCAAGTTTTCCTCTAAAAATTCAACAGGACGGATATCGATATGGGTGTCATTATTGTTACGTTGAGTATTGCACTTATAATATTTTTATATTTTTATAACAATCCTCTAAAGCACGGCAAATGGTTTTTAATCCGCAGGTTTATCAACTGGTTTCCTCTCGGCATGTCGTATGCATTTCTTTACATGGGGCGTTACAACCTGAATGTTTCAAAGAATGCCCTTGGGAGCCTGATGTCGAAGGAGGATTTCGGAATAATTTTCGGAGCCGGAACCCTAGTCTATGCAATGTCTTTTCTCGTTAACGGTCCATTAGTAGACAAGATTGGAGGTAAGGCAGGAATTATCATTTCCTCTGTAGGCGCTTCAATTGCAAATATTTTACTAGGTATTGTAACCTACCTGGTATTAACCGGGCGTTACACGGGCAATCTGGTAGTGATTTTTTCAGTCCTCTATGCTTTGAACATGTATTTCCAGAGTTACGGGGCTGTTTCTATTATAAAGGTTAAAGCTTACTGGTTCCACGTAAGAGAACGCGGAGTTTTCGGCGCAATTTTCGGTTCCCTAATTTCCATAGGAGTTTATTTCGCATTCGACTGGGGGCAGGCTATTGTTGACATGGTAAAAGTAACCCCGGGAGGCCCAACGAACTGGATGAGCTCATTGCTTCAGAGCGTCTTTGCACTTAGAACCGGTTCTGTTGATGCAGTCTGGGCCGTATTTTTTGTCCCCGGCATAATAATGCTCTTCTGGGCAGTAATGGACTGGCTGTTAATTAAGGACACTCCTGAAGAAGCCGGTTTTCCTGAATTTGATACACATGACGCCTCATCAGGCAAGATGGATGTGGAATATTCCACAAAAGACCTTCTCAAAATGGTTTTCGGAAGCTCGCTTATGCTGACCTTTGCATTCATCGAGCTGACCTCAGGCGCACTTAGAAACGGCATTATGCAGTGGTACACTATTTTTGCAAAAGATGTAAAGCAGCCCGGCGGCGAATTCTTCATGGATAACTGGGGACTTCTGCTCTGCATTTTCGGTATCATTGGCGGTTTCCTCGGAGGACTTATTTCAGATAATTTCTTCCAGTCAAGAAGAACACCTCCGGTTGTATTCTTATCGGGCGCCATGTTTGTACTGGCCGGCGTAATGGCCATATTTTTAACCTCCTCTCCGGTAATTGTAGGAATTTCAGCAGTGCTGATTGTAACGGCAGTTACAGGGTGTCACTCGCTTATGTCGGGTACCGCTGCAGCGGACTTCGGCGGAAGGAAAGCCACGGCAACATGCTCAGGCATTGTTGACGGCTTTGTTTACCTCGGCTCAGGCATTCAGTCAATAGCACTTGGTTATTTAACAACCTGGAACTGGCACTGGTGGCCAATATTCCTGATGCCATTTGCCTTAGTCGGAATGTTTCTGGCCTTAAAGGGCTGGCAGGAACTTCCGGAGGCAACAAGAAGATATATTGCCGAAGTTGAAAACAAGGGCAAGGCCAAGGTAAAAGTAGCAGAAGAGGTAGTGGAAGAAGAAGTTTAATTTTCAACGAGTTTAATTCTGAAAGCCCAAAAGCAGCACAATCTGTTTTTGGGCTTTTGTACTTAATGAAGGCGCCGGAGAATATCCGGCGCCTTTTTCTTTAATGCCTCCCGGCATTATTTAACCAGCATCATTTTCTTTGTGGAAATGAGGCTTTTTTCGCTGCTGAGTGATTTTGCTGATATGCGCAGGATGTAGATACCTGAGGCAAACGTGCCACTTCCATTCTGAGAGTTCCATACCGCCTGATGCCTGCCTGCGGGGAAGTCCTTATCAACCACCCTGGCGACTTCCCTTCCAAGAATATTATAGATCACGATACTAACCCTGCTTTCCTCCGGCAGGTCGAACTGTATATTCGTGCTCGGGTTAAACGGGTTTGGATAATTCTGGTACAGGGTAAATTCTTTCGGGACTATTTCCTCTTCTTCTA
This sequence comes from Acidobacteriota bacterium, assembly GCA_050258415.1. Taxonomy (GTDB): domain Bacteria; phylum Bacteroidota; class Ignavibacteria; order Ignavibacteriales; family SURF-24; genus JAAXKN01. The sequence continues at coordinate 10,914 of JBLMYS010000277.1, read as the reverse complement.
CACCCACCGGATCATCTACGCTCAGTACCATGATATTTCCGCCGCCTTTAGGTGCTTTTAGCGATTGTGAGACCGTTTTTGTCCCGTCCCAGTTGCTGGAAAACAAAAGCGCTGAATTAATGTCCTGAAGTGTAATGGCTATAGCATCTTTTTCATTATACTTTTCATCATCATATATCTCGAGCTTAAGCGTAAGGCCCCCGCCTAAAAAGATAGGTTTTGAAGGATCGGTAATATCCCTGAAATCTGCTTTGGTGGTAAAACTTGCGGCTTTACCGGGCAAATCCTTGATGAGGTAAGCAGAGAGCACATTTATTATATTTGCCGTAACCTGGTATATTTTATTGTCCTCGGCGTGGATTATAATATTTACCTGCCCCTGGGCATCCTTGCCCGATTTATTATACTTCATTGAAAAGCCGAAGCTGGTTTTACTGCCTGAGAGGCAGCGGTACTTGCCTGATGGTGAATTTGAAATTATAAATCCGCCGCCTGAGATATTCTCTGTTGACGGGATACAAACTGAAACAAGAGCCGGATCACTTAATGCGTGATAGTAGCCGTATACCGAGGTATATACAGTGAATGTGGTCCCGCATTTATTTATTTCGGACTGGCCCAGTTTCCGGTTAAACGACTGTGTCGTTACACCTCCAAGTGTTTGATCTGAAGAATTAAATAAAAATACGGGGAGATTCGTTCCGCGAACGATGCCCTGATCGTAAAGTTCTCCTGTTTGCACCTCCCTTAGCTCAGCCCTGGCATTTGAGATATTGCCACGGAAAGCATCGGGATAATCTGTAAGAGTTGAAGAATAAGTCAACAGCGCGCTGTAAGCCGATAATGAAGTAGCCGAAAAGTATCTCACGCCCGAATATTCAGCCAGAGCATCTTCGGGCTTAACTACAAGCGGGCCCCATGGCGCTATATTACATGAGTAATCGAAGTCAGCCTGATCCGAGGGAGTAAATACGGCAAGTATCTTATAGGTATTAGGTGCAAGCGTACAGGTAAATGTATATTTGAAGTTCAACTTACCATTGACAACGCTGTAGGAAGTTACAACACCTAAGGAAACGGCTGTTTCACTGCCCACCTGGTATTTGAATTCGACCTTTCCGCCTGAGGAGTTAAGTACTTCCTGTACCGCTGAAATAACAACAGCTGTAAGAGTTACCTGGTCGGAATATTGCACCTCAGCAGGCAATACTGTAACAGCAGTTGCTGCCTTTTTTACTTCAAGATCAGCCTTGTTGCTGCAGCCTTTGAAAGGATTAGCTTCTGCAAAACTGGCGCCGATGTAGCCCGGATAGATACCTGCAGGAATGCCGGTTAAATCGACATTAGTTTTAACCGCAATACCGTTGGCGTCAGTTAGAGCTGTTCCCACCGATTTATTATTAAGCGAAAATTCAATTAGCTTTCCGCTTAAAGGAATGCCCTGTGAAGTAAGCGTGGCAGTAAGTGTAACTTTGCTGCCAAAGGCTGCTGTCACTTTTTCCAATTTTAGATTTGTAGTTGCCAGACCAACTTCCAGAGGGCCTTTGCCTGAGCTCGGAAGAAAGTTTCCGCCTGAAGGGGAGAAAACAGCTTCAATGTAATCGTTATAGATTCCGACAGAAAGTCCTGCTATGTTTACATCAGCCAGTGATGCAACGCCATCATTGTCAGTAACAGCACTTCCTTTATCAAGGCCATTAAGCCTGAAGTAGAGTGTCCTGCCGCTTAAAGCGTTTCCGGTTAGAGAAGCTGTAAGTCTGGCAGTAAGATTGGCTTTGCCGTTAAATGATCCTGTGGCCTTTTGTACAACAGTAGTTGTTGGGGCCTGCTTTACCGTCAGGTTGCCATACCCCGTAGAGGAGCTGTAGTTGCCTGATGCGGCAAAATAGGCTTCGATTATACCGTTGTATGTGCCGGCGTTAATAGCGGACAGACTGACGCCCTGAAGTGTCGCCACGCCATTTGTACCGGTTGAAGCGTTTCCAACAAAGGCTCCATTCAGTTTGAAGCTGATGGTCCTCCCGGTTAAAGTATATTCCCCTGAAGTCAGTGTTGCCTCAAGCGTAACTGTGCCGCCGTATGTACCTGTCACGTTTGTGACAACGAGGGAAGTTGAAGCCGCCTTTACTTTCAGAGTGGCTTTCCCGCTCGAGCCTGAATAGTTACCGCCAGAAGCAGGAGAGTAGAATGCCTCAAGCGTATGATTGCCGGGGCTGGTATTACCCAGATAGTAGTTTTTAACTGCCTTTCCATCTGCACCGGTTGTTCCGTTTTGAACCTCGGAGCCATCAATCTTAAAGACAATTGTCCTATTCTCAATACCATTTCCCGTAACAACTGAGGTAAGCTTAGCGGACAGTGTGATTGTACTTCCAAAGCCGGCATCCATATCACTGATGCTGATCTTTGTTGCTGCCGGAATAACTTCCAGGGAACCATAACCGGTACTTGGAGCATAATTACTGTTTACTGATGAAAAGCTGACCTCGATATAATTTTCATAGTATCCTGCATCAATTCCCGCTATGCTAACCCCGGACAGTAAAGCCAGACCATTTTCATCAGTATAGATGTCGTTTAAATCTGCGCCTTTAAGTTTAAAGTGCAGTTTCATGCTGTTTAACGGGCTACCCGAAGAGCTGCTAAGCTTAGCTGCAAGATTAACTTTGCCCCCGTAAGATCCTGTAGCCTTAGTAACCACAATAATTGTAGGAGTCTGTGTTACAGTAAGAGTGCCGGAGCCCTGGACCGGCATATAATTATCATTTCCGTCAAAGACTGCCGCAATTGCGCCTGGATGCGGCCCTGGAGTCAAATTCTCCTGCAAGGTAACACCGTAGAGTGTCGCCACACCAAGCTCATTAGTCTTAGCCTCCCCGGCGGGGCTGTTATTTAATTGAAATCTAACTGTCAATCCTTTCAGCTTTGAGCTCCCGGATGTCAGTGTTGCCGATAAGTCAACTTTCCCGCCTGAGGAGCCGGTTGCATTTGCGACTGCTATTGCAGTAGCAGCCTTGTCCACAGTAAGGTTCCCGGAAGCTGAGCTGTATGCGTAGCCACCCGTGCCGGCAAATTCCGCCAGAATCACCCCGTAGTGTGTGCCGACCTCAAAGCCTGCAATACTTACCTCAGCAACTCTTGCAACGCCGCTTAGGTTAGTTTCCGCGGAATATGATTTATTGTTGAATGTGAATTTAATTGTCTTGCCCTGAAGTCCCGCACCTGAAGAGTACAGTGTCGCTTCCAGAGTAACAGTGCCTCCATAGTTGCCAATCAGATCCGTGACAGTAAGGCTTGTTGCAAAACCATTTACACTCAGTTTTCCTTTTGCGGTGCTTCCTGAATAGTTTCCTCCTGAAGGGGCGAAAGCGGCTGTAATGTCATGAGTACCTGCACTTGTGTTACCAAGATCAACCTTCACCGTTGCCACCCCGCTGCCATTTGTAACAGCAGTTGCCTGAGGGCCACCCTGGATTATGAAGCTGACGGGTTTATCGGCAATGCCCGACTGTGTAACAGATGAGGTAAGTATAGCTGAGAGCGTAACTGAACTTCCATAGTAAGCCTCAGCATCAAGAACACTCAGTATGGTTGAAGCCTGGGAGACTATGAGACTGTTTTGAGCTGAACTTGCGGCATAAGCATTTGAACCCACATATTCAGCCTTTACGCCGGTGGGGTATGTACCGGCATCTATTGAGCCCAAAGGGGCTATATAGTTTGCAACCCCGTCATTTCCTGTTACGTTCTCTCCTACAAGTACGTCTTTCAGATAAAATTTGATGGTCTGTCCTGCAAGGTTTGAATTTCCCGATTTAAGCGTAGCGTGCAGGTTTACGCTGCCGCCATATGAGCCGGATGCGCTTGAAACACTTAGGGTTGTTGCAATTTGCGTTTGAGTAACAGTAAGCGAAACTGTTTTCTGGCTAGAGACATAATTTGCACTTCCTCCAAAGCTCACATGAATATTATGTTTTCCGGGACTGGTATTGCCGAGGCTGACGCTTTTCGTTGCAACACCACCGGAATTAGTTTGAGCGGATTCAACAACAGGCCCATCTTCAATTGTAAAATTCACTGTTTCGCCAGAGATACCATTACCTGTAACAGATGATATGAGTGTAGCTGTAAGAGTGATGGTGCTTCCAAATTCTGCATCAGCATTATTGGCGCTGATGCTTGTTGGGGCCTTGGAAACCTCCAGTGCCCCTTTGCCCGAGCTTGGAAGATATCCACCATTTGAGGGTGAAAAACTAACCTCAATAAAATTTTCATGCAGGCCAGCATCAATTCCTGCTATACTGACTCCATGCAACTGGGCCAGGCCGTCTGAATTTGTTTGGGTTTCCCCTATATTTTCTCCTTTAAGTTTGAAGTGGAGAGTCATACCGCCTAACCCGGAGCCTGAAGCCATGAGTCTGGCTGAAAGTGTAGTCTTGCCTCCGTAGTCTCCTGTTGATTTTTCCACCTGAATCTCTGTTGCATTTGGGGCTTGTTTTACCGTAAGAGTCACCAATGCGTGACTTGGGCCATAGCTTCCATTTCCTGCGAAGCTTATGGTGATTTTATGTGTGCCGGGACTGGTATTTCCGAGGTTAACACTCTTAGATGCCTCCCCGTTTCCATCAGTAACGCCTGACTCTACCTGAGGGCCTCCTTCGATTTCAAAATTTATTACGGCGTCTTTAATTCCAAATCCGGTTGTTTTTGAAGTAAGTTTAGCCGAAAGCTTAACCGTGCTTCCATAATCAGCCTCAAGATTTGAAGTAGTGATTTCAGTGGCTTCCTGGCTTACAATGAGTTCATTAGAGGCTGAGGATGTTTTATAGTTTGTACTTCCTGCAAAACCGGCACCGATTATGTGTGTTCCCGGGCCTATGCCAAGAGTGCCCAAATTAACCCCGCCGAGGGTTGCCACTCCAAGATCGTTGGTCGTTTGAGTGCCAGCCTGGATGCTTCCATCGATTGTAAATGTAATTGTCTGACTCTTTACAGGAGCTCCATTTGCAGTAAGCGTAGCCGTAAGGCTTACAGTGCTTCCGGGGGAAGTTTCCACTTTTTCTACGCTTATGCTTGTTGGGAGCTGGTTAACTGTAAGTATACCGGCAGCCGAAGTGGTGTCGAAGCCCTGTTCAGCAAATACTGCCTTTATATTATATTGTCCTGCATCAGGGAGCTGGCTATAATGAAGCGCTGCACTGCCATCGTTTTGTGTCACCTCAGATCCAATTGCATTATTGTTTAAGTAAAAGGTGACTGTCTTGCCGATAAGTGGAGAGCCAGAAAGCATCAGTAAGGCTTTCAGTTCAATACTCTCTCCAAAGTTAACCACGGGATTATTGAGGCTTAATGTCACCTGCACGGGCTTTACAGTCAGGTCCGCCTGAGCAAAATTTGAGGATTTATAATAAAAGTTCTCCTGGAAGTTTGCCCCGATATAGCCTGCATGCACTCCAGGTTTAACATTGCTAATTGGCACACTAAGCTTTGCCAGACCAGTCGTATCAGTTAATACCGTTCCAACCGATAATCCACCCAATGTAAAAGCAACCATCTGGCTGTCTACCGGGTTATTTAACGAGTCTGTAAGAATGGCATTAAGTTCAACATTTCCGTTATAAAGAGCAGAAGCCGGAAGAAGGTTTAATTTTGTGCCCGGGCGTAGATAAATGAAACTGTCCGGAGAAACTTTTGTTACATTCGGCGACTCCGTAATCTCTGTTACCGTTACTTCCAGAGTATCGGCGTTTAGATTCATTAAGGGAAACCTGGGCGATTTTACTCTTAAGGTTTGATTGTCCACGCGGGTAACCTTGGTGCCGGGAATTCCGCCAAATTTGACTTCAAAGACTGAATTTGGCAGGAACTTTTTCCCGTAAATTGTTATAATAGTTCCTCCCCATGCCGGTCCCTTTTTGGGGGAAATACTGTCGACTTCGAAATCCGGAGGTAAAATGTTCGCCCGGTATGGGGAGACAGTAAGTGCAAACGCTGCTGAAGAAATGAATTCCGCCAGCAGGAATGCATATACTATCAGTCTTCGTAGCGCTTTTTTCATAGGCCCTCCAAAGAGTTAATAAATTTATATTTTTATAAAAGTAGTTTCTCAAAAAGGGCAAAGAACCTGAATAGCACTGGCGGCACACTTCTAAGAAAAGGAGGTAAAAGGGACAGATCTATTAGTATGAGTAAAGTCAGATAATCCCAGTGTTGTGGAGACACTATTAATTAAAAAATACGCGGGTCAAATACAGCGCACTTTTTTGCCCCATCGGCTCAGAATACTTGACTCTGAATGAGCCGTAGAGGGCGTAACATCACAATTTCAAGCATCAAATTGAGCATTCCACTCCTTGCAGCTATTATTTTTGTCCGGTTTTGATTTCTACATTACTGAAATCCATATCAACCGGCGACGTAAACTGCCTCCCGTCGCGCCTGCCATAGCGCCTGTAGGAAGGGGGATCAAAATGAATATGCAGGCGGTAGGCTTTTGCATTATTAGGAACCCTCCAGTTCTCACCATAGTGGTAAAGCCAGGGGTGCCAGTTAAAGGGTTCCGCATGAGTTCCTATTTCTTTTCCAGTCCCGTCATAAAGGGTAGCTTTGACATTCAGGTTAAAGAGGAAACGTCCCGTTTTTTTGTCGAGCACGGCCAGGTCAATATGTGAATTAGCCTTTTCGTTTTGTGCATTGCTGTATTGGAAGTCGCCGTTTTTATCGTAACTCCAGTATCCTTCTGCATATTCAATTGCATAAGCAACAACATAATCGCCTGCTATAATGTTGCGTCCGTCGTTAGCCTGGCTGTACATTACTCTCAGAGCCTTAAGGTATGCCTGACCTGAGGCCCCGGCTAAAGATTCATCATTTTCCATTAGACTTGAGAGCGCCTGGCTATTCGAGATCCGGGAAAGGTTTACCGGGATTGTAACGAAAGCTACAACAGGTTTCGTAAACCTCTCACCGTTAATTTGATCGTGCCTCCGGAAACGCGGAGGAGCGATATTAAGCTTAATAGTTATGTTTTTCCCTGAAGAAAGAGTGACATTGCGTCCGTAACCATTGAGCATGGGGGTCCATACAAACGGCATAGGAGTATTCAGAATTATATTTCCCTTCTCATCAAGCAACTGTGCATTGATTTCAAGAGGGGGAACAATTCTGTTATCGGCCCCGTCCTGAACAAATACCCATAGATGAGCATTTGCTTTGGAAGGATTATTCCATACGGCAGTATTGTTTTTCAGCTCATAAAATCCCTCGGGGGCCGTCAGTGCAACAGATATTTTATACTCTCCCGCCAACACTTCCCCTTTGGCCTGGCCTGCTTTGTCGAGTATCCAGGCGACGCACCTTTCTACAGCATCCCCTTCGGCTCTGGCATGCCAAAGCTGCTCTAAGGTTGCCTCTTTGCTCTTGACCATGATCGGGATTTCAGGGCTTGTACTTACCCCACTTTCAGTGCCTGTCCCGGATGTACCACAGCTTAGATGCAATAGAGCAAGAAGAAGTATTGCCAGGAAGGCTGTTGCAAATCTAAAGTTTTTCATCGCATCAAAATTCGCTTAAAAGTACCTCTTATACTCTTTGTCTTTTCATTTTCAGTTCAACTTTTATCCATCCCGGGGAGCGTTTATCGAATTCCTTATAGGCATCCAGCACATCCATGAGGGATTCCTGTTTGGTAATTATTCTTCTCGGGTCAACTATTTCGCTTTGTACCATCTCCAAAAGGCGTGGTATATATTTCCTGTGATTGCAGTTACCCATATTGAGAGCCAGATTCTTGTTCATTGCCATTCCGAGCGGGAAGAATTGCACCGTCTGCGGATAAACGCCGATTATTCCGAGTGTTCCTGCTTTAGCAAGGGCCTGAACCTCCCACATCATTGCCTGTCCGGGAGCATCTCCGGGGTGCCAGTCGTCGCCCTGAGGGTTTGTCTTAGGCGCAACTTTCTTCAGCTGCTCCTTAAACTCTTCTTTCATCTTTCCCGACTCTTTTGCCGCGGGACCTAAACTGGTGGTCTCGGAATCAACTCCCACGGCATCAATTACCCTGTCGACACCGATAGAGCCGGTAATGGACTTTATCATTTGAACGGGATCTTCCTTATCGAAGTTTATGATCTCGGCTCCGTTTTTCTGTGCCATTTCAAGTCTGGAGGGCACATGATCAACTGCAAGCACGCGTCCTGCCCCCAGAAGGAAAGCGCTGATGATTGCAAACTGGCCAACGGGCCCGCATCCGAAGACTGCCACAATGTCCCCGCTTTTGACCTCGGCAAGTTTTGCACCGAAGTATCCCGTAGGGAAAATATCCGAAAGCAGAATTGCCTGGTCGTCATTTACATTGTCAGGAATTTTCACTAGTCCCACGTTTGCAAAAGGCACTCTTGCATATTCTGCCTGAAGGCCGTTAAAAGGCCCTGTTTCCTTTGGACCGCCGTAGAATGCCGTACCTGCATCTTTCCCGTTCGGGTTAGCGTTATCACACTGTGAAAAGTACCCCGCACGGCAATATGAACAATATCCGCATGCAATAGTTGAAGGAATGATTACCCTGTCGCCCTTTCTGATATTACGTACATCTTTACCTACTTCTTCAACCACTCCTACTCCCTCATGCCCCAGTATGGTGCCCTCCTGCATTCCGGTCATTGTTCCTCTTATCATGTGAAGGTCCGTGCCGCAGATGGCACTTGAAGTAATTTTGACTATTGCATCCAGTGGGTTTTCAATTTTTGGTTCATCCACATCATCCATTCTAATGTCACCTATTCCATGAAATACAACTGCCTTCATTTTATTCCTCCTTCATTGTTAAAAACAACACAAATTAATTGTATAAAATTCAGGCAATAGAGGTTAGGCGAAAATTACAGGACTGAAGAAAGGAGCAAGCGGGAGTATAAGGTGTGTATTTCTGAAAGGCGGTTCTATCTAAGGATCATCATCTTTTTAGTTTCCGGTTCATGGTTTTCTGTAGAAAGCCTGTAGTAATACACGCCGCTTGGAAGGCCCGCCCCATTAAAGATAACTTCATGCGGTCCGGAAAGAGTAAAACTGTTTGCCAGAGTTCTGACTTCTCTTCCCAGACTATCAAACACTTTCAGACTGGCGTGTGCCGGTTGAGGAAGCGAATATCTAATCATGGTAATACTGTTAAAAGGGTTTGGGTAATTCTGCAGCAGCAGGTAACCACCTGCCGAATCCTTAATAGTTGTACTATCTCTCAGGCTTTTCATTAATAGTGAATTTTTCCTCAGCACCTCAATTGTAGAAGAGTCGGTGTCATAAACCGAGTTAAGGCCCTGCGGTTCCATAGGAGGATCGCACACGAAAGGGTCTCCCACGCGCCAGATAAAATCGCTGTTTGGCGAGCGGCCTTCGCCTCCCCATCCCCAGAAATTTGAACCTGCAATTGGGGATCCCCCTTTGGCGCTACGGTAGACAAGCTTAAGAAGCTCCCCATAGTATTTATCCCTTACCGTTGTTGCGCTTCCGGGGGTATAGAGCTCATTGTCTCTGGGGAGTCCGAACTCTTCCATTGTCAGCGGTTTATTTAATTTACCGGCAAGCGTTATATGTTCCTGTATATAGTCAATTGCCTTTGCCAGGGCGTTCTGATAGGTTTCGTTATAGTGTTTTGGATCGAACCACTGCCAGTTCTTAGCCCAAACGTGAATTGTTATATAGTCGATAAACTTACTTTGATGTGCCCTGAGGTAAATACTCTCAGATTCAATGGAGCCCATGGTTCCTTCGCTTCCGGTAGTAACGAGATGGTTTGTGTCAAGCGAGTGGATAAAATTTGCAGTAGAGTCGATCCATTCATAGTAATAGCTAATATACTGGCTATCGGTACCAGGGCGGGGTTCATTTGCAAGTTCCCAGCTCATAATGGAAGGGTCCTCATAGTAATGGAGCCCTGTGTAAATGTTTTTGCGGTTAATGAGGCTCGTTAAATAATTCCTGAAGTTCTGTATAGCCGCCTTGCTCCTGTAGAATGTGGCTGAATAGTTCATAAAATCGCCAAAGTCATCCACAGAAGGGTCCAGCACCCGTCCTCCTCCGTTCCATGAGTAGTACTGAGCCATACCGCCTGACCATTCCCAGTAGTTATTCAGGATGACAACTGCGTGCATATCTCTTTTTTTCATTTCGGATAAAAGGAAGTCCAGCCCGGCAAGCAAAGTAGTATCATAAACTCCGGGTGAAATCTGTATAGCGGGTTTAATGGAATTCTTAATGTCGGATTTTTCAGAGCCGCCGAGAATTCTTAAATTATCCACGCCGATAGATTTCAGGCGGTCAAGCTCTCTGATAAGTCTTTCCCTTTTTTCCTTTGGTTCAGGGACGCCCAGATAGTAGCCGTACCAGAAGTTTGTCCCCACAAAATAATAAGGCTTATCATTAAGGATGAAATGGTTATCCTTTACATGAATAAACTGCGGGTGAAGGCTTGACAAAGGAATAATTAAAAGAAAACTTATTAATAATAGAATTTTACGGTTATTTGCGCTCAAAATGTCCTCGTAAAGTAGCTTGTTGTAAATTTACTCACCCGGCGCGTTAAAACAGGTTTCCCAATTACAAACTAAAGAGCCAAATGGAATTAATGTCTGAAGTAACTTACATAATTTGATTCACCGGGGCAAGGTGTAAAACGGGCTGTAAAAGGAGGAGGTTTCCACCTGAACTGTAAATACAGTAGAAAATTGCTGCTGAATAACCTTGAAAATTGTTTTCAGATGGGGTAATAATTATTATTACTAAAAAGGAAGAAAACAATGGAAATGCGCAAGCTTGGAAGCAACGGCCCTCAGGTCTCAGCAATTGGTCTGGGTTTAATGGGAATGTCTGACCTGTACGGCCCGGCAGATGAGAAAGAAAGTATTGCAACAATTCATA
>JBLMYS010000276.1:0-13865 GCA_050258415.1 Acidobacteriota bacterium | reverse complement strand
TAATACCTCTTTCCCTGTCGCCCGAGGGGAAGAACATCATAAGGGGTTTTACCATAGGGTATTTAGCAGGAATTACAGCGGCATAATAGTCATAAATTCCAAAGCCCAACTGCACGTCGACGTTATTGGGATTAAGTTTATAGGCGTGGTTTACAATAGGAAGCGCCTCGCGTCCGTCGTCGGCAGCCTTAATCCAGCTTTCCCTCATTGCTCTCAGGCGCCCGCGGAAGCCGATGGAGCCTCCCTTAAAGAAGAGGGCATCCACGTTTTTTGGGTCCTTATCCAGAATCTGATCGCACTGGTAAATTACGTCTTCGAGTTTTGCAAAGAATATGTCGTCATAGCTTTCATTATCCAGGTCGAGCAGAATCTTCCACCAGTCGATCATTGCAAGGAAGAATTTGCCTGCCGGGTGCTGCGGGTAGTCGGCAATTACCTCCTTAAAGGTTCTGTCGGCGTCATCAAATTTAATATTATAAATCTGGTGGATTCCTTTCATCACGCGGGAATCGAAGTCCGCGTTTTGAGAGAAAGCCTGTCCTGTAAGCAGGAGGACAAAAAGAATCAGAGCTAATTTTTTCAAAACGTCTCCATATAAAAAAAACCCGGTTAAGGAAAAAACCGGGTTTAGTTTAGAAAGTAAGAAATTATCTTTTCAGGACTTTTAAACCCGCAAAAGGCTGAAGTTTATAGTCAAATGTAGCGGTATTATACGCGTTTCCTGAAACTTTTCCGAGGTTTTTGACCCACAGTTTAATATAGTTTCCGGCCTGTGTTTTAATGAGATAGACGTTATCGGGAGTAATTGCAATCTCGCTTAAGGATGGTTCAGGAAGTCCTTCGGCCTTATCATAAGCCGCCTGTCCAGTTCCGATGAGAGCAAGTTTGGTATTATGCCCGTTTGTCAATGGCGCTTTTGGTGAAGAAGGCGAATAGAATTTCATTGCTCCGTCGGTATTATCCATTCTCATATTAAGGTCAATTTTGGACGCATTATCGGAGCTATAAGCCACCTGAGTGCCGCCGCCCAGGAATGGGTCCCACCCATAGCCGCTTTTTGCCGAATTAGAGGCAGCCGAGTACTCGTCGATAGTCTGATTAGTATACTCATAAATAGCGGCATAGATAACCGAGGTTGCAGCCTGGCTTCTTGTACCGTCGCCATTAACGGCATAGACTTTCGTCTGGTATCTAGTATTGCGGCCAGGGTCGAGGTTAACGATATGGAATGAGCTATCGGATTTAACGACGAGGGCAGAATCGGCACTTCCCAATATTTTACCGGTAGTATCGACTTTATTTGTAATGACCTGATATCCCGCAAAGTTTCCGGCTGAGTTATCGGAGGATTTAGTCCAGGAGACCCTGGCATTACTTCCGCCACCCGGGATTGCCGAAAGGACCACATTTACGTTTGACGGGGCAGCGGGGCCGCCTCCGCCGGGTGTAACGGGGTTTGAGCCTGAATCATTGCTCGAGCAGCCTTGCAGAGAAAAAGCAACTGATACCGTAAGCACGACAAAAAATAAAAGAACGCTAAATATTTTCATTCATTCCTCCCATATTAGTAAAGACATACAATTTATATTACTTGCGTCTTTACTAATATGAAAGTCAAAATTGTTTCTTATTTCAGAAATCGAGAGTGCTATTGACAAGTTTTTTCTGGAAATAAGGAAGCAGCTGGTCGATAGCGACCCTTTCCTGCTGCATGGAGTCTCTTTCACGTATAGTAACCGTCTGGTCCTCCAGTGTCTGAGTATCAACAGTAATGCAGTAAGGGGTTCCGACCTCATCCATTCTTCTGTATCTGCGGCCGATGGCGCCCTTATCGTCGTAGAATACCCTAAGGAAAGGCCTTAAGTCGCGGTCGATCTTCTGAGCTATTTCAGGCATACCGTCCTTATTTACCAGTGGGAAGACGGCAGCCTTAATTGGAGCCAGGCGCGGGTGGAATTTAAGTACAGACCTCTGTTCGCCGTTAACTTCCTCTTCGTAGTAGGAATCGATTAAGAATGCCATAAATGAGCGGCTTGCGCCGGCTGAAGTTTCAATTACGTAAGGGACGAATTTCTCCTTAGATTCCTCGTCGAAATACTGAAGAGACTTGCCGGAGTATTTCTGGTGCTGGCTAAGGTCCCAGTCTTTCCTGTTATGGATACCCTCAATTTCGCCCCATCCGAATGGGAAGAGGTATTCGATATCGGTAGCCTTTTTAGCATAGTGAGCCAGTTTATCCTGGGGGTGGTCATGGAATCTGAGCTTATCGGGGCTCATACCCAAAGCCTTAAACCATTCAATTCTCTGTTCTTTCCAGTATTCGTACCACTTATCGTCTTCAGAAGGCTTAATAAAGAACTGCATTTCCATCTGTTCAAATTCACGGGTGCGGAAGAGGAAGTTCTTTGTATTGATTTCATTTCTGAAGGCCTTGCCTATCTGGGCAATTCCAAAGGGGAGCTTCTGGCGGCTGGAATTCTGGACGTTCAGGAAATTAACGAATATACCCTGCGCTGTTTCAGGCCTTAGGTAGACAACGGCACCAGAATCTTCCACTGGGCCAATAAACGTCTTAAACATTAAGTTAAACTGTCTTGCGTCAGTAAAAGTACCGGCGTTTCCGCACTGCGGGCAGTTAAGTAAAGACAGAAGCTTTTTTCCCAGGTCCTTATCCTCCAGGACGGCATCAAAAGTCTCATTCATTGAAGCCTCATCGGTAAGCTTGCCCTCTGTGAGTTCATTAAGCCTTTGGGTCTGGCCGGGGTCACTTGCAACGACTTCATGCAGGGCTTTGATTGCTTTTTCTTTTTTCTTATCTGAAATAAGTTCTGCCAGTGTATCCAGGCGGAAGCGGGCCTTGCACTGTTTGCAGTCGATCATCGGATCGGTAAAATTAGCAACGTGGCCTGATGCCTCCCAAACTCTGGGATGCATTAGAATAGCGGCGTCAATTCCTTCAATATTTTTCCTGTAGGTCATGAATTTCCACCATTCTTCCTTTATATTTTTAAGGAGTTCAACTCCAAGCGGGCCGTAATCCCAGCAGCCGTTCAGGCCGCCATAGATTTCGCTCGACTGAAATACAAATCCTCTTCTTTTTGCCAGAGAAACAATCTTCTCAACTACATCATTCTGGGTTTTATTTTGCTTTTCGATAGCTAAGTCCTCCAAATTTTACATTATATAAATATAGCAAAAAATACAGATTTTTAGGATTTATTTTAAGAATAAGCCTGTCCGTTTTTTGTTGCTTCATACGTTTCATTTGCTAAATTATAGTGAAGCAGCCTTAGTTTTGTTCCGGCAAAAAAAAGTATAGCAATTTTTTTAAATTCAAATTATATTTATTCAAAGTAAAATTAACTAAAAACATCAACGGAGGTATTGTGCAAAAAAATTACTCAATAAAATGGCTTACTAAATCCATTTTACCTTTTATGCTACTGTTTTCTCTTATAGTTTCAACAGGTTGCGGAAAAAAGCAGGAACAGCAGCAGCCGCAGCAGAACGCGCAGCAGGCTGACACAACTAAAATGGCTGACACCACAAAAAAAGCTGATACAACAGCAAAGACAGCCCAGAAGGCAGAAACTGCGGACCTGAAAGGCACCTATAGTGGAACTTTCGACCAGCGCCCTACAACTCTTAAGATTACAGAACAGAACGGTAACGATTTTAAGGGAAGCATTACAATTAACTACAGGGAGGTCATTAACCAGCAGGTAAGCGGGACATTTGACCCCGCAACAAAGAAATTTACGATGAAGGATCTTCTGCACAGCAGATTCCAGGGCAAATATGCCGGAAAAGTTTCAGACGATATGAAAAAGTTATCAGGAACATTCACCATGACACTTGACGGATCGAAGTTTAATTTTAATTTAGCTAAAAAGTAAGAGGAGAAAGGATTAAATGAAAAAGTATTTTCTACTAGCAATGACTCTGCTCATTTCTTTTGTTTTCTATTCATGCAGCGATAACTCAACCAATCCCACGCCTGCAGCACAGAAAGGAAGCATTGTTATAACATCAAACCCGAGCGGGGCACAGATCTGGAACAACAACACAAACACAAATAAGGTTACTCCCGACAGTCTTACCGGGCTTGATGCGGGCAACTATTCAATTACGCTTAAATATCAGGGGCTGCGTGACACTACGATTTCAGTTACTGTCAAAGCAGGAGAGGCTGCAAAACTTAACGTAAGGCTGCCACTTTCAACTGTAACCTTTGGTCCTGTAAGGCTTTATGAGACAATCGGCACAACAGCCACACAGCCGAGCGGGCTGATTCTTTCAACAGGCCAGCCCTCGGGCATCGGGTCAACAGCTACGGACAGAGCAAAGGTTGACCTTTACTATTCAAGCAACGGTTTTGTTCTTGCCTCAGCCGATCAGGCAAGCGGACTGACAAGAGTAACCTACTTTAAGGTTGGCTCTTCAACGAACCTGACCGATACTGTTGCAGCTCCCGCTCAGGATCAGAGCTGGGTTAAGAGTGTAAAGGATACAGAAAACAATTACATTTTTGTTTACGACAACGACAAGCATTATTCAAAGATTCAGATTACAAACAGAGGCGGCGGAACACCAGGCACCCCGGCATGGGTTGACGTAAAGGTGATCTATAACCAGCAGGCCGGCGACAGAAGATTCTAAGAGTTAGAATAATTAATTGAAAAAAAAGCCGTAAAGAAAATTCTTTACGGTTTTTTTTTATCGTGATTTTATTTTCACACCTTACGGACCGCTTCTTTGAGCTCACATAGTAATAATTCGCGCAGCTTATTGTATTTTTCCATATCCGTGGGGTTTTTGATTTTTGTTATTTCAAGGAGGCTTAGTGACTGGCAGATGTAGTTAAGATAAATGTTATCCATCCCCCCCTCTTCCCCGTTTTCCATTGAGGCTTTCTTTAGTGCAGCCAGGTGGTTTTTCACCACTTCCAGGTCGTTTCTTTCTATTGGTCCCGAGAGCGCTCTGATGACGCCATCTTTGTCCGCGTTTTCAAGTGTCGATTTTACAATAGGTTTAATGACGGAAAAGAAATCGACACCCTCAATTCTGCTTTTATTGAATGCCTGTTGTGCGTGATAGAGGTTTGCAATAAGGAAGTTTGATGCAAAAACGCCTGCAATGTGATAGAATATTTTGTCCTCTGAGCCTATTACAAAGGGGCGCATCTCGAGCTTTTCAGCAATTTCGAAGAGTGTTTTCTCTGCCTCAGGCGAGGAAGATTCGACAGCAGCAAATGAGCCTCTTAGCTCGACAAAGTTTTTCGAGGGGAACGACTGCATAATGTGCAAAGAGCCCGTAAGAGCTCCTTTTTCCTTCAGGGGAGAAAGAAGTGAGATATTCTGCGCACCTGAGAGGTGGCAGAAAAGAGTATTCTTAAAATCCAGGTCGTACATGGAAAGTTCTTCAGCTATGCGGGAAATGGATCTGTCGGGAACGGCGATAAAAACGATGTGGACCCACTTTGGGATATCGGCAAGTGAATCCGAGTAGTTTCTGATCCCGGCTTTATGTGCAAGGTCGCGAGCAGACCTGAGGCTCCGGCTAATGATGCAGGCGACGTTCTCATTTTTTGAGACGAGGCCGTTAACAAGAGAAGAGGCTGCTTTTCCGGCTCCAACGACTGCAATATCACTCATAGATAACAGCCGAAAGATATCCCACAACTTCCGAATTATCGCCCGTGACGTCGCCCGAATCGCTGCGGTTAAGGACCTTTACATTCCTTACGTTCAGGAGGTCAGCCGTTCTCATTGCGGCCACAATGGGCCCTCCGCCGCAGGCTTCGCAATTATTGTTATGCAAATCCCTTAGGAGCGTTTTGTAATCGAACTGCCTGATTCTTTTCTCCACAATCGAGTCGAGGCGGTCGGCCTCCATTTTCGAATGGAAGTGGGAAAGGTCGGAACTTGCAACTATGAGAGTTTTATCGTTAACGACTTTTGAAAGGCGGTCGGAAAGTTCATTTAAGAACTCTTCTTTCTGGTCGCCGATGACGATCGGGAGAATACTAAAATTCTTCAGGACCATCTGAAGGAAAGGGAGCTGTACTTCGAGGGCGTGCTCCTGGCGGTGGCCTTCAAAGCCCTGGAAAATCAGCTTTGCGTCACGTGTTAGTTCCTCGCGCATAGTTTTATTGACAGGAATAACTCCAAGTGGAGTCCTGTAGGCATCGCCGCCGTAGACAGAGACCCCGGGGAAATATTCCCTGTGGCTCGGGGAGATGACAACGACGGTCTCATAGTTTTTATTCCTGATCATATTATAGGCATAAGCGGCCGTTCTGCCGGAATAAATATAACCCGCGTGCGGGACGACGATGGCCGTCACATTGCCGGGGGTTTCTTCACTTCCCGCGGCATCGAGAAGAAATCTGATCTCGTCTTTTAGTTTTTTCTCATCTGCCGGGTAAAACATGCCTGCAACAGCAGGCGGTCTGACTGTTTCCATACTGTTAACCTTTCATTTCCTCTTCAGAAAACACGCTTGCCGTAAAGAGCAGCATATTTAAGTTTCTCTTCTGCCAGAGGTTTGAAGGCAGGCCTGCTTTTTCGCAGAGGGCCGAGAGGTACTCGTCCTTATTCATGCGGTGTTCAACAGGAACCTGCGGCAGAAGGAGTGCTCTTCTTCCCAAGTCTTCCAGAATAACTCCATGTTTTCCGAGCACAATTTCATCGTAACTTTTCATCTTAAAAGGAGGGGAAAGTACAGAAATTTCGAGTTCCACCTTATCAAGTTCACCCTGGTTCAGCGAATCGAACCTGGGGTCAGTAAAGGCAGCCTTGCGGGCCGCGTCGCAGACTGTCAGAAAAAGAGGCTCATCGGCTATTATATAGCCAATGCAGCCGCGAAGAGCCTTATCTTTGGTAAGAGTCACAAAAGCCCCGGCGTGCTCTTTAAGGACCGGATGGTTCTGGTAATCAGTTTCCGGGTAGCCTCCGCCAGTAAAGTAGCTTTTGATCGACTCACGCGCGGCTTTCAGGAGAATTTTTTTCTCTTCATCTGACAATTCCATTAAACATTCCTTTAGTTATTCAACTGAGCAAACTATGAGTTCCTTTTTCTCTTTAAGGAGAAAAACAAGGTTATCTTTCATAAAGAAAGAGTCGGGTACAAACGCATTTGCATTTGCGTTGAGAACGTCTTCAAAGATAATTTTCCCCGTCCTTATGTCCGCGCACAGGAATCTGTTAACGAGGCTTTTCTCAAAGACTCTTGCATAGAAAGTGAATAAAAGGAGGTGGTCGTACTTCACATATTCCACATTTCCTGCAACGTCGCGGCCATTAGTAATTTGTTCAATTATCTGCTTTATTTCAATGTCTTCAATTTTATCCTGATGAAAAGTCTCGGGGAAAAGGTAGCCGCGGTATTTCTGCATTTCGTCGATTGAGTTTCTGATGGAGTTCACCTTTTCGGCGTCATTTCCGATTTCTTCAATTATTTCTCCCGTTCTATAGTCGAGGCTGAAGAAATTCCAGCCTTCAAATTTCTGTTTGAAGGCGTAGACCAAGTTGTCATGGACAAAAAGCCAGGAGAGGTCACTCTCGTGCCACAGGATCTTTTTTTCAACGATGTCGAAGGCAATAATCTCCTTATGGCCGGGCATATCGGGTTTGGCATATTTGTGGAAATAGATTATGTCCTTATATATTGCTTCGATTCCGACCCAGAATTTTTCTTCAAGTTGAAAATTCCTGAATATTTCCTCACCCGTTGAGGCTTCCAGGCAGTTGAAGAAAGCCTGTTTTCCTTCGGTATCGCGGTCTTCGATAATGAGCTTATTCGATTCCGAAAGGAGTATTCTCCAGAGCTGCCTGTTATTAGTAAACGAATATTTTTTATTAACTTCCATATATCTTTATAGTTGTTCAAATCTGGCAGTAAAATGCCTGAGCATAGGGGCTTCATAAGTAAGTTTATAGCCCTTCATGCAATCTCTTTTATTAAAAACGTCAATTACAATTTCGGCCACATAATCTATATGGCTTTGTGTATAGACGCGTCTGGGTATAGCCAGTCGCACGAGTTCCATAGGAGGTGGAATAAGTTTTCCCTGAGAGTCGTACTTACCGAACATGACGCTTCCAATTTCAACAGTTCTAATGCCGCCTTCGAGGTAGAGTTCGCAAACAATTGACTGGCCGGGGAACTGGTCCTGCGGGACATGCGGGAGGAATCTCTTTGCGTCGAGATAAATTGCATGTCCGCCCGGGGGTTCAATCATCGGGACTCCGGAGGCGAGGAGTTTTTCTCCCAGGTATTCAACGCTTCTTATTCTGTACTGGAGGTAATGTTCGTCGAGGACCTCTTCGAGTCCCTGAGCAATGGCCTCAAGGTCGCGTCCAGCCAAGCCGCCATAGGTTGGGAACCCCTCGGTTACAATAAGGAGGTTTCTGCAGAGCATGGCGAGTGTGTCGTCATTCATTGCGAGGAATCCGCCGATATTGACCAGGGCGTCTTTTTTTGCGCTCATTGTGCAGCCGTCGGCATAGGAGAACATCTCCTGAGCGATTTCGAGCACAGATTTATTTTCGTAGCCCTTTTCCCTTTTCTTAATAAAGTAAGCATTCTCGGCAAAGCGGCATGCATCTAAAAAGAGCGGGATGCCGTATTTCTGGCAGACTTTTTTAGTCTCCCTGATATTCTGCATTGAGACCGGCTGTCCTCCTCCGGAGTTATTAGTAACGGTAATCATGCAGAGGGGGATATTTTCGCTTCCCTTTTCGAGGATAAATTTTTCGAGGGCCTCAGTGTCCATATTACCCTTAAAGTCGGCCCTGATTTCAGGGTGTTTGCCAGTTTCGTTAAGGAGGTCGAACGCCTCAGCCTTAGTAAATTCGATATTAGCCCTTGTAGTATCGAAATGTGTATTATTGGGGAAATATTTTCCTTCGCCTCCTGTAATGGAGAAGAGGATTTTTTCGGCTGCCCTGCCCTGGTGAGTAGGGATGATATATTTCATACCTGTAATTTTTTTAACGGCAGTCTCAAAGCGGAAGAAGCTTTTTGCGCCCGCGTAGGATTCGTCGCCGTCCATAATTCCCGCCCACTGTTTAGCGCTCATAGCAGAGGTGCCGCTATCGGTCAGGAGGTCAATAATAACGTCTTCGGCATGGATTAAGAATGGGTTATATCCTGCTGTTTTTAGGATATCCACCCTTTCTTCTTTAGTAGTAAATCTGATCGGTTCTACAGATTTAATCTTAAAAGGTTCAATAATGGTTTTCATATTCTCCCTTAGGTTTAAGATTGGCTTTTTGTAATCTTAAACATAGTGTTTTAAGCTTTAGAAGGCAAGTAAACAATTTTTGCGGGATGGAAGACGTAGGCTCTGGGGCTAAAGCCCCGAGGGGGTGTGGGGCGCAATATTCCACGGCCTGAAGGCCGTGGCTATTCAAAAAAAAATATTATTGACCAGTTGCGAGGGGGTGTTTGGTATCATTTGCCACGGGTTCCCGTAGATTCCGGGCTAGTCAAAAAAAATATTATTCATAAGGCCAGAGTTCTGGTCAATGTAGATAATACTTGACAATATGTTAAGTATTATCTACATTATCATAGAACAAAATCATATTCATATGGCATTAGAGAACAGGTTAAGAAAGTTCAGGTTTGAGCACAAGCAGATAACACAGGAGGAGCTGGCAAACCAGGTCGGGGTATCCAGGCACACAATTATGGCAATTGAGAGCGGTAAGTTCAACCCGTCGGTTCTGCTGGCAATGAAGATTGCAAGATTTTTCGAGTGTAAGGTGGAGGATATATTTTCCATTAAGGGGAATAATAAGCAGGAGGCTTAAGATGATCTTCAGATATTTTTATGAAGCCATAGTAGGCGCACTGGCAATTACCTTAGTTCTTCTCTTCGGAATGAAGGGGCTTGCATCTCTTGCACTTTTGGCATTTCTGCCCCTTTATATCAGGGCGCGCGGCGTTCAGCCCGACGAGCGTGAGCTAACCTTATTTTACAGGACAGGCAATCTTACGCTTGGCATTATTATTTTATCTGTGTTTCTTATTTACAAGTTCTCACAGGCAAGCATCCACGGTCAGAGTATCGGAGAAAACTGGAAAGGGATTCTAATGGCGCTTATTGTTTTCTTCCACGGGATTTCAGGGCTTGTAATGCACAAATTAAACTGATTTACGGGGGAACTGAACTCTGGCTTTGGGAATATTACTTTTGTGCCTTAGGGATGTTTACTTTTAAAAATATTTCAGTAAATTATGTCAGATAATTTATCTTTTTTATATTTCCACCCTTCCGTAAAATTTTTTAACAACCGGAGAGAGGTTTAACATGGACGAGATTCACAATCCTGAACCTTTAATTCCTGAACAGGCATCAGAGGCTGACCAGGAAGAACTTAGCCATTCCGACAAGTTAATTGGTATTATTACAAACCCCGCGCAGACTTTTGAGCAGATGTCAAAGTTTCCTCCCCGCGTAATTGACTGGCTTTTGCCACTGGGCCTTATGATAGTATTTGCAGTTCTTGCGAACATAATACTCATGAGCAACCCTGATATCAGATACGAAATAAGGCAAAAGCAGATAGCCTCGATTGAAAAGACGTTTAATGAGATGGTTGAAAAAGGGCAGCTTACGCGCGAGATGGCTGACGAGCAGATGGAAAAGAACCGCGAAAGGATGGACGAATTCGGCAGCGGAGCAACAGGAGCAATTTTCGGGGCCATATCCACACTGTTCGCCATTTCGATTATGTTCTTTATAGTAACAGGGATATACTTCCTTTTCAGCCGCTTTGTGCTTAAGGGGGAAGGGAGCTACCAGTCGGCGCTTTCGGCAAACGGGATGTCGTATTACATTTCGATAATAGGGATGGTTCTGATGATAATGGCCTCCCTTTTCATGAGGAAATTTCTCATGGGCACGAGCGTAGGCGCGTTCATGGATATGGATAAAGCCACTTTTGCGGGGATGCTGATGTACAAGCTGGACGTTATCGGAATATGGGGTCTTGCAATAACAAGTATAGGCCTGGCAAAAATGTTTCATTCGAAAGCCATGGGCAAGTACTTCGCGGTTGTCTTCGGCATCTGGATCATATGGAGTTTTATTGCCTTTGGGATTGCAAAGGCGGTACCGGCATTAAGTTTCCTGGCTATGTAGCCCGAAAAGAATTTTATTAATACCCTGAAAGATGGAACAGGCTTTCAGGGTATTTTTTTATACAATGCTCTGCGGATCAATATCGAAGAAGAGCCTGATATTTCTGAAGCGTGAGATCCGGTTAAAATTAACAAAGGAGTTAAGGACCGCGTTTCTGAGTATTGCGCCGCCGGGGTCGGTTTTTTTATCGCTCTTAATGAGGATATGGAACCTGTAATTATTTTTGAGTTTTGCAATCATGGCCTCCGAAGGAGGTGTAATCATAAGTCCGTTGCGGTACTTCTGAAGGTGCTCATAGAAATCGTTTATGGCTCCTCTGGCGTTCTCCTCGTTTTCATCGCGGGCTTCAATAAGGCAGAGGCGGCTAAAGGGGGGGTAATCCATTTTTTCGCGCACTTCAATTTCCCTTTCGAAGAAGGAGAGGTAGTCGTTTTCAACGACCTTTTGGAGCACAAAATGCTTATCGTTCTGTGTTTGTATGAGGACTTCCCCTTCATTTTTGCTGCGTCCGGCGCGTCCGGACACCTGAGTCAGGAGCTGGAAAGTTCTTTCGTCGGCCCTGAAGTCCGGGAGCCACAGGCTTGTTTCAGCCGCCACGACGCCCACGAGTGTAACGTTTGAGAAGTCGAGTCCTTTGGAGACCATTTGGGTTCCCACCAGTATATCGATCTCCCCTTTTCTGAAGTTATTGAGAATGAAGCCCAGGGCGCCTTTTTTGCCGATGGAGTCGGAGTCGATTCTTTCGATTCTGGCATCGGGGAAGTAGTAAGAGATCTCGTCTTCCACTCTTTGGGTTCCGGTGCCGTAATATTTAATTTTTAAGGAGCCGCAGTGAGTGCAGGCATTTGGAACGGGTTTATAGTATCCGCAGTAATGGCACTGGAGTATATTGCGGTTGATATGGAATACGAGGGGGACCGAGCAGTTTTCGCATGTTTCCACCTCTCCGCAGTCCTCGCAATAGACCTGTGTAGCAAAGCCCCTGCGGTTCTGGAGTATGATGACGCCTTCTTTTTTCTGAAGTCTTTTTTCGATTTCGCTTAAAAGAGGTTTAGAAAAAACGTTTTCCATCTGTTTTTTCTTTCTTTCGGCCGAGACGTTAACGAGTCTGATCTGGGGGAGTTTCGCGTCGTCGACTCTTTCCTTAAGTTCAAGGAGTTTGTATTTTCCGAGTCTGGCGTTATACATGCTTTCGACCGAAGGAGTTGCAGAGCCCAGGACGACGGGGCACTTGCAGATACTTCCTCTTATTACCGCGGCATCGCGCGCCTGGTATTTAGGAACGTTCTCGTGGTTTTTGTAGCTCGAGTCGTGTTCTTCATCGACCACAATGAGGCCAATATTATCGAGCGGAGCAAAGAGTGCCGAGCGTGCACCGACGACAACGGTAAACCTGCCTGCAATAATTCCCCGCCAGGTATCGTATCTTTCACCCAAGGACATCCGGCTATGGACAACGGCAACCTTGTTGCCGAAGTTGTTATACAGTCGTGAAGTAATCTGCGGGGTAAGTGAAATTTCAGGGACAAGAATAAGGACGTTTTTCCCTATTTCGTGCGCCGCCTTTGCCAGTTCAATATAGACCTGTGTCTTCCCGCTTCCTGTTACGCCGTGGAGGAGGAACGTCTGGAATTTCTGATCCTTAATGCTGCAGGAGACTTCCTGTCTAATGGCCTCCTGATGGGAGGTAAGTGTAAGCTCCTGGTGTTGTTCTGAATAGGCTTCAGAGTAGGTTCGTTCAACTTCGCGCTCAAAGATTTCAACGAGACCCTTTTCGACGAGTGCGTCCACAGAACTTTTCGAAGTATTTGTCTTCTTCAGTATATCGGCCAGGGCTATGCCTTCACCTTTATCCGAGAGGAGTTCCATAAGGATTACGAGCTGCCTGGGTGAGCGTTTTTCAATTTCGGGAAAAGCCTCGTAGGTTTCATCGGCTGAGAGGGCAAGCTTAACAAACTTCACTTTTTTAACCGACACCTTTGCTTTTTCCAGCTCATCGAGGACCGAAACGGCGCCAGATTTTTCGAGGCTGCGGAGAAGAGAATAGATATTCTTCTTTTTTACTTCCTTCTGCAGGGAGCTGAGTGTTACGACCTCCTGTTCCGAGAGAATCTTCAGGATCCGGCTTTTTATTGAGGACTTGTCGGTTTCTTCTGAAAGGAGTTTCTGGCAGAAGAGTTTATCGCTAACAATTTTTTTCTTCGATTCCACGTCAAGGCCGTAAGGCACTGAGTTTCTGAGGGCCTCGCCAAGCGAGCTCAGGTAATAGCCTGAAATCCATTCATAAAACCTGAGTGATTCCTGTGTAAAGATGGGGTTTGCGTCGAGTATATCCTGGACAGGCTTAACTTTATCTTTAACCGTAGTTTCGTCTGTAACATTAACGATGAAGCCTGTAAGGATTCTTTTACCGAATGGCACGACGGCCCTGACGCCTGTTTTTGCCAGGGGAATGAGTTCACTTGGAACCGAATATGTAAACACGTTCCTAAAGGGAAGCGGAAAAACAATCTCAGCAAACATAAATAACTTCCAGGCTCTCAGAAAGCCCCCTGGGAAAGGGGGCTTAAAGGATTAACTTTTATTGGCCCTTATAGAGGGGCGCAAGGTCTTTTAGTTGTGTACCTTCAGCAGGTTCAATTGAGATCTCAAATTTAAGAGTATCGACCTTATCATCCCAGAGAATTCTTTTATAGTTAGAAGATTTTATTAT